>JBIKMB010000396.1:0-3353 GCA_044359485.1 Pirellulaceae bacterium | reverse complement strand
ATCCGAAATTCGGCTAGTAGCGAACGGGCAACAGTCGTAGAGCATGAGTCTATACTGTTGCCCATTTATCTCTCCGCTTAGCGGTTCTTGCCACGCGGAACCGAATATCGAGTGAGCGTGATGAGACGGAAGATATTTTTTTGGTTATCTATTTGAAGTACTTTGGTGGAAGCGTCCAAAGAATCTAGCGTTCACTGAGCTTGAAATTCAGACGAATAAGCATCGCTGAAAGCCCGTTATCTAATTTACAGGCTCGCTTGGTTTGGAATAAGTGATCGAGTATGATAACTCGCAGCATTGGTCCAACAATCGTCGCGAAATTCAAAATGCTCGAGAATCTTTTGGCTTTCCTCGGAGCAAATAGTATGGAAAACGACTATGACCGAAATTCCTTTAAACACGACCCACAAGCAAAGTCTTTTCAGCTGACCGGATTCTCATGGAGTCAATTACCGGTTCTTCTAGTCACATTATTTGTTTGTGTATGTCTGCTTACAGGATTTAATCTTGTTGCGGCAACAGGCCTCTCGTTTCTTAATCGAGACGCACTGTTAGTACTGACTGGCTTAAGCATCGGATATCTGATTGGAGTTTGGGTTGGGGCCAGGATGAATTGTGGTTTGGGAAAGAATTCTATGAGTCTGGAGGACGCACCACCTTTATCCGAGTCGATTAAAGTGCTCGCGGATGATCCTCGACGGAAAATTGAGGCTGTGAAGGCTTACAAGTTGGAAACTGGAGTTGATCTGGCTATGGCCAAACGGGTTGTTGAGGACTATATCGATCGCGATCGAACCGCTTCGTAACTCGCCCTGTTTTCAACAATGAATGTGCTCTGCCTCCCTTTCAACCCTCGACCACAACTTCGCAATGCGAGTTAACGTTGTGAAGTCATCTTCAGTCACGATTATGTAACTCTGCTGGGCGCTGCATTGTGAGTTGCCAAGCCTAGAGCAAACCACGTAAATCATTCTGTCAAGTGACGGGCTAACTCGAGTGCTGAACTGTATTGGTGTAGTCTGCAGGGTTTAGTTCGTGCGTATAAAAATAAGTTTAGCGGCAAGTCGCCTTGCTGTCGTATGCTTTGCAACCTAAGTCGACAGAAGGTGTATTCGTGGACAGTTACGTTCTCGGCAAGGACCTTCAAGAGATCAAGAACTAGTTTAGACGGAGCGAGGAGAAACTGGGGATCGGCTTACAAGGCTCAAGGCTTTGTTCGCGCTCCCATGGGGTTCCTGGTCGCGTTGAAGTCTTCTAGGACGATTCCGAACCAAAGCTTCAGCTGAGCTGAAAAGGTCGTCGGACGGTTTTAGATTGAGCGCTATGTCGGCTCGCTGAGAAGGCTTCGCTTGGTAACCGACGAATCCATCCGCACTCGGCTTTCACTGCTATGGAATTTGGGGTTTCACTACAAAATTCTCGTTCCCATTAAATCCAAGTTTGCTAGTCGAATGGCCCGCTTTTGCAGGCTTGGCAGTGTTGCACGGCATTTTGGTGTAGATTGCAAAGGACCCCTTGGCGAGCAGTTTTTTTTAATTTGGAACGATCCGTTGCGATTTGCTATCTTCGCAGAATGTGGTCAGTGACCACAGTCCTTCCGACAATAACGGGTTACGGACGGAACGTCTTTCCGACAATAATTTTCTAGACAAGGTAAGGAAAAGTTGAAATAATACTGGAAATAGGTCAGTTAACAGTATTTCGGAATTATTGCCGGAAGCCCGACCGGAATAATTACAAGTTACCCGCCCGAACCTACCCTATGAAACGCGTCCTTCCTGCATTTGACTTCTCTCCTGCAGACGAACTGTCGTGCGCAGACCGATTCGCGGCTATACTCAAGACGGCGCGTTCGCTCGTTGCGCAAAACGGTTACCAGGATTTTTCCGACTTCCCTTGTGTACCTAACACGGGCGCAACGGACGATGAACTCGCTGGATTGGAAACAACGCTTGGAATTCCATTACCGAAAGAGTACCGATCATTCCTAAAGATCGCTCGCTACATCAAGATTGATGATGGTTGCGAAATTGGTGGTTTCGATTCAAACGGCGTGTACGTGACAGAACATCCTTGGATATCTGACAGACATAAGCCTGGTCATAGATATCTTGTGTTTGCAAACTACTGGATGTACGCAGATGGCGACCAGATGGTGATTGACGTTGCCGACTTGAACGGCCCTGTGTATGTCTACCTTCACGACCACGCCGGATTGATTGAATCGTACGCACCTTCGTTTTCACTTGCGGCATGGCGTCTCGTTCACGAATATGAACCACCCGAAGAAGACGGGTAACCAACCGTTGCACCCAAGCCCGCGGTCGGTCGGTTTTGAAATGGAAGCGTTCACTTCGCGGGCTGGGTGAACGGAAACGTTATGTCTAAATCTAATTTCAACGTCGAATCACTTGTCAGTAAGGTTGAAGCCGCTTTGCAGTTTCGCGGTGACTACCTCGACTCGCCGTCGATCGATCAGTTACTAGCGGAGATCCAATCCGCTATGACCCAATCGCCAAACGCGCGCGAAACGCTAGGTCCGTTAATCGGAAAACTACGGACCGTACAGAGCACCACCGTGGAGTCCCCGATCAACGGTATTCCCGTCCTTCAGGGGCATCTGGCGATTGGTCATCGTCCCAAGATCAAGATCATCAAGAGTTTTCGCAATCTTGGCGTGACGCATGTTCTGACTTTATTGTCAGAATCGGAGGGTGCTGAGGACATCGGCAAAGAAGTTCAAGGCGCAGGAATTGACTGGATTTGGTTGCCCTTCCACTCCGCCGACCCGCCATCCGAAGATCGACGTGCGGCAGTCATTAAGACGTTTGATGTTGTACGCGCAGCGTTGGACAGTCACGCATGCATTTACGTTCATTGTTCCGCAGGGATTCATCGAACCGGAATGATTACTTATGCTTTTCTTCGATATGTCGGGTTCTCTGCGGAAAACGCAATGACGACGCTATCGAGACTTCGTCAAGTAACAGCGGAGGGCGTCGGTGATGATCGCAAGCACTGGGGAGAGCAATTCGGATGATCAAGAAAAGACATATCAAAGCGGTGAACTGGAGCCGCCGATGACGCGGATTTTGAAATCATAGTTTTTTGGCGGCGGCCCCGTTACCGCCGTCGACTATGAAGTCCTGGGATGTGCAAGTGGCAGTCACCACTGTTTTTGTTTTTTCTTGTGTTTACATCGTTTGATTCACCGTGAGGTGCCTAAAGCTGTAAGCATCGAGTAGGTAAATGGGTTTTCTGTTACTTCGAGTTGTGGCAAGGATGTTTGATTAGACGACTATTCGAGGTTTGAACGCATTTCACTCGTATGGGACCTGTTGCTAAACAGGCTA
>JBIKMB010000395.1:0-3361 GCA_044359485.1 Pirellulaceae bacterium | reverse complement strand
GTATATTGCCTGCCGCATCCATCAAGAGCGATTTCGTACCCGATGTGCCAATATCGATACCGATGTAATATCCCATTGCAGACTCCTCTAGATTTCTGTTGTTTTGGAGACACTATACTGCATGCTGGAAACATTGTGTATCTAGGCGCGATACGAAACCTAATCTAGCATACCGCTCTTCAAAATAGGACGGACGCACTCTAGACTGAGAGCCGATTCAAATCCCCGAAAACTGTGGCAACCGCGGCTAACGCCCTGATGTTGACGCGACCAAGGCAAACGTGGCTGATGCAGCCGGTGGATGCGTGAAAACCGCGGCTAACGCCGTCGGAAGATGATAAATGCAAAATGCTCCGTTGTTTACCAAAATCTGAAGCGAATGACTCCTTAGTTTTTCTACGAATCTCCTCTAGTATCGTCATGCTGCAATGAGTTACAAGCTGCCACCTCCTGTGACACGTCCTGAAGTCCGCTCCGGTCGCGGCCCCAAGGAAGCCATCGATCCCCAAAAAACTATTGCACAGTGGGACGAGTTTGAAGTCGCAAAACCTAGCCAAATTGTTCCAACGCGGGTTGTACTTCTCGCGGGAAGCGAGTGCCGATTCACGTGTACGATGTGCGATTTATGGAGGCATACACTCGATCACGCAACTTCCCCAGGCGACCTGATAACGCAAATCGACCACGCGATCCGAGAACCTTGGCACTTGCCACTCCCCGTCAACGCAGAAATCGAGAATTTACCTCAACACTGGATAAAGCTTTACAACAGCAGTAACTTTTTTGATCCCTACAATGTTCCCACCACGGATCTGATTCCGATCGCCAGTCGCCTGAACGATTTTGAGCGGGTTATTGTAGAAAACCATCCCCGCTTAACGTCCGAGTCCATATTGGAATTCTCCACGGCCTTAAAAGGCCAACTTGAAATCGCCATGGGTTTGGAAACTGCAGATCCCGCGATGCTCCGTTGGCTCAATAAGGGTATGACTCTGGACGACTTTCAGAATGCGACGCGCCAATTGCAGCATTGGAGTATCGACATCCGAGTATTTCTCCTTTTGGGATTACCGGGCACAACCTATTCCGAATCTTTGCAAATCTGTTTGGCTGCTATTGAATTCGCGGGCCTCTGTGGCGTTCGTCATTGCAGCATCATACCAACTCGCACGGATCATGGACCGCTACACCAACTCTCCAGCGAACATCGAGTTCCCCTGATCACCGCTCATGACCTTGAAGTTGCTCTGGCAACGATGGTAGAAAAAAGCGATGCCATTATTACGGTTGATTTGTGGAATTGGGAGAAGTTGCCTGGTCACTGCTCTGTCTGTCGAATACCTCGCAAAGAAAGATTGGAAAGAATGTGCATCCTCCAAAAACAAATTCCCTTGGATAACTTTGACTGTAATTGCATTAGACTTTAATGCCCACCCTTACTAATGCCCACCCTTACTAATGCTCGAATACGATAAAACAGAAAATGCAGAATCAATATGATGTAGCCATCCTGGGAAGCAGCTTTTCGGGGAGTATTCTAGCAGCAGTTCTTGCTTCTCAGGGCCTGCGCGTCTTAATGCTAGACCGAGGTCAGCATCCGCGATTCGCGATTGGTGAATCGAGTACTCCGACAGCCGATTTTTTGCTCGAAGCTATAGCGAAGCGATGGCATCTCACAAAACTTCTACCTCTCGCTCGATGGGGAACATGGCAACAACATTATCCTCAGGTTACGGCTGGCAAAAAAAGAGGGTTCTCTTATTTCACTCATTCTACTGCTCAACCTTTCGTAGACACCCCATCTAACTCCAACTCGCTGCTGGTTGCGGCTAGTGCCAGCGACGCTTTGAGCGATACTCATTGGTTGCGTTCAGAGGTTGATCAGTTTTTATTTCATCATGCGCAAGATTTAGGTGTGGATACATTCGAGTCGTGTGATTTGATTGAGTTGACCCGGCCCGGGGCATGGTATCTACGTTGGTGCACTCGCAGTGACCATTCAACGATATCGGGGGAAGCACATGCCACATGGCTGATTGACTCCACCGGCACGGGAGGCGTTTTGGCTCGCGCCGCCGGACTCCAAGCTAACGATGAGCAATTGCTCACGCAAACTGGCGCAATCTTCTCTCACTTTGAAGGCATAGCCAGTTGGGACGAACTTCAGAATCGAGCGGGAAATCTTTCGACCGTGCAACCATTCCATTCCGATGATGCCGCCCAACATCACTTGATGCACGAAGGTTGGATGTGGATGTTACGCTTTTCCAACGGCTTGACCAGTGTTGGTATCGTACAACCCTCTCAATACTGGTCGGATAAAAAAGTGGACGCAGCCCAGTTACAGCCAACCTGGGATCTTGAACTATCTCGTTTTCCATCGATCCGAAGCATGTTTGAACGAGCACGCATGAGGCAACCTCTTCGTTTTCAAGCAAGGCTCAGTCGGATTTGGTCTGCAGCTTCTGGAGATGGCTGGGCCATGTTGCCAACCACAGCAGGTTTTGTCGATCCATTGCACAGCAGCGGGATAGCTCATGCCTTAAGCGGTGTCTATCGCATCGCCGATATGCTGCTCGAGGAGACAACCGATGCGGAGGCATGGAAGCAATATGGATTGGATGTATTGGATGAAGTTCGCTGGATTGATCAACTCGTATCTTCCTGCTACACGGTCTTACCGGATTTTGAGCTCTTTTGCATGGCGGCAAATTTTTATTTTCTTTCAGCGATCGATGCCGAGAAGGACTTTAGTGAATCGAGCCAGAGACTCAGCTTGCACGATTCATCCGTAAAACCACCCAGTTTTTTATCTTGCCAAAAGCGGCCGCTAAGAAACGCAATCGAGCAATCGATCCGCGAATTGCGACAGATAAAACCACCGCATGGTGGCCTAGTTTCATCCCAAGTTCGACAGCAATGGTTGCAAGAAACCAAAGAACGTCTACAGCCATGGAATCATGCCGATCTGGGCAATATCGCCGCTCGAAATCGATTTGCCCGCAGTGCGGCAAATAAGTAGCCATTCGTTTTAGCCTAGCTATTGTTTTCGATAGAGCCATAAAAGATTCGTGGGCTAGGACTTTTTCTGCAAGCTCTGATTGGAAAAAGCCGCGCTGCGTAGTAACCTAGTTGGTATTGGTCCACTCCCCCTCCCTGAAATCACTGGACTTTTCCATGACTTGCCTGGATCTTTTCAAATCTCTCGCCATTGGCCGTTGGTTCACCTTCCTATGCGTTGTCTGCACCGTTATATCGGGCCCGGCCCACTTGACTGCTCAGGACGAGTCGAAGGGGCCCCGCTTTGCTGATCAGATTTCCAAGATCAAAGAACATTTGAGTCAGAGCAAAGTAGAGAATC
>JBIKMB010000181.1:0-11715 GCA_044359485.1 Pirellulaceae bacterium | reverse complement strand
GGAGCGAATTGTTTGATATGGATGGTCATCGCGTAGGACGCGTTTCCAGCGGCACGTTCTCGCCGACTTTCCAAACTCCCATCGCGATGGGCTTTATAACTCCAGCACTCGCCGCCGTCGGGACCGCACTCGAAGCGGATATCCGCGGAAGCCGAGTTGCAGCCCGCATCGTCCCTTTGCCATTTTATAAACGGAAGTAATCCGCAATCGTAATACTTACTCTGCAACCAATGCTTTTCATTTGATCCGCAATAGCCCATAGGAGTTGATGACCTTGAACCTGGAAAAATTATTCTACTGTCCCACCCATGAATGGCTCAGCATTGAACAAGTGGGGGGCGAAACCATTGGCACCGTCGGGATCACTTCGTTTGCGGTTGAGCAATTGACGGACCTGGTATTCATGGCGCTTCCGAAAGTGGGCCAGAAATTTTCCGCCGGCCAAGAGTTTGGAGAGGTGGAATCGGTCAAAGCCGTCAGCCCACTCTATCTGCCCGTCGCAGGCGAGATCATCGAAGTCAACGCCCCCCTGGCCGATCAACTGACCATCCTCAATGAAGATCCTTATGTCAAAGGTTGGATTGTAAAGATTAAACTGACGGATCCATCCCAAACCAATGCGCTGTTAAGCTATGCCGATTATCAGAAACAGTGCGCCGGCGAACACTGATAGCAAAACTTTTTTTCTGACTCAACATTCACCGATAACACCAATCGGTGAATGATTTTTTGTCACTGCGGGTAGTCCGTAGGTCGATCTTAACGACATCCGACTGTTCTTTTACAACTTAAGCGAAACATTATGGCTTACCTGTTTAACACAGACGAAGACCGGAATGCTATGTTGCAAGCGATTGGTGCTGCGAGCGTTGCCGAGCTTTTTGAATCGATTCCCAGCGAACTCCGATTGAACCGGCCGCTGTCGATCCCGCCGGCAATGTCGGAAATCGAATTGACCCAACATGCGAAACAATTAGCAGGTAAGAATCTTGGTGCCGAAAATGCCTGCTGCTTTTTGGGCGGCGGTGCCTACGACCACTTCATACCGGCAGTTGTCGACTCACTGGCATCGCGTGGAGAGTTTTATACCTCGTACACCCCCTATCAACCCGAAGTGAGCCAGGGAAACTTGCAGGTGATGTTCGAGTATGAAACACTCATCTGCCAACTCACCGGAATGGATGTGTCCAACGCCAGTTTGTACGATGGGGCCTCGGCGACCGTCGAAGCGGCACTGATGTGCTTAGCACACAACGAAGGACGGCGGAAAGTGGTGGTCCCCGAGAGCTTGCATCCTGAATATCGGATGTGCCTGAAGACCTACTTCCAATGGATTAATGCCGAGCTTGTCGAAGTTCCAACCCACGCTGGGACACTCGACCTGGAAACATGGACCGCCGCTCTAGATGAGCACACGGCCTGCGCGATTCTGCCTCAGCCGAATTTCTTTGGCATCGTGCAAGACCTAAGACCTTTTGCGGCCGCCGCCAAAGCGGCAGGTGCCTCAGTGGTCGCCGCCGTAGATGCGGTCAGCTTAGGTATTTTGGAAAAACCAAGTTTATGGTCCGCGGATGTGGTGGTGGCCGAAGGTCAATCGCTCGGCAATCCGCTGCAGTATGGCGGTCCTTATCTTGGAATTCTGGCCTGCCGCGAAGCATTCGTTCGCCGACTGCCAGGCCGTATCGCAGGTCAAACCATCGATCGCTCGGGCAAACGCTGCTGGGTGCTCACCTTGCAGACGCGCGAGCAGCATATCCGCCGTGAAAAAGCGACGAGCAATATTTGCACCAACCAAGGCTTGTTTGCCTTAAGAGCCTCGATCTATCTCTCCCTGCTGGGGCCGCAAGGCTTGAAGGAAACCGCCGTGCTGTGCGGACAAAAAGCGCACTACCTGAAACAGCAGATTGCCAAATCCAGTCGTTACAGCTTGGAGTTTGCTGGCGCCACTTGGTTTGAATTCGTTGTTCGCGATCGAGCTGGCGATGTCGCTGGAACTCTCGAATATCTGCAGAACCATGGTATTTTGGGAGGTATTCCCCTAGGTCCATGGTACCCGCATCTTTCCGATTGCTTCTTGGTTGCGGTGACAGAGAAACGCACCAAACAAGAAATCGATGCCTACGTGGCTGCTTTGAATCATCTTTCTGTTGGAGCTGTTGCAACCCATGCGTAATACAAAATCTACCCAATTGATTTTTGAGCTGAGCCGGTCAGGTCGGCGCGCCCACATGCTTCCGCCAGCCGATGTGCCCAGTGTGGACTTGGCCGATATTCTCCCGGCAGGTGCACTCGCATCGCAACCACCGCCGTTGCCCGAATTGGCAGAAGGTGATGTCGTCCGACACTTTACCAACCTGTCCACCTTAAACATGTCGGTCGACACGCATTTTTATCCGCTGGGTTCGTGCACGATGAAGTACAACCCCAAACGGAACGAGCGTCTGGCGTCACTGCCTGGATTAGTGGATGTGCATCCTTATCAGCCGCAGTCTACCATTCAAGGTTTGCTGGAGATGCTGTGGAATGTGCAAAACTATTTCGCGGAGATTTCTGGTTTACCTGCTGTTTCCCTCCAACCGGCCGCCGGCGCTCACGGCGAATTGGCCGCTCTGATGGTCGCAGCGGCTCATTTCCGCAAACTTGGCCAGCACCGTCCTATCGTGTTGTCACCCGATAGCTCGCACGGCACCAACCCAGCCAGCGCGCGAATGGCAGGCTTCGAAACGATTACCGTCAAGAGCGGTCCTAACGGTCTAGTGGATATCAACGATCTGCGCAGCAAAGTCAATGACAAGACCGCCGTGTTCATGATCACCAACCCCAATACACTCGGCTTGTTCGATGTTCAAATCAAAGAAATCGCTGAGACCGTTCATTCGCACGGTGGTTTGATTTACCTGGATGGCGCCAACATGAACGCCATTCTTGGCATCGCGCGACCCGGTGACTTTGGCGCTGACATGATGCACTACAATCCGCACAAGACCTTCAGCGGGCCACACGGTGGCGGAGGTCCAGGCGCAGGTCCCATTTGCGTTCGCGATTACCTTGGCTGCTATCTACCAGCACCAACCGTCGGACGAAATGGAGAAACTTATTATCTGGATCCAGGTGGAGCAGATTCGATCGGTCGCGTCCGCAGTTTCTTTGGAAATGTCGGTGTTTTGCTGCGTGCTTACTTCTACATTCGCTCGCTCGGAGCTAGCGGGCTGAAAGAAGTTAGTGAGAACGCCGTACTCAACGCGAACTATTTGCTCAGCCGCGTTCGACATATTTTGCCCGTGCCCCATGGCAATCGCTGCATGCATGAGTTTGTCGCCAGCGCGGCAACGCTCAAGAAAGAAAAAGGGATCACCGCGATGGACTTGGCCAAGCGATTGCTCGACTATGGCTTCCATGCTCCAACGGTCTACTTCCCGCTCACCGTTTCAGAAGCAGTAATGGTTGAACCGACAGAAACGGAAAGCAAAGAGATGATGGATGCGTTTATCGAAACGCTGTTCCGCATCACCGGCGAATCGGCCGACTTGCTCCATGAAGCTCCCCATAGCACAAAGATCAGTCGCCCCGATGAAGTGACAGCAGCCCGCAAACCCGTGATGAAATGGACGGCACCGTAATTTTCGATCAGCCTCGCTCGGGGGCTGAAAATATGGCCATCGACGATGCAATGCTGCAGTGGTGTGACGATCAGCACGCCATTGCACTTCGCATCTATCGCTGGGCCAAGCCAACTCTCTCCCTTGGATACTTTCAACCTTGGGAACAGTGGCTTTCGTATCGCGATCGAGAACCCACGACAAGCATTGACCTAAGTCTTGCGTGCGATTCCAGTGACGGAACGACTGCCGAAGTTTCGCGGAGTAACGGGCCAAAACGGGTTATTTCACCCTTCGAAGCTTCACAGATCGAAGTGGTGCGGCGCCGTACCGGTGGCGGCGCTATCATGCATCATCACGACTGGACATATTCCCTGGTCGTTCCCTGGGATCAAGTGCGCCTGGGACCAACCCGGCAACTCTACCAGTGGATCCACCACGGTTTGGTCGACTGGCTGAATCGCTTCGGTTTCCTTGCTTATTTGCAATCCGCCTCCGAACCGGTTTCCAAATCGGCCCCCTTCCTCTGTTTCCACCGTCGCACCGAAGGGGATATCTTGGTGGGCACGGACAAAGTGATCGGCAGTGCTCAGCGACGCGGTAAACAGAGCTTGCTTCAGCATGGCAGCGTATTACTCGCCCAAAGCCGGTATGCCCCATCGCTTCCCGGCCTCGCGGAACTAGTCGACAACCGCGAACAGGATTCCAATAGCCCCCTCACAACTATCCACCCCGATAGCATGTACTCATTCGGGCGATCGATTCAGGAAAGTACTTCGCGGCAGTTTGACGTTACTTGGCAAGAGTCCAATAATATTGAAAGCTTTGGAATCGAGACGATCCACGAGAATGTCGCGCTGCATCAGTCCTCCACGTGGCTCGAACGAGTCTGAACTAAAATTAAGAATCTATGAAGCATTTCTATGTTTCTATTGGCAGCAGAACCAGTTAGGATATTACACCAGTCCTCTCTCTTCTCCGGACATCATTCTTTCCCAGTCCAGTGTTACTCCTCAGTGTCGAAGGACCATCGGTATGCAGGTTAAGCTCAAGGTATTGGCGGGCAGTAGCGAAGGCAAAGAAATCGCGGTGAACACCGATAAGTTTTTGATCGGACGAGCCGATGAGTGCCAACTTCGACCCAAGAGCGAATCGGTGAGCCGCCGGCATTGTGCGCTGGTCCAAAAGGATGGACGCGTATTGCTGATTGATCTGAAAAGCCGCAACGGCACGTTCGTCAACGAGAAGCAACTCTCTGCCGACAAAGCAAAGATCTTGAAGGATGGCGATATTCTTCGCGTTGGGAAACTGGAGTTTCAAATCGCGATCGAAGTGGGTATCGGTGGAGCTAAAAAAGCGGAAGTCAAGGACATTAAAGAGGCTGCCGATCGCGCAGCACAAGTCTCATCGACCGATAGCAAATTTGAACAAATCGATATTAGCCAATGGCTGGAAGAAGCCGATTCGATCCAGCGCACCAAGACCGAGCCTGAAACCCGACAGTTGGTACTGGATGACACCACTCGAATTTCAGGCGAAGGGGACAAACAAGACGCTGTTGCTACCCACGACAGCAAAGAGATCGAAGAAAGCTCTCAAAAAAATCAACTCAAGCGGCCTGAGAAAAAACCGCCTCAAAAGCTACCAAAATCTGCCAGTGGTCCATCGACCGGTTCTTCGCGAGATGCGGCCAATGAAACTCTCAAGAAGTTCTTTGGTGGTCGCTAAGCCTCTGGCGACCATGAACCTTCCTCAGAAGTGGTAGTTTTTCACTTGCTTTTCACCCAGATTTTTCCAGAAAACTGCACCGATGCGAATATTAAGAGAGAAATCGAGGGTAGTACTGGCAATATCGAGCGAAGCTAGACGAACCACTCCTGTCGTTCCGAACCATAGCGACTGGGAGCTTCACCGTGAGTAATGTGCCCGTGGAATTGATTCAGCAGTGCCTACGAGGAGAGAATGCCGCCATGGTCCAATTGGTCCAGGCGTTTCACCCTTTGGTATTTGCGGTTTGCTATAAGATGCTTGGCCATCGCCACGACGCCGAAGATGCGGTTCAGGAAACGTTTGCTAGAGTCTTTCGACATTTGGATCATTGGGATCAGTCGCGTCCATTTGAGCCTTGGCTATTGACCATCGCCGGCAATCGTTGCCGCACGATGTTGGCTCGCAGGAAACGCATCCCCAACACCGATGAGCAGGGATTTTTTACATCGCAAGTTGCCGCTCAGCAGGACAATTCGCAGAATTTGCGGGAAGAGCTAGAACTTGCCTTGACGACGCTACGCCCCGAATACCGAGAAGCATTTTTGTTATTTCATCGAGACCAACTTTGTTACCAGGATATCGCTGAACGTTTCGGGGTTCCCTTGGGTACGATTAAAACTTGGGTCCATCGGGCGCGAATACAAATCATTCGTGAGTTGCAAGAGCGGGAAGCATTGGAGCCGACAAGACATGCAGTGTGATCAGTTCGAAACCGAGTGGCAGCAACGACTCGATGCGGGTGAAGATCCCCGTTTCGATGAGCAGTTGGTTGCGCATTCGTTATGTTGCTCGGCCTGCAACGAACTGCTGGAAGGTTCTAAGTATCTTTTGGCGATGCCCGATCTGCTTTCTCGTGCTACCGAACCTCCTCACGCACTACCACCTGTCGCCGTTTCAAACCAAGTCACACTTGCTCCTTCCTCCATGTATCGAACTTCATCTGCCCGCTGGCCCAGTGTGGCGGCGGCGATGGTGGCCGTTATTGCGATCACCTTATGGGGCCGCGTGTGGATGGGACTGGCTGAACCGCAGCACACGGTGGCTTCTGCGCAGCGGGCTGTCGAAGATTCGATCGCCGGCGTTCATTCGCCGCGGAATGTGGCGACCAGTTCGAGTGGGTCGGAAATTTCTCCATGGGTTCCATCTCCGCTGCAGTTAGCGTTGCGAGCGCGTGAGACACGTTATCTCCTGAACAATACCGACCCTTTGGTTCTCAACGGTTGGCGGACAACACTTTGGGAACATTCTCCCAATTCACCACAATTTTGGGCGGAAGGCCTGGAGCCCTTGACCAGTTCATGGGAGTTGGCCGTTCAGGTTATTCGCAGCACCCTACCCTTGAACTGGAGTGTTTCGGGTGAGAGCAATTTCGATTTCTGGATGTCGCCACTGGAGCAGTAGACGCTCCGTCTGTGTCACTTGCGGCTAGTACGTAGCAAGACTTGGCTACCGTAAACCTCTTCGAATAAACCGGCATTTTGTTTCAGCGCCAATTGCTCCAGCGAAACATCCTCAACGCCGCGAACGGTGAGCACAACGCGATGTGGTTCCATTCGACATTTAAATTCCTGGACGCGCTGATTGCGCGATTCGTCCATGGAGATCGCGATCCGCAGAATGGCCGCCAGCTTGGCAACCGCCACGCGGTCATCTCGATCCAGCATAGCGTAACCTTCATGTTCGGGCTTGGGACTGGAACGGCGATGATATCGCGCGATCAAGGCAACCAACAATACATCCTTGCGGCTCAACCCGAACAGCTCACTGTTGCGAATCAAGTAAAACGCATGCTTATGATTGCTGCGGACATTCACATACCAACCGATCTCGTGCAACAGTGCGGCTAGATACAAAATCAGTTCCATGCGATGATCGAGTTGATGCTCTGTTTGTAAATCGGCAAATAGTTTGCGCGCCAAACCTCCCACGTGACGAGCATGCTTCTCGTCGAAATGAAACTTGCGGCCTAGGCTAATAGCCGATCGAATAATCTGATTGCGAAAGTCGGCATTCCAATGATCTCGGGTTGCCAAATCTTGCAGCAAACCGTCGCGCAAATTGACTTCAGCGACTCGAATGGTATCAACGCCAAAGCCTCGCGCGAGCAGAACATAGCTGAGCAGCGCGGGGCCAACGGTTTCCGCATCTTGGAAACTGATTCCGAAGCGTTGAGCCATTTCATCTTCGCTGAGTGACATGATTTGTTTGGTGAAGACAGCCAACTGATCGGTCGACAGCGTGGCGAGCGATTCTTGATTGGTGTCTTCTAACAAATTGGCAACCGCAAAACGAACATCGCCTCCGAGAGCGATTAATTCAACCGGTGTGTCAACTTGTACTTGTTCGCAGATTTGATCGACAACACGTCGGATCTGCGACTCCATGATGACAAATTGTTTTGTTTTCGGGGCATCAAAGCGTTCCAGGGTTTCCAGCAAACGCAGCGAGCCGAGGCGATAGGTATTAGAAAACAGCACGTTGCCGCCACGCACCACCAAAATTTCAGTGCTACCTCCGCCGATTTCAACTACGACTGTCCTCGAAGCGGCAAGCTTTGGGTCTTGTTGGAGCAGAGGCTGTATACCCATGTAGGTGATTCGATTGACTTCCGCTTCTTCGATGGGCTCGACGTTCATTCCGGTAGCCACATAGATGCGATCGAGGAAGGCCATTCGATTCATCGCCTCGCGCACAGCGCTGGTCGCTACGATACGGATTTGGTTGGGTTGCGTGATTCCATATTCTCGAAGCAACTTGCGATAACTTTTGAGAACACGCACACAGTCTTCAATCGACGACTTGCGAATACGACGTTGAGAGAATGTATCCTTGCCCAGAGATACTGCTTGGTTGAGCGTTTCGAGCAAGCGGATTTTTCCATGGAAATCGATTTCGGCAATTGCCATGCGAATGCTCGTGGCACCGATATCGATGACCGCGACAGGAACCGGTTTTCGATCCTCCGACCGAATTATTGGAGAAAAGCCAGAAGACATTTGCACTCACGCAACCCAAAAAAGCCAATGTACCAGCGGCACAGACTTCTCTATGGTACCTACTGGCAGGGGTAACGACAAACCCAAACCCAGGCTGGAAAAGAATCTCTGCTAGCCACTCAGACCAAGCTCCCCAGACCCAATGGGGTAATTCTCTCCCGCTCGAAATTAGCCGTATTTAGGCCGCTATTCGCGACCGCCATGCGGACAAGTCTGGCAATATTTTGTCAGCCTCTTCCCCCTGCGGTCGAGCCAGAGCGGCCGAATAACGGACGGCAAATTCCAATGTCATACGCCACTTGTAACGCCACGAATCGTTGCTTTTCCATAAAGCCTTCAGATGTTTTTTGGCGGTTTGGGTATGCCCGCCACGCAAAGCAATTCGCGTCCATTTTCCGGGACCACCTTGTGAGCGAACCTTGACTGCGTCGAGCAGTACTTCGCTCGGACAGCAAAGCCCCCGCTGCTGGTGCGCCTCTCGGAGAAGCTCGTTCATCAACTCTCGCTGTGTATTGCTGCGTTGCCAACACACACTGGAAGCGTGCTGCCGATATCCCAAAAGAATCGAATCGATGTTGGCGAGTTTACCAATTTGAGAAATTCTCAACCACAAGTCATGATCTTCGACCCATTGATATTTGGGCCGATAGCCACCGACCTGTTGCACTGCCTGACGACGCATCATCACGCTTGGATGAATGAGCGCGCTGTGGCGTTTCAACAGTCGCTGGACCAACAGATCAGATTGACTGGGATATTGTGTGATTCGCAGTGGATCGCCATCGGAATCAATCTCAAGCGCCGCCCCTCCCACAACCACGACATCGGGATGGCGGGCCAAAAACTCTACTTGCTTTCCGAAACGGGAAGCGACCGAGATGTCATCGGCATCCATTCGCGCCAGTAGTTCACCCCGCGCTTCATCGATCGCGCGCTGAAGAGCGGCAACAATACCCGCATTGGATTGATCGATCACACGGATCCTCGAATCGATCGACGCGAATCGCTGCAATATCTCAAGCGACTCATCGCGACTGCCATCGTTGACACAGATCATTTCCCAATCGCGAAACTCTTGCTCAATAATGCTGGCTACGCTAGCGACCAAGTACGGCGCAGCGTTATACACCGGCATCAGTACGGAAATTTTGCAACTCGGGGTGACGTCGTTTGAATTAAGCGGCATGGGATGAAGGTATCGCGGAATGAGTTGGTGTCGGATCATTGGGCATTTGCACCCAACCATCACAGGCTAAAGACCGATCATCAAGTGTGTTGGGATAAAACCATTTCGCCGGTGTATAGACAACATGGTCGGTTTTGTGCCCAAGCCAGCCACCCCACCAACTCAGCGTGCTGTTGGCAGTGATACAGCACTTGGCCTGCTGCATTAAATAAAGATCTTCATGAGCCGTTGCCGCAGTGGTGTGATCGATAAACACCGTTGGATATTGCCAGCGAATTTGCTTTTTGCACCACTCGATATCATTGGAAAAAACGAACACTTTCACTTGGCGCTGCTCGCTAGCCCAGTCCTTTAAACATCTCTCATAATAGGACAGCGAGAGTGGCAAATAGATCTTGGACACACGAGGATCTGTGACATAATCACCACGGCGAATGTGCATCGCGACCGACCGCGTTTGCCTCATTTGCGCAGAGATCTCTTGAGTCGCTAGCGAAGGAGGGACCTTCAAAGTGAGTTCCTCTCGCAACGTGTTTGCAACCTCGCGAAAGAAAGACTCGCTCTGCCAGTAACCATCCAAATAGGCCGATTTGCCTGTTTCAAGCCAGTGGCTCTGAAAACCAAACGGTTTTTCGCGCACCCACCGCACATGCGTTGGAATCCAGTTCCAAATCCAGCGCTGCCATCGCGAGCGTCGAGCGATGTCTGGGACGACCCCAGAATTTATGGGAGATAAAAATTCGCCCACGATGTTGAAATGCTGAATCAGTAAACCATGTTGCGGCTGGTTGCGATAATCGCGAATATCCATCTGGAGCGGTACGCCATGCTGGATGGCAAGAGCGCGACCAAAAGCATATTGAAATAACTGGTTGCCCAGACCACCATTCAAACGTGCGACGATCATAGACTTTATCCTCTAGGCTGCAAGTGATAGGCGTCGACGAAGTCGTTGCAATCTGGCCCACTGCAAAGACCACTTATGACGTCGCGGGTAAAGTGTGTAATGCCGCGGTCGCTCAACCGAAAATCGCTGCGAAAAATGCCTGCGAATGATGGAGAAAAGATTATATTGCTCCAACACCCGCTCGCGACTCTGCCGCAATGCTTCAGTATTTTTCTGATCCAACTGTTGATCCAGCGCTTTTTGTATGGTCTCTAATGCGTGCTGTGGCTGATGGATATCGATAGCCGTAAAACTATCTCTTGAAAAATATTCGGCTGCATTCGGACAACCGTAGTACAGCGGATAGCTTTGCGCTAGAAAACAATCCGTTAGCTTTTCGCTAAAATAATGATCGATGAAATCGTTCTCCAGAACGACGTGAAAACGAAATGGAGCGATCGCATCCCATTTGTCACCGATTTCCCTGAAGCCACGACCGAAAACCGCCAAGTCACTGCCGAAATGACTTTCGAGAACTTTCACAAATTTGAGGCGGGCACGATGATCGCGCGTGATCGTCTTGTTGGAACAAATCACAGAAATCAAACCTCGTTTGATTGGCTGCCTCGCTTCAATAAGATCGTCATAACCATACTGCACACGGTCCCGGTTCATGCGATCGACACCAAGATGCCACGGCAATCCCTGCGGAGCCAATTGAATATCGACGTCCCCAAATTGACTGCCGGCAAGCGAAGCATGACAAGTGATGACGTGGGAAAATTGCTGCAGATAACTAGCTCGATAACTTCGCATACTCGGCGGCTCGCCCGTCAACAGCAACGTGTTGCCAGGAGGGACTCTGGTATGCTGAGGTCCCCTAATATCGTCCAGCACGACCCAAGCATCCACCTCAGCAGTCGGTTGATCGACGATAAACGTCCAATCCCCCCAGGTAGCCTCGCGCGGCAGTGGCGACTCGGGACTAGTCGCGCAAAGTCTCTGCGGTGCAGAAAACATGCATGCCGCTTGTCCTGGTAATTGCCGCAGCAATGGCCAGTCCGGTGAGGGCGTCGATAGGAGAACACGATACGACATGTGCGCGCTGCGGGAAAAGGTAATTAAGCTGCCATGACACCTGATCGCTTCCAGGCTCGATACTCATTGATCGTTCTTGATATTCCTTCATCGAGCGATATGCTCGGTCGAAAACCAAGCTGCTGAACTTTGCTGCAATCCATACACTTGCGCGGCATTCCATCTGGCTTCGAACTATCC
>JBIKMB010000038.1:0-37348 GCA_044359485.1 Pirellulaceae bacterium | reverse complement strand
GGTTCGGACGTCAGCTCGCTGGCCAATGCACCACCCTCGATTGGCGCTCAAGCCACAGCGGGGCCGAGCATCGGTGCTCCTGGTGGAAGCAACCAACTCTTTGATGCAGAGAAAGAGCAGCACGCGGGAATTGTGCTTGGGATTGGTATTTGCAGCGTGCGTGGCACCAAGCCGGACGGTACGCTCACCGATTATTTCTATGTTCGTCCTGGGGATGATATTCAAGTCGGGTTGCTCAGCGCAAGTTCACCTCCGAGGATTCTGTCGGAGAAATTTACCATAGTGGATCTCTATGAAAGCAAGATGAGTGAATATGACTCTACATTTGCTTTCGTGCCCATTGAGAAGTTGCAGCAGATGCGAGGGATGATCGATCCTTCCACGGGACTAAAGAGTGTCTCATCAATTCAGATCAAGCTGCGCGAAAACGCTGACTTGGATGCGGCTCGCGACATTTTGCAATCCAAGTTTCCCAGCGACATGATGATTCAGGTGAGCACTTGGAAAGATCTGCAGGGACCTTTATTGGCTGCAGTAAAGATGGAGACAACGATCTTAAATATCTTGCTCTTTTTGATTATTGCTGTGGCAGGTTTCGGTATCTTGGCAACATTTTTCATGATCGTGGTTGAAAAGACCCGCGATATAGGTGTTCTTAAATCTTTGGGGGCGCCGAGTTCAGGTGTGGCCTCTATCTTCTTAGGTTATGGACTATTGCTCGGTGCAGTGGGGTCGGGCGTTGGTACTGTGGGTGGTTTGCTTTTTGTGAATTACATCAATGAGATTGCGGATGTTTTGGAAGTGATAACAGGTGGTGAAGTCTTTGATCCCAAAATTTATTACTTTGAACGAATACCAACCATCGTGGATCCCATGAGTATTGTTATGGTGATGTTGGGCGCGATCCTAATTGCCGTTTTGGCAAGCGTTTTACCTGCCCTGCGTGCCGCCCGTCTTCGCCCGGTCGAGTCGCTACGGTACGAGTAGTTTGAAAAAATACACTGAAAATTTACTTTGAAAATTAAGGCTTAGAGCCTATCCGCAAACCATGAGCCGACGGCATTAGCCGCGGTTTCCCATAGGAGCGAACGTCAATCCGTTCAGCCATTAACCGCCTTGGCGTTGGCCGCGGTATTCGCGGTATTCGGGGGTTCGAATAGGATATTAATTTCAAGGCAAAATAATAAAGATTCGCAATATTATTACAATGACTGAGGTTTAGAAAAACCAAGCGGCGAGTTATTAATTATGAAAACAGATATTTCCAATTCAGTTTCTAAACCGAGGGTCGTTGGCAAGCCGACTGGCGTGGTGTCTCAGGAAACTGTTCTCATATCGGCGAAAAATTTAACCAAGACCTATCGCACCGGTAAAGTTGAAGTGCCGGTCTTAAAAGGGGTTGATTTTGTCGCTGAGCAAAATCGACTGACAGCTATTATTGGGCAGAGCGGTTCGGGGAAAAGCACGCTGCTGCATTTGCTGGGAACCCTTGACCAACCAGATAGCGGCGAGGTTTACTTCGATGGACGTCGTATTGATAACTTAGCTCGTCGCCATCGAGATCAATTTCGCAATCAGACGTTGGGAATGATCTTTCAGTTCTATCATCTGCTTCCCGAACTCACAGCGTTAGAAAATGTGCTCACTCCATCGCTTATAGGTCATGGGATCTTGCAGTACTATTCTGTACGCAAGAAGCTTCGCAACCGCGCTGCGGAACTTTTGGATTGGGTCGGACTCGGTCATCGAATCCATCATCGTCCGAACGAATTGTCTGGTGGAGAAATGCAAAGAACGGCCATTGCCCGAGCTCTCATGAATGAGCCGCGGATTCTCTTGGCAGATGAACCAACCGGTAATCTTGATCCCGAAACGGGTCATGGTATTTTAGAGTTGCTGAAAAAGCTCAATCAACAGCAACAAATGACGATCATCATGGTTACCCATGATGAAACGATCGCGCGTTCGGCTGACTGCTGCGTGCGTCTGCTGAGCGGTCGTGTGCAACAGGTCCATCAATACGCTGCTTAGTGGTCCGGATGATCTGGTCTACTCGCGCGATCTCAATAGCGGGAATAGGATCACTTCACGAATAGTCTTGGAGCTGGTCAGAAGCATGACCAAACGATCGATTCCGATGCCTAAGCCGCCGGCTGGAGGCATTCCATAGCGAAGGGCACGAATAAAATCGTGATCCATTTTGGCCATGGAATCTTCTTCGGCCTGTCCGGCAAGTTGCGTTTGGAATAGTTTCTCTTGCAGAAATGGATCATTCAATTCGGTGTAAGCGTTTGCCAATTCCATGCCTTGAATAAAGAGCTCGAAACGTTCGGCGATTGCCGGATTGTCTTTTTTGCGCTTTGTCAATGGACAGATACTGGCTGGATAATCGATCACAAAAACGGGGCCCACCAAGCGATCTTCCACGCGTTCCTCAAAAACTTCGCTCTTGACGACATCTGGATGTTTGCCGGCGGTATCCAACCCGATCGACTGCGCATACCCAATAATGCCTTCCGCATCGTCCGCACGTACTCCGGTGTGTTCGGTAAACAATTCGTCATAGGTTCGGCGGGCAAATGGGGGCGTAAAATCCACCATCGCATCTCCCCAAGGAATGGAAAAACTGCTGCCGATCGCACGAATCGCATCCACGATGATTTTTTCGGTCAGATCCATCATCGATTGATAATTACCGTAAGCTTGGTAAACCTCTAGCATGGTAAATTCTGGATTGTGTCGGGGACTGATCCCTTCATTGCGATAAACTCGCCCCAATTCGTACACGCGTTCCATGCCACCGACCATCAAACGCTTCAGATGCAGTTCCAAGGCAATGCGCATAAATAGTTGCATGTCGAGCGCATTATGATGAGTGATAAAGGGTCGAGCGGCGGCACCGCCCGCGATCGTATGCAACGTGGGGCCTTCAATTTCGCAAAACCCTTCTTGATTCAAGGTGTTGCGAATCGATTGCACAATCTTGGTGCGATTGAGAAATGTTTGCAGCACGCCTTCATTGTAGGTGAGATCGAGATAACGGTAGCGTTGCCGAAGTTCTGTGTCGGTCAAGCCCGCATGCTTCTCCGGCGGTGGCTCCATGCTTTTGCATTGAAAGTGAAGCTTAGAGGCAAACACGGTCAGTTCGCCTTTGTTGGTGCGTCCTAAACGTCCATCGACACCGATGAGATCACCCAGGTCGACGAGTTTGGCCAGCGCAAAGCCTTCATCCCCCACCTGACCTTTACCGATGAAAATCTGAATGTCGCCGCTCCAATCACGGAGCTTGACGAAAATGAGTTTCCCTGTGTCGCGATACAAAATCACTCGTCCTGCGACACGCACATTGGGGCCAATTTCTTCCCCAGCCCCCTGCTCTTTCTTCCAAGCGCCATAATCGATCGTCCGCTGCTCTTCGTCGTCTGCGATCGACGGGAGTTCCAGTGGAGTGCCATCGGCAAGTTGATACTTTACTTCCTGAGAGCGATTTCGGACTTGAGCAATCCATTGTCGGTCGTCGAAGCGGCCGCCCCAGGGATCGTGTCCCAAGCTTTCGATCTTGCGAAGGTTATCCAATCGAGCGGCTTGCAGAGCGCCCAGATTTGCTGAATCGCTACCGTTGCTATTCGTTGATTCGTTCATGATATGGCCGAAAAAAAGTTGCGTTTTGAGGGTCGTCTGCCGCCAGGGGGCCCAAGGCCTGTCCACGAAATTTGCGATGGAAAGACGTGGGATTGTAGTCGACGCGTCGATTCCCTCAACCGCTTTACTCTCTCAATTCGCGGAATCTCCTGGACTTCAGACGCTTGGTCTCACAGGACGTTAAGCAAACCTCGGTAGGTTAAGGATCGATCTTCGCCGGAATCGTTCAGCGAATTGGAGTGAAATACGCCGGAAAACGGAGGCGTTTGGCAACCTCTCGTTGCGACAAACGGTCCGGCGCGATACGCTTGGAGCGAATTATAACAGACCTGCGTGCTCCCTCTTTTGGGTTGCTTTTCGGGGTGGATCACGTGGTGGCGCCGCGGAGCAAAACGCGAGCGATTTCGCAGTTTTTAGTCCCTGGCCACCGAAGGACGCGAGCAGAAAAGTCCAGCCAGCGAGGTTTCTTCGCGGAGTGTTGCAACAAAACGACTCTTTTAGCAAAGTGTCTTGTCCAAAACGCAGGGAAAAATCACACCACAGCCGCATTTGAAATAGCTGAGCAAAAAACGCAGATAATAAATCACAGACGAATAAGCACAGATAATTGCAGAGAAAGATCAATGACAACAACGAACATCGAGCAGTTGGCTGTTAACACAATTCGCACCTTAAGCATGGATGGGGTGCAGGCTGCCAACAGTGGGCACCCTGGTACACCGATGGCTTTAGCGCCGGTGACTTTTCAGCTTTGGACAGAACGATTGCGATACTCTCCAGCACAGCCGCTGTGGCCTAATCGAGACCGTTTTGTGCTCTCCTGTGGACATGCATCAATGCTGCTGTATTCGATGATTCATCTGTCGGAAATACGCGGCACGGATCATCACGGGAAACTCAAAGATGGGGTTGCCTTAAAGCTTGAGGACTTGAAGAACTTCCGCCAGTTGGGCAGTCCGTGCGCGGGGCATCCCGAATATCGCGAAGCTTCTGGAATCGAAACAACCACGGGACCATTGGGAGCGGGATGCGGAAATAGTGTCGGCATGGCTTTAGCGGCTAAGTGGTTGGGCGCGACCTACAATCGACCCGGTTTTTCGCTGTTTGATTACAATGTCTATGCGCTTTGCAGCGACGGCGACTTGATGGAGGGAGTGGCCTGCGAAGCTGCGTCGGTGGCTGGACACTTGAAACTAAGCAATCTTTGTTGGATTTATGACGACAATCGAATCACGATTGAGGGCCACACCGATTTGGCGTTTTCGGAGAATGTTGGTCGCCGATTCGAAGGACTCGGTTGGAACGTGGTCGAGGTTCTCGATGCGAATGACCTGACGGCTCTTTCGGCAGCATATGCGAAGTTTGCGGCCTGCCAAGATAAACCGACATTGATCATTGTTCGCAGTATTATTGGCTGGGGCTCTCCTAATAAAGCAGATTCGCATGCGGCGCACGGCGCACCGCTGGGTGACGAAGAAATCAAGCTGACCAAACGGAATTATGGTTGGCCCGAAGAGGCAAAGTTCCTGGTGCCTGGCGAAGTGTTGGAGTATTTTCGATCGACAATCGGGAAGCGGGGCAATTCGGCAGAAGCCGATTGGCAAAAGAGCTTTGCGGATTACTGTGTTAAGCATCCTGCTGAAGGTGGGCAGTTGAAGAGTCTGTTCGCGGGCGAATTACCTGCGGGTTGGGATGCAGGCTTAAAACCCTTTGCCGCTGACGATAAAGGATTGGCAACACGCGTGAGTTCGGGCAAAGTGCTGAACATGTTGGCTTCTCATCTGCCATGGTTGGTGGGTGGTTCCGCTGACTTGGCTCCATCGACGATGACCAACCTGGATAAACTGGGAGATTTCTCTGCGAGTGATTATGCGGGACGAAACCTGCACTTCGGTATTCGCGAGCACGCGATGGGAGCCATTTGCAATGGAATGTCCCTGAGCGGATTGCGTGCTTTTGGTGCGACATTTTTTGTTTTTACCGACTATATGCGGCCAGCCATTCGTTTGAGCAGCATCATGCATTTGCCGGTCCTCTATGTGCTAACCCATGACTCCATTGGTTTAGGTGAGGATGGGCCGACCCATCAACCGGTTGAGCATCTTGCGGCTTGCCGCGCGATTCCAGGCGTGTATGTCTACCGACCTGCAGATGCCAACGAGGTTTTGGAATGCTATCGAACTTTGATCCAGACAAAAGATCATCCAGCCGCACTGGTGCTTTCTCGCCAAAATGTTCCCACACTGGATCGTTCCAAATATGCATCGGCGTCGGGCGTTGCTCGGGGGGGCTATGTGGTCAGTCCGGCGGCCGGTCCCGAGAAAGGTTTGCTCATGGGGACCGGTTCGGAATTGATTCTGTGTCTAAAGGCTCAAGAGTTGTTGGCAAAAGAGGGGATTTATTGCCGTGTGGTGAGTCTCCCCTGCTTTGAATTGTTCGACCAGCAAGATGCTGCTTACCGAGAAAGTGTCCTGCCAGCTGCCTTGACCTTGCGAGTTGGCTGTGAGGCTGGGATTCGCCAAGGGTGGGAAAAATACTTAGGTACAGGGGGGCACTTTGTGGGTATGTCGTCCTTTGGGGCGTCGGCTCCTGCCAACAAGTTATACGACCACTTCAAAATCACGGCCGACGAGATCGTGCGTTGCGTTAAAAGTGAGTTGTAGGTTGGCGAATTTGGGTCAGCGTAGCGCGAGAGATTTAAAGAGGTAGTTCGCGGTCCTGCGGATCGGAATTACTTCTTGAGATATTGGCTATATTCGCCGGCGAGGGCGCGGCGTTCGATTTCCTGGAGTTTGGCCAGACGGCGGGCGTGGCGGTCGGAGGGGGAATATTTCGCAGAGAGAAACGCTTTGATGATTTCGCGAGCGAGTTCTGGGCCGATGACTCGAGCGCCGATACAAAGGACGTTCATATCATCATGTTCGACCCCCTGTCGAGCCGAATAGGTGTCATGGCACAGGGAGGCTCGGATGCCAGGAATTTTGTTGGCTGCTACGCTGACACCTACGCCGCTGCCGCAAACCAAAATGCCTCTTTCGGCCCGCCCACTGATGACTTCCAGAGCCACTTTCTCGGCGAAATCGGGAAAATCGCTCGGCTGACTGTCGTTGGCTCCGCAATCGGTGAGCGAGACACCCAGTTGGACAAGAAACTGACTCATTTCTTGTTTCATTAGAAAACCGGCGTGATCCCCCCCTAAAGCACAGCGATGGAGGGCGAGCGATGTCATGTTGGAAATCTCCGATTCGGTTGGCGTTGTGGCTTCGGGCATTCGGGGGTACACTTGCGAGTTGCGTGAAAAACCATTTTCTCGAGCGTTTTGTACCGCTCGGTGGTTTTCGCACACATAACCCATTTTACTTGGTTCGAACACAACTTCGAGTACAGCACCGGAAGCGATCCGGATTGGTTGTATCCAGGATGACGATTTCCGTAAACGGGTGATCGGCGAACTGGAAGTTTAGTTCGATAGGATTTTTATGGTCAATCGTAACCTGATTCGCTCTTTGGAAGACGAAAACATTAACTCCCAGCTGCAGCGGATGCTGCCGGAAGATGAGGAGTTTATCCTTCCATTTTTGGAAGATGCAGATCAACAGTTCGATGTCAATCAGATCGTCGAAGGCAAAATTGTCGAGGTCAACAGCGATTTCGTTGTTGTCGATGTCGGTTTCAAGAGTGAAGGTGCCATTGATCGCAACGAATGGGGCGAGGGTGAAGAGCCTCCTCAAGTCGGGCAATCGGTGAAGGTTCTTATCGAAGAAGTGGAGGACGATGCTGGTCCGACCACTGGCGACATGCACGGTATGATCAGCTTGAGCAAACGCAAGGCTGAGAAGATCATCCAGTGGGAAGAGATGATGTCTTCGGTCAGCGAAGGTCAAGTGGTGACCGGTACGGTGACTCGCAAGATCAAAGGTGGCTTGTTGGTCGACATCGGCGTGAACGTCTTTTTGCCGGCTAGCCAAGTCGACATTCGCCGTCCCAACGACATTGCTGATTTTATCGGTCGTACAGTTCAGTGCGAAGTGTTGAAGATCGATGAATCGCGTCGCAACATTGTGGTCAGTCGTCGTTCGTTGATTGAAAAGCAGCGCGAACAAGATCGAGATCACTTGATGAGCGAACTGGAAATTGGCCAGATTCGCAAAGGTGTGGTCAAGAACATTGCCGACTTCGGCGCGTTTGTCGATTTGGGTGGCATCGATGGCTTGCTACACATCACCGACATGAGCTGGGAACGCATCGGCCATCCTTCCGAGATGGTGTCGATCGATCAGGAAATCGAAGTCAAGATTTTGCAGATCGATCGCGAAAAACAGAAGATCGCTTTGGGCCTCAAGCAGAAGCAAAAGAATCCTTGGGAAAACATCGAATCCAAGTATCCTGTTGGTTCGCAGGTCAAGGGCGAAGTTGTCAACGTGATGAGCTATGGTGCCTTCGTCAAGTTGGAGCCTGGCATTGAAGGTCTGGTCCACATCAGCGAGATGTCTTGGACTCGACGTATCAATCATCCAAGCGAGATGGTTCAGATCGGCGATCAAATCGACGTGAAGATTTTGGGTATCGATTCGCAAGGACAGCAGCTGTCGCTCGGTATCAAGCAGACGCAGACCAATCCATGGGATGCGGTCAGCGAGCGTTATCCGGAAGGAAGCGTCGTTACGGGCCGAGTTCGCAATCTCACCAACTACGGTGCGTTTGTGGAATTGGAAGAGGGTATCGACGGGCTGTTGCACGTCTCGGATATGTCATGGACTCGAAAAGTGAGCCATCCAAGCGAGGTTTTGGAAAAAGGCCAGGAAGTTCGATGCCGCGTCTTGTCGGTCGATCAAAATCGCCGCCGTATCGCTTTGGGCCTCAAACAACTTGATGCAGATCCATGGGCGACTTCGATTCCAGACAAGTATCAGCCTGACCAAGTGGTCAAAGGCAAAGTCACGAAGATTACCAACTTTGGTGTTTTCGTCGGTTTAGAAGATGGGCTCGAAGGTTTGCTGCACATCTCCGAATTGGCTGACCACAAGGTTGACAATCCAGAAGAAGTCGTGAAGGTGGGCGAAGAGATTGAAGTCAAAGTGCTTCGCGTTGATACCGATGAACGCAAGATTGGCTTGTCTCGAAAACGAGTTCACTGGACCGCAGATCAAATTGCGGCTGAGGCGGCATCCGATGGTGGAGCATCCGAGAACAAACAACCGGAAAAACCTCAGCAAGAGCTGAAGGGTGGTTTGGGTTCGGAAGGTCCTCTGTTCGGTGGCGGCAACTAAGTTGGGCGTGTGAGGCTTTCACCTCCCTGGCCATCCAGGGCTATGCATCTAGATCTATGCCTTGCAGAGTTATGCAAAGCGGGGTCTCGATCGCGGGCAATGGGATGAAAAAGGGGGGAAGTGACGGTCGATCAGGCTGAAACGGATTCGCCAAACGTAGCAACAATAATGACGGTGCTTTGCATGTGCGGGGCACCGTTTTTTTGTTTTTTCCGCACACTCTATCCAGCACGATCGCTACATCCGATTCCTTGGCCCGCTCAGGGCCTCGTGCGACCGATGTAATCGTCATGTGTAGTCGTTGGTCTTACAAGCAGATTAATAAGTGTTTATAGGCCTTCTGAAAGTGACGTATAGTTTCTAGTGATCGACGACGATACCGATTATCGCCGCGTCCTGGCACAATACGATCCCCAAAAATTCGGAAGCACTTGCACATGGCCTATATGAACCCGTTCCTCGGTGATCAAGATGATCATCACGACGAGGACTTAAACCTCCGATTGAGCACACGAGGAAAGGACGAATCGGTGCCACAATCTCCTCTAGAAACGTATTTGCGGGAGATTAACGAAACCGCATTGCTTTCTGCAGAAGAAGAACAGGAACTCGCCCGCGCGATCGACGCCGGTGATGTTAGGGCTCGCGATCGAATGGTTCGCGCGAATCTGCGATTGGTGGTTAACATCGCTCGAGGTTACGTCGGTAAGGGACTAAGTCTTCAAGATCTTATTGAGGAAGGCAATCTCGGGCTATTAAGAGCCGTTGAAGGCTTCGATCCCTGCGTTGGTACCCGTTTCAGCACGTATGCCAGTTATTGGATCAAGCAATCGATTAAGCGAGCCTTGATCAATTCGGCAAAAACGATTCGTATTCCAGCCTATATGGTGGAACTATTGAGCAAATGGCGGCGTGCCACTGCTCGACTATCGGAGGAGCTGGGGCGTGGTCCGACGCCTGAGGAAGTAGCCCGTGTTTTGGGCTTGCCGAAAAAGAAGCTGCCGATCATCAAGAAAGCTATTCAGGTTTACAACAACACACCTCAGAGTGATCAGGTCGAATCGGGTTGGTCGCTCGGTGAAATGGTGATGGATGAGCGACTCAAAGCGCCCGACGAGGAGTTACTGGATCACGACGTTTTGAAAACTGTTCTGGAATTGCTGGATACACTGGAATCTCGCGAAGCAACAGTTCTTAGGATGCGATTTGGATTAGGTGAAACTCAACCCCATACGCTGAAGGAAATCGGGAGCGAACTCGGTTTGACGCGTGAGCGGGTTCGTCAGATCGAAACCGAAGCATTATCCAAACTCGCTCACGGCTTGAAGGATCCGAAAGAGCGATTTGGCTTAATTCGCTAATTCGTCGGACAGTAGAGAATCAGTTACTAAGAGGCCTTGTGAGTCACGCTCTCGAGGCCTCTTTCATTGAGCTATAGCTCCGCAGTTCTTCGCCACGCTGATGGCAACGCTCCAGGGTCGCTTGTAATTCGTGCATCAATTGTTGATCATCGAGATCTACGATGTCTTCGGGAAGGATACTTTTCCCAATCACGATCTTGATCGTTCGGTGTCGAGGCGACTTGGCTCCTTTGGGCATCACATCGTAGGCACCGACGATAGCCACAGGTATGATGGGAACACGACTTCGTCTTGCTACCGCAACAAATCCCGGTTTAACGCTCTGGACTTGACCATCGCTTGTTCTGGTTCCCTCGGGAAACATCAAGACCAACTCGCCGCGGCGAAGTCGCTGCAGTGTTTCCTTTAGGCCGCTGAGACCGCCGCCTTCGCGGTCGATTTCAATAGCATCCAGATGGCGGATAATGGCAGCGAAAATGCGACTTTTGAAAAGTGTTTTTCTGGCTAGGTAGTTCAGGCGACGATTGCATAGTAGGCCCACCAGCACCGGATCGAGAACGCTTTGGTGCGTACTAAGAATCAGTCCACCACCGTTTGCAGGTAAATTTCCTCGACCTTCGGCATGCATCTCGAACCACAAGACACTTAAGATTCGGGCGACCATGCGAAAAATCGCATACGTAAGTCGCTGAAAAAGACTTCTTGGATCTTCCGCTTCGGATTTTTTGGATGGAGGCATTGGCATTTAAACTTTACGGATTCGCAAGGGTATACATCACTGAGATGATTGGCTTTTGCTGCGAACAATACTTAGCATTTCCTCGATGACCTGTTCCATAGATAGATCATCGCTTTGGATAATAACACAATCGGAAGCGGGACGAAGGGCACCGAATGGGCGTTTGGCATCCAGTTCATCGCGGAGAATTTGGTCGTTCAATATCTGATCAAGATTCGCGTTGATTCCCATCTGCTGCAGTTGATCGGTTCGACGCCTTGCCCTGATTTCGGGTGTCGCGGTCAAGAAGATCTTGCACTCAGCATTATTGAAAACAACCGAGCCTTGATCGCGACCTTCGGTGACAATGTTGCGCCCTTTGGCAAACTCTTTTTGCCATTCAATCAGCACATGTCGCAATGGAATGATATCGGCGATGTGGCTTACAAGTTGGGTGACATCCTTTTGGCGTATTCGATCGGTTACATCGCGGCCACTAAGGAAAATTTGTGGACCTTTCTGTTCGAACCGCAGGGACTTAACACAGTCCACTATTTTTTCGGAATCATCACGGGGAATATTGGCTTCGATCGAGGCCAAAGCGGCGCAGCGATACATGGCACCCGTGTTGAGAAAATCAAAACCAAGTTTTTGGGCGAGCATCTGGGCTACGGTTGACTTGCCAACTCCAGCTGGACCATCGATGGTGATAATCATGCTTTGATCACTGACTTCAGGTGTTTGCTAAGTTCTATGTTTGGGGAGGTCCCTGATCAACTTTTGGAATCGTTCCACGGCGGACTCGAGGGCGTGTAGGTTGGACGCAGTGCTCTTGTTGTTGGAAAAGGCGTTCTCCGTTAAAGATGCTGATCTGTCCGACTTTGCCGTTTCTCCGTTTCCGAATCGTATTTGATAATAGGCTTCGGTCAGTTCATTCAAAGTAGAGGCTGCTTGTGTTTGTTGATGTTTGTCATTAAGCCAGGTCGCCGCTTGTGTGGTGAGTTCTTTCGGTGTTTGGTATTCTGCCCTGCGAAAACCGAGTTTGGCGAGTACTCGTAAGCAGCGTTCAAAAAACTTTACGGTCGCCGGTAATGTTTCTGTATGGTATCGCTTGGGCCTTAGCATGGGAGCGAGTTTTCCAATTTGTCGGTAGGCGACCCACCAGATAATTGAGATGACACTACCTAGGCCGATGAACCATGCGGCAATAGGGATCGAGAACCATTCCGTCCTAATTTCGCTCTCTTCATCGGCTTGTGATTCGTCAAAACGATTGAGCCAACGCTGCATGGCTCGAATGGAACTCGCATAGGGATTGTTGGACTTGGAAATCGCATCGTAAATCGTGCCACTTTGGCTCGATTGGTTCATTTCCAAGATATTGCGATTCCAAAACTCTTGAAAGAAATCTGGAGCGGCGGTGCGACGGCGCAAGATACCGCCGGAATTCGATTCCTCTCCGGGGGGCGTAGGATCAAACCGTAACCAGCCCCCGGTCGTTGTATCTTGCTCAGCAAAAAGTTTAGACGCTCGCAATTCTTCCTTTGTAAAATAAGCTTCCACCCATGAGTGAGCATCGTTCTGGCGAACCGTGAAAAACTTTCCAAGCTCGTTGTACTCATTGGGCCGAAAACCGATCACGACGCGTGTGGGGATTTTTCGGCTTCTGAGCATCATCGCCAATGCGGAGGCGAAATATTGGCAATGACCTTTTTTGTGATTCACAATAAAGTCTTCGATCGCATCGAGCTTTCTATCGCGCTGCTGCGTAAGATCCAAAGTGTATTGGTATTGGTTTCCGGATGAAAAATAAGCTTCCGCACTGAGAGCAAAGCCGACGGGGGTTCGGCCATCTTCGCCTGCATCGGAAGCGATACGGTCTGCTAGAGCAATGAGCCCAGGGAAGCGTTTTCGTTCTATACGCGTCAGTGCGACCATTCGGGTGGATGTAAGGCCGTTATAGTGAATCGCGTCGGAGAATTCGTTTGAAAAATAGTCGGAAGCCTCTGGGATCAGGGAATGCTCGAGTCCGTTGCGGAATTGGCCTGTTCCGATGGTGTAGTTGATTTTTTTGTACGTGGTATCCATTACCAGATCTTGGCTGTGGATGCGCCAATCTTCGGGAATGAAATGGGGGCGAAATCCTTGTGCCGAAATCACGCAGGTAGGAGCCACACAAAATAGCGAGGAGGATTGAGTTTTTTCCAGCGAGAAACGGACATTAACCCAATCACCCGTTTGTCGATACCTGGGAGCGACGAATCGCTCAGCGGGTAAATCCCGCAGCGGCACACTGGAAACTTCGCGACGCTGCTGCCACACACCACTTCCCTCCATATCGGTTGTGTAATCTTCCAGTACAACGGCTCGCAAATAGGGAGCTTGTTGGATCTCATACGGGTCATTCGTCTTGCTGTCACGGAAGCTGACTCGCATCACCAGTTGGTCGCTGCGCAGAACTTCGCCAAATTGGTTTAGTTTCATTTGTTCGGTAAAGCCAACAACAGGACTAGAAAACGAGGGTACCGAATAGGAATCAAGGTTGGTGCGAGGGAGTAAATAAAAGAAGAGCAGTGCAAAACCGAGCACTGAGATAGCCAGCGGAGCCGCCTGCAAGACCCAAGCAGTATGATGGAGACGCGTAGACCAGTCCTGCCGAGGAATGGGTTTGAGTGCAATCGGTGCGGCCTGTTTAGAATCGTTGACTGGAACACGATTCAAAAAAATGTTCCATAGTTGTTCCAGCGTCAGTCGTTCCTTCACTGCATTTTTCCCTTCAGTGGCAAGAGCGATGTAATGTGTGAACAAAATCATCGTCGAAAGGCTGACGGCTAGTACGGGAATGAGCAAAATACCGAATAAAACTTTTTCGGTCAGGAGTGCGGCTACGACGAGTTCCAACAGAATAAAGACTCCAAGTTGCTCGAAAATTCGTTGCGTTTTCTTTTGCAAGTAAAGCACAATTTCCGCATAAGCCAACATGGTTGCGATCGAATAGAGTCTGCCGGAATCGGTTGGCGTAAAGAAGTTGCTCAGAGCCAAGGCGGCACCGAGAATCATTCCGATGTAGCCCAGGTAGCGATGGAGTTGAAACCACTCCAAACGATCGGTAAAGATCAGCGACGTAATGGCGACGACGCCGACCAACATGGGAAGGCGAAGTGTCCCTTCCTCGATTGAAACTAGGAAAGCCGCCATGATGCCGAGAACGGCAAAATGAATCGCCAGGTACCAGCGAAATTTATCGATCATGAATCCTCCATTTTGAAAAATGGATCGAGTTCGCCTTTGGACACATTGATCCAACGCACCTGCACTTTATCCATCAGCGTGCGTTGAGTTTCTCCTTTAATGCTCGGACGCAATTGTTCGAGCACCGCATCGCGATTGCTGATCACCAGCAAGGAGCGATTGTCGGCCATGATGGGGAACAACTGCTCGATCGCTCCAAGTAGATCGGGCTTTTCCGCAGGAGCGATAATGGCGAGATCGTCCAAGGCGCTCTCAAGCACTGAACGGTTTTGGATACGCGTGGACACCCGCAATTGGCTACCAGCCAGGGCGACCGATATTTGATGATTTCCGTGGCGGCACATCGATTCAAGAAAAGTCGAGATGAAACTGATAATTTTCTCGATGCTGGGGTCAGGATTTATCAGCGAATTGGCACCAGGGGGGGACCAGAGATCAACGACAATCGCCAAGGTCATTTTTTGCTGCTGTTCAAATTGTCGCACCGCCAATTCGTTGATTCTTGCCGTGGTGCGCCAGTGGATCCAGCGTCGGCTATCGCCGTGCTGCCACGCTCTTAATCCGTAAAACTCCCCTTCATTGACGCCAGCCCTGGAGGCTGTTTTGGCTAAGCCTTGTCGCTCAAGTTGGATAAGGCTTTGCCATCGACCCAACAATTGACCTCTTTTGGGCCGAACTAAGATCTCATCAGTGAAGTTTTGTAGGAACCAACCTCGCATCAATCCAAATGGAAAAGCGGTTGAAACTCGTAGGGGTCCCACGCGATAACGTCCGCGATAGAGCAACGAGCATTCATAGCCCGCATCCGTTTTTGAATTTGCAGGTAGCCAAGGTACCACCACGGTGGTACCGACAGCGTTTTGCGAGGGATAGGGTTCCAAGCGTTCCAGTCGCTCTTCGACACAGATCAACCAGGTTGGCAGCAATTGGCTAGGATTCTCGATTTGCAAGCGGACTTCAAAAGCACGTCCGGCCTGAATATTGGCAGGAAACTTGCGCTTCAGCGAAAGATAAAGTAGCGATCGACGACAGATGCGCCATTGGATAACAAACATCCCCGCAATCAAACTTGCCAAGAGCACAAGCAGGTTGACATTTCGGAGCACCGCTCCGATCAGCACGAACACAAGGATGAACATAAGATGCCATCCTTCGCGTGTGAATCTCGTGTGCGTCGGATTCATCCCCGGTTGTCTTTGGGTGGACTTCAAGTCGCGTTCCGCGTTAGCGAATGCCTTGGTTCGCAAAAAATCAGACACCATACAGAATGAGCCTTTTCATGTTTGCGATAACGAGAGAGACGAGCCATCGGGTCCCATGTATCGCAAAGGTCCGCTGTCAGACAGGAACTTTGACGTTTTGCAGTAAGCCTTCAATGATCGCTTCAACCGCACTGCGATCTGCACCTGGCAACATTCCACGCGGCAGAACACGATGCGCAAAGACAGGCACGATCAGTGTTTTGATATCGTCGGGTGTAACAAAATCTCGCCCTTGCACAAACGCAAAAGCTTGTACGCCACGATAAAGACTGAGCGTACCACGGGTGCTAACGCCGACGTGCAACAGTTCACTGGTGCGAGTCTTTTCGACAATGTCCAGAAGATAGTTCACCAGCGAAGATTCAAACTTAACTTCACGCACCTTTTGCTGGATGGCTCGTACCTGCTCCGGGCTTATCACCGGTTGCAATTGATCGACGGGCTCTCCCTTTCGATGCGAAGAGAGAACTTCTCGTTCAAATTCGCGAGTCGGATAGCCCACATTGGTGCGTAACAAGAACCGATCCAGTTGACTCTCAGGTAACAAATAGGTTCCTTCAAACTCAAATGGGTTTTGGGTTGCGATCACCATAAAGGGATCTGGAAGCGGGTGGCTTTGACCATCGACACTCGCCTGCCGTTCGCTCATGGCTTCCAACAGTGCACTTTGCGTGCGTGGGGGAGCGCGATTGATCTCGTCGGCCAACACAATATTGGCGAAAACCGGGCCAGGACTGAATTGAAACTGGGTTGTTTGCGCGTTGTAAATGCTGCTGCCAACAATGTCACTGGGAAGCAAGTCGGGCGTGAACTGCAGACGACTAAAATGTCCCGATATACTTTTCGCCAAAGATTTGGCAACGAGAGTTTTGCCAACACCGGGAACGTCTTCTAGCAAAACATGTTCTCCAGCCAATAAAGCTGTAAGAACCATTTTCACGACGTTGGGCTTGCCCAACACAACTCGTTCCATGTTTTCCCGAAGCTTGCGAAGATCCTCTTGGTAAGCATCCGTCATAGTTGCCCGCTTGTCTCTCTGTAAGCTGAAAATAAAACCTTCATGAGGTGCAATTGAAGCGGGCAAATCTCGTTGGCACTTTTGCTTGTGCCTTAAGCTTGCGGCTTTCGATGGACAGGTTTCACTGCACAAGCTCCTTCTGGATCGATCGCAGCGGCGTTTCTCCATCCGTTGATGCGAAAGACTTTTAGATCAGAAAGAGTTGACTGAAAGTTCAGTGTGTCGGAAAGTTCTTGAGTAGAGTCGGGAATCCAGATTCCGAAGCACCAAATTCAAAGTCCGGAAAACCAAAACTGGACCCCAGAAACCTGAATCAAAAAAACTGAATCCGTAAACCTGAATTTCAAGACGAGAATCCTATGTTCTGGGCCTCATGACCCAAAAGTCTCACACCTGAACATTGCAATAAGGCTGCCCGTAACTTATCACACCCCTAAAAAGACCGTTTCAAATGGTTGTTCGCTTCCGAACTCAGGTGCAGTATCGCCGAGTGCAAGCTTGCCTGCAATCCGATGTCCCCAAAGTTGCCGAACTCTTGCCGATTCTGGAAAGGATATTCTTTAGGTGCCCCCCTAAATAAGGCGGGCAGTGCGGCATCGTCCAAAGCGGTTCAGCTCATTCATTTGGCGTTAAGATAAGGTGCAGGTTCGAAAGTTTGCCGCCCCCGAATTATAATGGTGTTGAGGAAAACCCATGGTGATTCGAACCAAAGAGTATTTTCGAGAAACTTCTATGTTCTTTAGACTGATTCAGCCCGCCAAGTTTGTCGCTTTGGTTGCATGCTTTACCCTGTTCAGTACGCTGGCGATTTGCCTGAGTGCGGAGAAAATCATGGCGCAGCAGGCCAACGATGGGGTGATTGTTTCTGATGGGGGCCAGGCGTTGAGCCGTTCGCTGGCCGGCAATTGGAGTGGCGGTTGGTACAGTCAGACAACGGGTCACAAGGGGCCACTGCGAGCCGATGTTCGCCTGTCGAACTCGGGGCAATATCGGGCGACTTTTACAGGCAAGTTTTTCAAGGTTATTCCCTTTCGTTATCAGATGCAGCTCAAGGTGGTTTCCAGCGATGGAGAGCATTTGCATTTAGCGGGTCAGAAAAAGTTGGGACCTTTGATGGGCTACTACGCTTATGAGGCGACGGTAACGGGAAATCATTTTTCAGCAACCTACCGGACCAAGCGCGATCGCGGCACGTTTGTTCTTAGGCGTCGCTGAATCATCTTGGAAGGGAAGAGCACGGACTTGACTCCCTACCAAGCTCTATTTACTCAAAGTTCCTTGTCCCTATTTCGAATTCATTCGCTCATGGCTTCTCTTCTGAGGAACACCGCCCGCTTCTCCCGCCGGCGTATAGATTTGGTATATTGCAGGGGTTGAGGTGAATTGCACACCGATTGACGGCCGATGCACTGGGCCCTGGCAAGGTTTGAACGCCATCGATGGTTGCGCTGGGTTTGGGTGGGGTTAAACAGCGGATTGTTCACGGATGGAAATGAGGAGACCAAGTTGTGGTTGACCGTAAAGCGAAGATAGGTCGGCTAGCACCTGCGTTAATGCTGCTGAGCGTAATTGTCATGGTTGTTGCCCGAGCGACCGCCTCTTATTTTGATTTCGCGGTTGCCAATATCATTACGGTAATTTGCGGGCTAACATTTTATGTTACCGCCCTGATGCTTTGGTTGCGTGTCGGTCGAGCTTCGCGCAGGCTGAAAACAGCGGTGGTGTTTGCTCCGTTGGGTTTGATTTTTGTCGGTTTGTGCTTCTACGAACCGTTGGGTCTAGATTCAGAATTGGTCCCACGTTTTCGCTATCGGTGGGGTTCCGATCCGCTTGTCCAAGCGGAGAAGAACAAGGAGTCGGTAAGGGAGCCTGAAAGTGCACTGTCGCCTTCGATCTCTCAGGGACTGGATAAATCTCAGGGACTGAATGACTATGCAGGTTTTCTCGGGAGCGATCGCAGCGCTACGATCAAGCATGCAAGTTTTTCCGATCCGTCTTCATGGACCGAGAGCACTCCGCAGCTGTTATGGAAACGAAAAATCGGTGCCGGATGGTCGGCCTTCAGTGTTGTGGGTGAAGTCGCGGTGACACTGGAGCAGCGTGATGATTATGAAACGTTGCAAGCTTACGCATTGAAGACCGGTGAACCGCTGTGGAAAAATGAATGGAAAGCGCGTCACACGACAAGTTTGGGTGGACTGGGGCCGCGCAGTACACCGGTTATCGCCAACGGAATCGTGTACGCTCAGGGAGCAAATGGCTATTTTATTGCCGCCAAACTCGATAGCGGTGAAAAGGTTTGGGATAAGTCATTATTGGATTGTGTGGGTGTCGAACTTTCACAGGCAGAGAGTGAGGTTGCATGGGGGAGATCTTCATCGCCTTTGGTGGTGGAGAACAAAGTGATTATCCCTTTGGGAGGTGCAGCAGATAAGATTGCAACGCTCATTTGCTTTGACGCGCAAACGGGCGAAGAGAAATGGAGAACGGGGAGAGAGCAAGTTAGCTATGCTTCGCCCACTTTGATGAATCTCCAGCAAACGCCTCAAATCGTATCGGTCAATAATGATACGGTTTCCTCGCATCGCTTGGAGGATGGGGCCGAACTATGGAGGACAGATTGGCCTGGTTCTAGCAGTGGGCCTGCCAATGTTTCCCAACCCGTTGCCGTCGATGACCAGAGAGTTTTGCTTTCCAAAGCTTATGGCAGCGGCGCGAAAATGCTGAAAGTGACAGGCTCCTCGGATGGCACTTGGAAGGTTGAGGAACTGTGGAAAAATTCGTCCGTACTAAAAACCAAGTTTACGAATGTCGTTATCCATGAAGGTTATGCTTACGGATTGAGCGATGGAATCTTGGAATGTGTCGACTTAGGCGATGGGCAACGCAAGTGGAAGTCCAAGCGTTATCGCCATGGGCAAATCATGTTGGTGGGGCAACATCTTTTAATTGTGGCCGAAGATGGCAGCGTGGCGATTGGCGTTGCCAATCCCGAGAGTTTCGAAGAACTCTATCGTTTCCAGGCCATCGAAGGGATGACATGGAACAACGCTGCTTTGGCCGGTAATCTATTGTTGGTTCGCAATGGTGAGCAAGCTGCCTGTTATCGATTACCGATGCAGTCCAGGACCGAGTCTGTTTCGGTGCCAGCAGCCGAGTAGTATTTCAGGAAATCAAAAGTGGAATCCCCTTTCGTTCAGCATGGTTTTCGCGATTGGCCTACAGATGCTGAGATAAAAGAGTTTCGCAACCAGGGTCTAGATATTCTGGTGATCGCTCCGCATCCAGATGATGCGGAATTGGGAATGGGAGGAGGGATTGCGCGATGGATCGAGCAAGGGAAAAGAGTAGGGATCCTGGATTTGACGGATGGTGAGCCAACTCCGTTTGGAACGATCCCGAAACGCGCAGCCGAAACGGCCAAAGCGACTGAAATTTTGGGAGTAAAGTGGCGCTGGAATCTTGGTTTGCGCAATCGTTACGTCGAACCGAGCTTGGAAGCGAGGCATCGATTGGCAGGCTTCTTTCGCTTAGTTCGGCCCCGGTGGTTGTTTGCTCCTTTTTGGGAAGATGCTCATCCCGACCACATCGCAGCGACCGCGTTGATTGAAGCTGCTAGGTTTTGGTCCAAGTTATCCAACAGTGATTTGGCAGGCGAGCCCTATCATCCGGAACGTATCCTTTACTACTACTGCATTCACCTTAAGCTCATTCCTCAGCCAGCTTTTATCTTTGATATCTCTTCGAGTTGGCAAAAAAAGTATTCGGCGATCCAAGCCTTTGAGAGTCAGTTCATCGTGGGTCGCGAGCAGCTCGATCCGCAGCCGATAACGCGCTTTCGCGACGAAGCTGCCTACTGGGGAAAGATGATTGGTACCAAGTATGGCGAACCCTATGCAAGTCGAGAACCACTTGGATTGACCGACCTCAGCGGCCTGTTGTGATATTCAGGTCAAGCGTTCTTGGCTCTGGGATGCGCTCGATCGTAAACCTCTTTCAGGTTGGCAGTACTCAGGTGGGTGTAGATTTGAGTCGTAACTAAACTTTTGTGTCCGAGAAGCTCTTGGACGCTGCGAATGTCGGCTCCCCGATCGAGCAAGTGTGTCGCAAAACTGTGTCGAAGAGTATGAGGCGTTGTGCGTTGATCCAAGCCCGTTTGCTGAATGTACTTTTCCAGCATCCGAGCGACGCTTCGGGTAGTGAGGCGTCGCCCGAAGCGGTTGACGAATACTGGAGCGTTTTTCCCGGTTGGCTCTTTGACGGAGCGTTCGCGGTGGTAGGCATATTTTTGCAACGCGGCCACGGCAAAACGGCCAAGGGGACTTAAGCGTTCTTTACGACCTTTACCTCGAACGCGGGCTAAGCCCTCCTCCAAGTCGATATCGCCATCGTTGAGCCCTACGACTTCGCTAACGCGCAAACCGGCCGAGTACATCGTTTCCAAGATAGCTCGGTCGCGCAGGCCAAGTACTTCATCGCGGGGTGGGGAGTTCAATAATCGCTCTACTTCGTCGCTGGTGAGAAAGTGCGGTAGCTTTCGCTGGCCGCGCGGATTTCGCAGCGGCTTGGCTGGATTGGTTGTTGCGAGTTCCTGACGCTGCGCAAACTTATAAAAACTGCGCAGCGAGGCCAGCTTTCGCGAAATGCTGGAGCGCGCATAGCCCGCTTCGTGCAACGCAGCGACATAGCCTCGAAGGTCGCGTGGAGTAATATCATCGGGACGTAATGATGTCCTGCCCTGTTGATCGGCCAGAAAATCGGCCATATCGATCAGGTCTTCTCGATAAGATTTGATGGTTAATGTCGAAGCATTTTTTTCAACGTCAAGATAGCGAAGAAACTGCGCGATTTCGGAATGCATGCGTTGCATACCTCGCTACGGGACATTGATACACATCGCGCGAATTCATGACGTGGGGAGATCGAAACGCCGACTCCGATTGGTCGCACTGGCTGGTGCGATCGCAGCGCTCATGGCCTCAATAGTCGCAGCGTCAGAAGGAGGTAGCGTTTGGCGAATTTTTTGGCCCAACACCGCCGCATCGTACCATGAAAAGCTAAGTTCGGGATCCGCCGCAAATCGACCAAGCATTCGCAAGGTCTCTGCGCGACGAGAATCGTCGAAAAGAAACACGTACTTTTCTTCGCCCTTTACCAATGCTAGCACGTTGATTTCTCGTCCCATCGCCAGCCTCCTTGCCTTTGCTTTAACCACGGGTGGGAAAAAGCAAACGATTTTTGTACCTAACCAAGCCTTTTTTAGGGATCGATTGCCAGCATGGAACTGCAACGTGTGAGCAGCATCGCTTTTGACAGCTTCGCAATTAGCAACACCGCAATTAGCAACACCGCAATTAGCAACACCGCAATTAGCAACACCGCGGTTTGCAACACCGCGGTTTGCAACACCGCGGTTTGCAACACCTCGGTTTGCAGAACTGGCGGGTGCCAGTCGCAGCAATCGTCTCCGACCTTAACGCTGGTATCGGCTAATTGGCCAGCGGAAAATCATGCGGCTTTCAAGCTCTCCACCGCGTGAACTGAGCGTATCGGTAAGATGTAAATGGCAGCAAAAGCGTATAAAGTCTTCGCTGCGTTTGAGATACGCTTGCCAGCCTGAGACGCGAGCATCGTCTCGGAAGTAATAATATTCCTCTAGTCGTCGCGTGATATCTTCGTCATGACCGTTAAAAGCTCGCGTGTAGCTGATAATGGGTTCATACTGCGTGGTCGCTTGGGGCGGTCGGTTGGCTGGAGGGGGTGGGATAAAACCTTGTGGGTCGGGCCAATTGGAGGGGAGGCCGGACTCCACGACAATCTCACTGGCGGCAGTGACTACGGCGGGGTCGGTATTGGCTGGGGATTCCTGCGAACCTAACGGTTGGGTAACTTTGGGTTTAGGTGCCTCGCTTCCATCGCCTGGCGGATCACTTGCCTGGCTGGTCTCCTCAAAGGCTGCTTCGACCAAAGCGACTTCGGCAGCCAGTTGTTCGGCGGCCTCTAACTCGGATTGTTGCTGTTCTTCCTGAGCTTGAATCGCCGGATCTTCCCAGTAAGGTGTTTGGGTTTCGAGTTGTTTTTTGGCCAGCTCGCGTTCTGCTTCCAGTTTGATCCAGCTAGGAATATTTTTTTCGTTGTCCGTGCCCCAAGGGAGTCCGTAGCCAACGGGTATCGGGTGAAAAGCTGGGTTGGCCGCGTACCAATTGACTCGCATGGTCAGGCGGGGTGGGTAGTAAGCGTCGTAATCGGTCACGGCGCCGACGAGCACAGCGTCTGCCCCCACAAAGCGAGCGAATTCTTGAAATTCACTGGCTGTTCGCGGTTCTTTGCCGAACGCGATTAACGCGTTTTCAATGACGCCCAAGGGGAGTATTTCAAAGCCTGGAATGCTCTGCATTTCATTAAAATAGGCTGTTGCCACCATGCGGCCGTTGAGGGTCGGTTCATCGCTTTGGTTGTAAAATGGAAGAATGGCAATTCGCGTAAGCTGCGGAAATGGATTCGAGTATTGCGGCTTGTGACGAATGTCAGGAAAGAGGCTACAGCCGTTCAGCACAATTAGGCTGAGATATGCTACGATGGTAGCAATCGCTCGAATTGGGAGTGGCCTTTTTGCGAACATGGGACAGTTCATGTCAGAGGTTGGAAGGTAAAGCCTGCGAGTTCGGTCGGCAATTTCCCGTGGTTTGGACCAGCTTGGAAATTGCTCGACCTTTGTAAATTGCAGTGTTGTGAACGCTGTCAATTGCAGTCAAAACAGAGCCTAGAAACAGCGTGCCCCCCGACACAGTTTGTAGAATCGGTAAAGTTTAACAGGGTTCTTTATGTTAATTTTCTTTTCTTGCGTGATTGTTCTCTAAGTTTGATTTGGGAATGGCGACAGGAAGCGATGAAGTCTGACGGTGTATCGAATGGCAAGGCGATATTGATAGCGGCCAATCCACATAGTGGGGCGATCGATCGTCGACCGTTTTTGGCAGAATTGGCTGAACGTCTGTGCGGCGAAGGTTACGATGCGCAGCTCTGTTTTGAGTTATCCAAGTGGGGAAAGCTGGCCGCTGAATTGCAGGCTCAAGGGAGGCTGAAGCTGGTGATATCGGCCGGAGGAGACGGCACCTTGGCTGCGGTGGTCAATGAGTTGAGCCCCACAGTACCGGTTTTGGTGGTTCCGTTGGGAACAGAGAACCTGTTGGCCAAGCATTTTGGTCTATCAGCTCGATTAGATGATGTGCTGGAGGTGATCAAAACGGGCAAGAGCATTGCTATTGATGCGGGTGAGGCCAACGGGAGACTCTTTTTGGTCATGTTCAGTTGCGGGTTTGACGCCGCTGTGGTCAGTCGCATGCATCAGCAGCGCAAGGGGCACATCAGTCGCTGGAGTTGGGCTGGTCCGATCTGGCGAACCATCACCTCCTATCGCTATCCGAAAGTTCATTTAAAAAGCGACGGCTGGCGTGCCTTGCCGACCCCTCGAAACGCCAAGGCAGAGCGGATTTTGCAGGAACTCCAGACTGGCCAAGCGGAGGAGGCCGCCGCGGTGGATTTTGACGCGAGATGGGTCTTTGTTTTTAACGTGCCCCGCTATGCCGGAGGGCTTCCCATCGCCGAACATGCTGTGGATGATGACGGTTTTTTGGATGTCTGTACCTTCCGCGGTGGATCGCTTTGGCTGGGGCTACTATACCTATGGGCGGTGATTACCCGGTCGCATAAACGCCATTCCGATTGTAGGATCGGCAAATGCGAATCGCTCCGTTTGGAATCGAAACATGAGGTTCCTTATCAGCTCGACGGTGACTATGGTGGAGTTCTGCCGGTGGATATTCGCGTGCTCCCAAAGCGAGTGAACCTGTGGATTAGGATGCCACCCAAGCAGCCTTGATTTTTCGTTCGCTGCGGTCGCAGTGGAGTTCGAACCAAACAGAGCAGCGGCTTGAAGCGTTAGAAGTTTCTCGATTGAAGTTTAAAGGTCTGGCGACTTGAGATAGATTGTGAAGAAGACTTAAGCAACAAACTCTCGGATAGGATTGGGAGTGTCATGCAGTCGCGGGAAGTCAGAGCGGGAAGTTACAGCAAGAAATACAGCGAACAGCAAGAAATACAGCGAACAGCAAGAAATACAGCGAACAGCAAGAAATACAGCGAACAGATCGGTGCGGGGAATCGAACTGACCCTTGGTTTCTGGACGTAGTGAATTGGATCTAGAACGCGGGGCTTTTTTTCGGTGGTATTGATGGGCAAGTTTTTTGTTTCGAGATAGAAGGCGAGCTATGGATTCAGCTTATGGGGGAAACGGAGTGGAGCCCGTAGTTATCGGCTCACATCGCTGCGGTCCCGGCAACCCACTTTTAATCATTGCTGGTCCATGCGTGATTGAGTCGGAGTCACTGACGCTGCAGATAGCGGAAGCTCTGGTAAAGATACTGGGGCGATTGGAGTTACCCCTAGTTTTTAAGGCTTCATTCGATAAAGCCAATCGCACCAGTGGCCAGAGTTTTCGCGGGCCCGGGATCGAGGGTGGGTTAAAGATTCTTGAAAAGGTTCATCGGGAGTTCGGAATTCCAGTCACAACGGACGTTCATTTGCCGGACCAGGCTGCCGAGGTTGCTGAAGTTTGCCAATTGCTGCAAGTACCTGCTTTTTTGGCGCGCCAGACCGATCTGTTGGTGGCGGTTGCAAAAACGGGTAGAGCGATCAATGTGAAGAAGGGGCAGTTCATGGCCCCGGCAGATATGAAATATGTGCTGGAGAAGACCCGTCAGAGTGGCGGTGGTGGTACACTGCTGTGTGAACGAGGGACGTTTTTCGGCTATGGGCGACTGGTCAATGATATGCAGGCGATTCCCCTGATGCAAAACTTAGGGGCACCGGTCATTTTCGATGCGACCCATAGTGTGCAGCAGCCCGGAGGATTAGGTGGTGCAACGGGTGGTAATCGAGCGATGGTAGAACCGTTGGCTCGTGCGGCGACAGCGATGGGAGCAGATGGGCTTTTCTTTGAGACTCATCCCGAACCAGAAAAGTCTCCAAGTGACGGTCCCAATATGATACCCTTGGCCGATTTCGAAAGTGTTTTGAGCCGACTCAAGTCGATTGGAGAATTGGTGCGTTCATGGCGCGATTAATTTCTGGACTGTTGATGTCGATTGGTTTGGTGCTCTGCTTGGGCTGCGAGCCGACAAAAAGTAAAGAGACCTCAGCACAAGCGTTACCCGATGCAACCGTTCAAGAGAGCAAGGGTGAGAACCTGCGTGAAGCGATCCGTTTTCTCGACAATATCACGGAATATGATCGGAGTCAGGCAATCAAGGAAGTGGGCTACCAACTCAATTCTTGGATGGCGACCGACCAAAATGATGTTTTCTCCACAAAGATCCCTGAGCTGGTTCGATCCCTTCCGGAAGATGTTCGCCGATATGCTCCACTCTCTCGTGTCGATAGTCGAGAGTTCACTGCTGCCGATGTGCAGTTTGTTATGCAGAGTCGACTTTTCGCATCGGTTGCCAAGTGGACATCGCTGGCCACGATTTCAGATCCGATTTGGAAGAATTGGATTGAGAAGCCGGATATCGTGGGAGGAAAAGAGCTTTCCGAGGTCGAAGCATCCAATCTACAACTGGCGTACCGTTTCTTTGATTGGACTATCCGCAACATCCAATTAGAGGGTGATGCTATGGATGTCGAAGTTTTGCCCAAAGATCCTCGACTGCCACTGAACGACAACGCTCTGGGATATCGTCAAACGCCATGGCAAACACTTACCTATGGCCGCGGAGATTTTATCGAGCGCGGGCGTGTATTTACAGAACTCGCCCGGCAAAAAAATATCCCAACAGTTTGGCTAGCCGTCGGAAAAGTCGATTCTTTGGCACCACCTTCGATTTGGTTGATTGGTGTCCCCATAGCGGATGAGATTTTTTTGTTTGATTCGAAATTGGGAATTCCCATTCCAGGGCCCAATCAAGTTGGTATTGCCACGCTTAGACAAGTCCAGCAGGATGATTCGATCTTGCAGCGTTTGAGTGTCTCCGGTCGCTTCAAATACGCATTGGATTTTCAAGGCGTTCAAGAGGTGATTGCATTGATCGATACAGATCCCTCTATGATCGCTGGACGAATGAAACGCCTGCAGGAAAGTTTAACAAGCGACCTGCGTACCGAACTGTATGTGGATGTGGATGGTTTGGCGGAGAAGATACGTAAGCTACCAAAGATTCAGGGCGTCCAGGGCTGGTCGCTCTCCGTGATGACTAGAATGTATGCTGAGGAGTTAGAGCCGCGACTGAAGGAGACCAATGAATTTACGGCGCGTTATATCAAACGAAACTTGCTCTACATCGATCAGACACCACTGCTTAAGGCCAAGTATCAACATCTCATGGGTAGATGGGAAAACTCGCTCGATGAGCAAGGAGCGATGGCTGTGTATATGAGGTGCCGGGCACCCGAGGAGGATTTGTCTAACTTAGCCTACGACGCCGACTTGCAACGAGCCTACGATGTGGCGAGATTGCCCAATGAACCCCAAGACAAATTCACCCTTCGTCTTGCTCAAGCAATAAGTATCTATCGGGAAGCAAAAGTCGATGCGACTTATCTGATTGGATTACTCCATTTTGATCAGAACAGTATGGATTCCTCGATCAACTGGCTTGTCAAACGCGCCTCAGATATAAGGGGATTTGAACGTTGGCAATCCAGTATCTGGTACAACGCGGCTCGGGCCTATGAGAGCCGAGGTGAATTGAATTCGGCAATGGAATTGCTTCGGCAAGTTCCCTCGTCGCAGGAAGCCGGTAATCGGCTGCGGGCACGTTTGCTTCAGCGGGTCGTTGGGGAAGGTGAAGAAGCGTCAACCGAACCTACACCTGGGTCTTAAGACGCACTAATTTCTGGAGAAATGGCAGCGCATTTCTACATCGCTCCAACCGAAATGCTGACAACATTGGGCCCCAGCGATCGGCAAAGAATCACTGCACCAGAGCGGGTTGTAACGATCTTAACGGATTGGCACAGTAAGTCCTGCAATGTTCTGCGGCAAAATTGGTGATGTCAGCCAGGTCTGCGCGAGAGGAAGTCCAGTTGTAACCTACGTTTTACAGACGTCCAGTGATTGTTTTTCATGCGTTCCGCACGGCTTTTGCGCAGCCATATTTTCGATGGCATATTTTCGATGGCATATCATGCGAAGGGAATTGCGGAGCGATCGACTGATAAGAACGGAACGCAGATATCAATGTTTGTTCGCTGTGAGCGATAATAATCAATTATGATAGAAATCTTTCGACGCTATTGGATCGCTGGCTTAGTGATGCTGCTTGTGATTATTCACGGCGGTATCATCGGCTATATCCGTTCGCAAGCTAGCCGCCTGCAAACGACGGCAAGTCGAGAGTTTTCGCTCGGCGAATTCACCATCATATCGGCCGATAAAACGTATTGCACTCGATTTCAAGTGCATGCTGTCTTGCCTCATAGCCGCCGTTTTGCAGGACGGACCACGCTGCAACAGAATTATTGGCTAGTCCATGAATCGATTGAGCAGCATTTGCGGACCGTTGAGCCGCCGCTGCTGCGTGATCCTGCCATGGTTGAAATCAAGAGCTCGCTCAAGAAAGTCGTCGATGAACGTTTGGGCGAGCCGTTGGTGGAACAGTTACTGATCACCAACTTGATGGAACTACCTATCGATCGCTTGAACGTTCCGGCGTATCGAGCTAACGAGGATCTGGTTCAGGCCGAACCTCGCTAGCACATTGAGCTGGCTTATCAATTCTTTGAATTGCCCGGATGAAAGCAGTCCAGTCTATCGGTTATCGCAACTTGGTTCCCGTGGGGCGAGAAGCCGTTTGCATGTATCGAGTCGACTCTTCCAGGACGTGATGAATTTCCTCATCATCGGTTTGAACTTCGATTCGGAATCGATGCACTCCAGCCTCAGAGGCCAACGCTCTAACCTGAAGTTTGACCGTTTCACCTGCTGGGATTGATGGAATCGGTTCAAATAGAACTTGGCCTGGAACTAGCTTATGCTCTGCGCCGACGGCGCCCGAAGGTTCAATACCTTCGGAGAATTGAGCTAGCACTTTGACTTTGTTGGCAGACTGTTTGCCGCGATTAACAATTTCCAATTCATAAACAACCTCTTCCCCAACGGGCGATGGCGAGGGAGGATCCGAGAGCGTGAGCTTTAAGTCGGCAACAGCTTCAACGATGGTCTTAGCTTGAGTCACGGTTGAGCCCCCTGCACTTCCCCGAATGGTTGATTGGAAAAGTTTTTCTCCTGGAGTTTGCAATTCTGCTTGCCAAGCCAGTGTTAGGGATTGACCCGCATTGAGCGAATTGATTTCCCATAGCAGAATCCTTCCGCTCAATCGGGAACCATTGGGAAGTTGAGTCAGTTTGACGCCTTCAGGAAGTTCGACCTGCGCGATAACATTTTCTGACAGCGTGTCGCCGCGATTATTGAGTTCCAACTTGTAATCTACAGTTGCACCGACATACTCATTTTCGACTCCGCTGACTACCGCTTCAAGCAACGCTTGGTGTACGAGAACATCGACCTCTGAAGCGGCTTTCAGATTTTCGCCAACGGCTTCGGCTTTGATTTTGAGTTTGCCCTTTTGCTGAAAGGTCAATTCCACTTCGACGATACGATTGGAGCCAGGCGCGATGGTACCCAGCGGGCTACTGTTGGAACCATAGGGTTCCGCTGACAGATTGAGTACCACATTTTCGGCCGCCGCGGTGCCGGGATTACTAATTTTGAGGCGATAGATTTGCGGCATGCCATAAGAAACTTCTGCGGGACCTTCCAAGCCAATTTGCAAATCGGGCTTCTGGACATTTACGAGCATCTCACCATTTTGTGGCATCACGGTCCATTCCATCGCGATCGCAAAATTACGAGCTTCCGCTGCAATCAGTTTCATAGGCAGCTTTTTGAGTTGGCCAGGCGCTAATTCGGAGACCTGCCAAACGATTGCCACTGAACCATCTTCTAGGGTTTCTGATTCCAGTTGCGCCTTGAGCGTTTCATCCACTTCATAGGCAACGCCCTTGGGAATATCCATACGAATGATCGCACCGTTGAGTGGAATGGTACCTGTATTCTGTGCGATCAAATCGTAATCGCCCTTGCGTCCAACAGGGATATCACTAGGACCGGAAAGCCGTACCAACACCGACGGGATTTCCATATCGAAGGATTTCACTTGGGGTGCCGCGGGAACCATTTCGTTCGGAGGAGTGAGATTATTGAAATCGGCTTTGACATCCTGCTTCGCTTCGGCGGTCAGTTGTGTTGCGTTGGGGATGGATTCAGCACTTGGCGACTGTTGCTTGGAGCTATCGATCGATATCGCGGATGGTTCGGTTGTTATCGCCTCCGTTTTTTCAGCAGCGGCGGTCTTGCTGTCGAGCGGAGTGTTGTCCGTGGTCTTGGCGTCTGGCCTCTGGGATTCGCGAGAGGTACTGGTCAAGGCTGGACTGCTGGAGGGTGACGATGCCTCTGGTGGTTTGCCGGTTTTGGGGCGACCTGGTGGAAGCTTCTTGCTAACCAAGGGGGCTGACTCAGGGCTTGTTGCTGAAGTGGCCCGATCGGAAAGCTTGATTCGATTTTCATCGACTTCCGTCACCTGCGTGGTGGGGAGCGTCATTTCGTTGGTATTGAGTTTGTCTGGCGTGGTGGTGCTGCGGCGAGAAGAATTTGTTTTGGAAGGTTGCGGCACTGCAGGCGTTTTTGCGTTCAATGTTTCGCTGGGTGAGTTCCCAGCGTTTTCCACGGTCGGAACGGTCACATTCTTCGGTGGCGCTGGTACCGCACTGGTGTTGTTGGTCGATGTGGGGCGGCGGCCCGAATTGGTTGAACCCGAATTGGTTGAACCCGAATTGGAAGGCCCTGAATTAGGAAGAGCGTATTTGTTGGTATTGATCGCTCCATTGCGCGGCACGATGGGTGGAGTGTTGGCTCTGTTTTGGGGTGAGCCTAGGTTAGCGTTAGAGCGACCATTGAGTGGTAAGGGCTTCTGATTTTGATTGCGCCATCGCGACTCTCCGGGCGCCGACGGGATGGGCATCGTTGGAATGGGCGTTTTGGCAACAGGTGTTTGAGGTGGCGAAGAAGTTCGCGGCGCCGTGGGAAGGCTCTTGGACTGTGCGGGCGGAGATTCAATTTCGGGAGCGTCCGGGATACTTTGATCGTCGAGGTCTGGATCGTATGGTTCCATCTCTTCGCTGTAGGCGGGCGCGTCGATGACATCCTTCAGTGACGGTGGGGTTGGGACACTTTCGCCATTGCGATCACCATCCAGCTCACCTTCTTGTGCAACTTCTTCGCTAGCGTCTTCACCCAAAACCGAAGAGGTGATCGAACGCAGTTGTTGCACGAGGCCCCCACGGAATATTCCCGGTTGTTGTGTTTCCGAGGTCCCTTTTGAGGTTGAGGTTGCTGACCGACTTGGCCAATAGTTCTTACCGAATTGCAGAGGCCCGCGATTCGCAACTCGAGGCTCCTCTTGAGCCACAAGAAGCGAAGCTGTTGCTGGGAGTGGTCCCGCAATCAGCCCGAACAACAGACAGGTACGCGCTAGTTGGCGGATAGGCAATCTTTCCATCACCGCGAAACTCCTCCATGGAAGTCGGCAGTCGCAAGCGACCGCAGACGAACTCGTTTGATTCTGGGAGATCTAGATCGTCGGCCGCTCGCCGGTCCCCGGTGGCGGATTTGTATGGGCGCATAGTGCGCATCACTAGACAATCGATCCTGTAGGGGTATCGGTTAGATAAACCGTAGCGATTCAACGGAACTTTAGGTCTTGGAAAGCTTTTTTGAAAATGGGTTCTTTGATGCTAGCGTTCGATAAGCTGCCGCCGGGGGAAGAATAAACTGCGTCCAGTCTTGGTTCAGAAGCGTTGGGTGATCGAAACCGAGAGCCCGGTTATGGGCATGCTCCAGGCTTCTCAGCAGGATCGCTTCTCAGCAGGATCGCTGAGTACATCGTGGCGTGGGGGTCGGTTGGTTGCTAGGGGGGGTGGGTGCCAGTGGATGATCCGCTGTGGAGGTGAGGGAATATGTTGCGTTTTGAAACAGTGCAGCATTGTGCAGCAATAATGCAACAGCCGCAGTTTGAGGTGGTAATCAAGTGGGGTAGATTGGAAATACTTCTTTTGGGGACAATTGGTGGGTGACGGAGAGGTCTGCGAAGCTTTGGGACCGTTTGGCGAGCGGAATTTGGGTGATATCTGGAAAAACTTTTCCATTCCGCAGCTTTTTACATTATTCGGCCCATTTTTTGCTTTCAAATGCTTTTCCCTGGGTCGGTCAAGGGAATCTGGAGGGAGTCTCGGCCTATTAAACGGTAGTTTCAAACCCGCAAATGGGTGCTGAATTTCGTTTTTTTGTTCGACGGGGCGAGAAAGGGAATTATTCTGGATAGATAAGATTCCGTCAGGGTAGCTTATCCATTCTGGGGATTTCGAGACTATTTCGATCGGAAGTTGGTAGGATTGAAAGCAGGTATCGAAGTAAGTTCGAGTGATTTGGGTAAGCCGTGATCTGCGATCGCAAAGTGATTTGTTTTCAACTTGTCTACTGTTTGAATTATCGGTTTTTGGAGCGTTAATTTATGTCTCTTCGCCGCTGGCAATTGCGACAACTTCTTGTGTTGGCTGGCCTTGCTGCCATGCCTATGGCTGCATCGCAGGCAGATGACGGTGTCAGCCGCCTGGCAACCTATTCGACGTCCCAGGGCGAGACGTTTTTCGCTCTCAGTTTGCAACCGGATGCTAAGACGGTGCCGACGCAGACAACTCATCGCGTGTTGGTGATTGCCGATACGTCAGCGAGTCAGAATGGAATTTTCCGCAAGGAAACGCTGGAAGTGGTGAAGAGTTTGGCAAAATGTTTGCCCGCGGGGTCTGAAGTGGGCCTGATGGCGGCAGATGTCAAGCCGGTGATGTTGACCGATCAAGGATTAGTGGATCCTCAAGGTGATGTTTGGGAAGCCGCTTTGCGAAAGTTGCATGAGCGAGCTCCATTAGGAACAACGGATTTAGGTAGCGCGTTGCGCAAGGGTGCCGAAGTATTAACAGAAGCGACCAATGGTGGAACGATTGTTTACATTGGTGATGGCATCACGCGTTCCAATCTGTTGGATTCCGAAGGTCACGCTCGCTTGTTGGAAGAGTTGACGTCACGCCAAGTATCGATTTGCAGTTTGGCGCTTGGGCCTCAAACGGATGTTGCCACGTTAGCTGCGTTGGCGAATTCGACTGGCGGCAATATCTTGGTTCGCGCCAATATGGAAAGCAATCCGCAAGAGGTTGGGAAGATGCTGGCCGATATGTCGGTCGTTTCGGTAGTGTGGCCCGACCTGGCTTCGCTTCCCAACGGTTTGGCGAATCATCTGCCAGTGGAAATGCCGCCGCTGCGATTGGATCGTGATACACTTTTGATCGGCCAATTGAATGCTGAGGATTTGAATGGCGAATTGAAGGTTCAGGCAACGGTTGCTGGTAAGCCTGTGGTATTGGCATGGAATTTAAAGTCGGAACCAAGCAATTTTGAATTTGCCTTTTTGCCTTCTTTGGTGGAAAAAGCCCAAGCGGATCAGGGACGAACATTACCATTGGCAGGCTCCGCCGCGATGAAAGAAGTATCGTTGCTTTTGTCGGCATCGAGCGAGCAGTTGGTAAAAGATGGTGAGTTTGCCCTGAAGACGGGCGACCGGGATGGAGCAGCAGCTTTGGCTCGCGAAGCTCTCAAGATTGATCCAGAAAATACCGATGCCCAACTGTTGCTCGAAGCCGCCGATGGAAAAAATGCCTCGGCAGCAGTCAAGGTCCGCAAGACATACTTCATCGCTTATCAGGAAGGTGGAGCTACCGCGACCGATGAGCAAGAGGGTGCAGCCGTTGATACGGGCGTGCTGGATGAGTTGGCCAATAAGGGCGATTTGTTGAGCAAAGAAGAAGCGATCAAGTCATTGGCTAGTCAACGACTCGATGCGGAAGTTCGCGCCCAATTGGGACAAGCTCGCAAATTGCTGACGACCGATCCAGCATCCGCCACTTTGAGTTTGAAGTTGTTGCTGGAAGATGTCGATCGAGCATCGGATGTTGAGCCGGGAGTTAAGGCTCGCTTGCGAGCGTTGGTAACGTCTGCGATTCAAACCTCCGCGGCTCGAGAGGCTCGCTTCCGCGATGACTCGGCTCGTCGCGATGCAGCGCGTGCTGCTGCCGATGCAAGCTCGCGAATTTTGGCTGAAAGACAGCGAACCGAAGATAGTGTTCAGCAACTGGTGGAACGCTTTAACGCGTTGATGGTGGAAGAACGATTTGATGAAGCCAACCGCGAGGTCGCTCCAGAAATCGCGTTGATCGCGCCAGACACGGTCATTTCAGCGGTAACCGGAGTCAAAGCAGACATCGGTGCCAATCATAAGATTCAGGAAGATATTTTAAAGCTACGTCGCGATAGCTTTATCGCTTCGTTGCGATTGAATGAAGAAGCTTTAGTGCCATTCGTGGACGAGCCGCCGTTGGTCTATCCGCCAGCGGAAGTTTGGCAAGCTTTGTCGGCACGTCGTATTGAACGTTACGGTTCATTCGACTTGGCGGGCACCAGCGAAGGTGAACGTAAAATCTATAACGCTTTGAAGAAAGAGACTAAGCAAGTCTCTTTCACGGATACCCCTCTGCAGACAGTGATCGATTCGATTGCCGAAGAGCAAGGAATTCCAATTGTGTTGAACCCAACGGAATTGGAAAGTGCTGGGCAGAGCCCAGAGTCCGCGGTCACTATCGACTTGCCAGTGGAAAGCGGGATCAAGTTGCGCTCGGCGTTGCGAATTATGCTGAAGCCTTTGGGGTTGACCTATGTGGTTCGCGACGAAGTGTTGGAAATCACATCCGAAGACGATGCGAAAACTGCCAAGGTGAACCGTGTCTATCCCGTGGGTGACCTTTTGAACCTTCAGCCCATGATGGGTGGCATGGGAGGTATGGGTGGTGGTATGGGCGGCATGGGAGGTGGCATGGGCGGCATGGGCGGTGGCATGGGAGGCATGGGCGGCATGGGTGGTATGGGCGGCATGGGTGGTGGCATGGGCGGTATGGGTGGAGGCATGGGAGGCTTCATGATCGTCCAAGACGAAGTCACCAAGAAGTCTCAAGCTGCCAAGAATCCACAAGCAACCGGAACCAAGAACGATGGTGCCCAGAAGAAGGCTTCGGAGCAAAATGCGGCCGATGCTCAAGCACAATCGAAAACGGAAAAACTCCCCGTGACGTCAGCGTCAGCAACACCAGCCGATGGTTCTAAAGCCAAAAACTGGGATTCGCTGTTCGATCAACTCGACGCTGTTGGAGAAGCGGGTAGAGCTGAATTAGAAGCTGAAATTACGAGCATTGTCGTAGGCTTGATGAATCAGGCTGAGCGAGCTCTCAAGAGCGGCGAGGATGCCGAAGCTAAAGGCTACTTTGAATCGACGATCCAACTGGTCCATACGGCTTTACGACGCGGTTATCCGCAGCCTTGGATGTATGAAGCACTTAGTGTCTCGATGATGGCTAATAAGTATCCTCAGGCAGAAATTCATCGCGTCTTGATGAGTGGTTTGGATTTTTCAGGGGACCCACAGCAAGCTTTGGGAATTGCCAAGTACTTGGCCAAGCAGAACATGAAAGCTGAGGCGATCGGCATTCTGCGAGATATCACTCGCTACGTTCCAAATTGGGCTGAACCTTATGCGTTTGGTTTGGAATTGGCTCGAGAGACCAATGATGTGGAAGCGCTCAAGTGGGCTTGTGCTGGAGTGCTTTCCCAAGCATGGCCAAAGGAGTCGGAGCAATTAGCCGAAGAAGCGCACTTGTCCGCTCGCGCTACATACATGAAGTTGATGGATCAAGATCGAGTGGTTGAAGCCAAGGCATTTGAGGAAATGATTGCCAAGGCATTGGTGCGAGATTTGGTTGTCCGTGTGACATGGACTGGAAACGCAGATATCGATTTGATGGTGGAAGAGCCAGGTGGAAGTGTATGTTCACTTTCTAATCCTAACACTATCAGCGGCGGTATCCTGTTGGCCGACGGAACACCGACCGAGAAGAGTTCGGTTGAGGGCTATTCGGAAACTTACGTTTGTCCGAAGGGTTTCACCGGCGAGTACAAGATCTTGGTTCGTCGCGTATACGGTGAAGTGACCGCTGGTAAGGTGACGGTCGAAGTGTTAACCGACTACGGAACAGACAAGCAGAACTACGTTCGAGAGCAGATTCCAGTGATGGAGAAGGATGCTTTGGTCCGCGTTGCCGTTCAGCAGGGTCATCGTACCGAGCCAGTCGCCGAAGCGCATCTAGCGAACATTCAAACCAAGAAGTTGGCTGCTGGCCGAGCGGTATTGGCTCAGCAGTTATCCAGTGGAAGTCGCAGTTCCTCGTCGGGCGATCAATATCGCGAGTACATGCGATTTTTGGCGGCCGCCAATCGTATGGGACGCAATCGCTTCCCAGGAGCGGTTGGTTACATGCCCATCATCGTTCCACTACCTCAAGGTGCGAGTTTGTCGGCAACCGCGATTGTTTCGGCAGATCGTCGATATGTTCGAGTGGCACCCTCGCCATTCTTCTCGCAGATCGGCGAAATCTTTACCTTTAACTTCGTGACTGGCCAAACGGGTGGCGGTGGCGGTGGCGGTGGTCTTGGCGGCGGTGGTGGTCTCGGCGGCGGTGGCGGATTCGGCGGAGGTGGCGGTGGATTGTTCTAATCGATTCGCGACACAAAGCCTCTGAAGTCCCAGAAGTCCTGGGCGAAATACTAAAAAGGGATTCGCTTTCCAAAGCGAATCCCTTTACTTCTTTGTGCGGTGATGTCGGTGGCCGGAGTTCTACACCCTAAATGCGGTGCAAACTACTGCAACGGTTCGCCGCGGAGTTTATATGACAGCCGAAAAGATAGACTTAGGAGCGTAAGATTTATAGACTTTTCCTTCGCGAAACCACGCCACAAGCATGAATTGCCTTTCGACGTTACTGGGGTCGCTTCTGCGGGTCTTTGGCGACGGGCATGGGAAGGTAAGTTACCTCAGCCTTACGCGAAGTCGTGCAGTACTCTTGAGGGCACAATTTGCTTACGAGTGTAAGAAAGTGCTTAGGGCACAATAAAGACTACGCCCGTCGACGCTGCAGCTTGGTAGGTCACACCAGTCCATGAAAATGGGTGGTAATGAATCTGATACGGATTGCGATTTCCTGGGCGTCGATGTCCCAACGTATAGACCCGTTCGGACCATTCTTGACCGCCGATCTTGTAAGGCAGAATCGGAATGGTGGCAAAGAACTGTACACCCGAGGCCGCAGGTTGCAGGCAACTGTAGGTTCCCTGCCCGTAACGTTCCAAGTTGACTTGTTCAAAGTAAAGCGGGTTGTGGAAAAAGTTGGGAGCAGTCCAGCAGTAAACATCACCTTGCCAAGCGGCTAACGAGCCATCGGCCAGTTGCAGTCTTTGGCTGGGAGCTTCTACAGCTTCTGTGGTAATAGCGGAGGGATCGATCCTTAAGTTTCCAAAAATCTCCTCTTGAGTTTTCAGCTCACCTAAGATTTTTGATAATTCAATCTTTGGAGCGGTGCCATCCACCGTTAGGTTGGTAGGGCACTTCAATTCCTCGGGCATCGGAACCGGATCTTGAACGGTGCTGACCAATGTAGCTTCTGGCATGGCAGGGATTATAGCCGACATCTTAGCGATTGAAGGCAACTGAGGTGGTCCAAATACCGGTGGACTGACCGCTGTTACGGTTTCTTCGGAGGAAACGGCTTGCTTCAG
>JBIKMB010000394.1:0-3380 GCA_044359485.1 Pirellulaceae bacterium | reverse complement strand
TCTAATCTTTCCATTTCCATCGCGACTTCGCAACGCGCATATATTCTGTACACCTCCGGTTCATCCGGTCGCCCCAAGGGGGTTGAAATACCTCATCGGGCGCTCACCAATTTTCTGGAGTCCATGCAACGACAACCAGGCATCAGCTCGGCGGACCGACTCGCAGCGATCACAACACTATCATTCGATATTTCCATATTGGAGATCTATCTTCCGCTTATAAGCGGAGCAGAAGTTGTAATGGTGCCGAATGATGTCGCCAAAGATGGCTCGGCCCTTGCTAAGCTTCTTATGCAGCGACAAATCACCTTTTTACAAGCGACTCCCGCCACTTGGCAGATGCTCTTGGACTCTGGCTGGCAGGGGAATAAAAATCTTCGCGGTTTGGTAGGGGGTGAAGCCTTACCTTCAGATCTAGGCCAAAACCTATCTCTAGTCCTCAAAGATTTGTGGAATATGTATGGACCAACGGAAACAACCGTTTGGTCGACACTGTGGAAGGTCGAGCCCCACGCCGGCTCCATGTCGATAGGCAGAGCTATCGCAAACACTTCGACCTACGTACTCGATGACCAACTTCGCATTAGGCCGGCCGGTACGATAGGTAGGCTTTTCATCGGTGGCCAAGGCTTGGCACTTGGTTATTTGAACCGTCCCGACCTTACGTCTGAGAAATTTGTACGCAATCCTTACCAACCGGATAGCCTACTCTACGATACCGGCGACCTGGTGCGTCTAGGTATCGATGGACAGCTTTACTTCGTAGCACGAGTCGACCATCAAATCAAGCTGCGAGGATTCCGTATTGAATTGGTTGAAATTGAACAAGCGATGCGCGATTGCGCAGGAGTGCGTGAAGCCATCGTGGTCGTCAAAGCTGCGAATGCCTCTGCACAGCATCCAGCGGATTGGAATAAATTTTTAGTTGCCTACTATGTTGCTGAGGGTGGTGCAGTTTCTGCAGAAAATTTGCGAAGCTCATTACAAACTCGATTGCCCGCATACATGGTTCCCGCTTGGTTTATCGAATTAAATGAGATTCCTCGAACTCCTAATCTGAAAGTGGATCGAAAGCGACTCGCGGAGATCACTCTTGAAAACCACGTTCCTGCAACCCGAACTCTGCAGCATCCGAGAAATGCCATCGAAAAAGAGCTGGTCAATATATGGAAAGATGTCCTAAACCTAGACTCACTAGGAATACACGAAAGCTTTTTCGATTTAGGGGGGCATTCATTGCTGGCTGCCCGCTTGATGGCACGGATCGAAAACGTAACTGGCAAGCGAATTCCACTGGCAAGCTTACTGCAGTTTCCGACAATCGAAGGGCTAGCTCAAGTGATCCGCAAGCAGGATGGTCAAGAGCAATGGAAATGCGTTGTGCCTATTCGAGAAGGAGAGCATCTTCGTCCTTTGTTCTGTATCCACGCTGCTGGTGGCAACGTCCTGCTCTATCGCGAATTGGCGAATCGCCTTCCAGCCGCTCGTCCGGTATACGGCGTTCAGTCCAGCGCGCTACAGCATGGCTTACCCAAATCGACCAGCGTCGAAGAGATGGCTAAGGAATACATTGCCGAAATTCGAAAATTACAGCCTCGCGGTCCCTATCATTTAGTCGGCTACTGCCTCGGAGGAACTATCGCCTATGAGATAGCTCGGCAGTTGAACGCGGCAGGGGAGGAAATTGGTGTCCTCGCATTGCTCGATACGCATGCGAAATGGCAAAAAGATACGTTGCGACTCTCTGTCATTCGAGCCTATGAGCGGATTGCGTTTCATTTACAGAATGCCTGGATGTCTGGTCGAGCCGGTATAGGAAGTTTTGTTACCGAAAAAATACGTGAGGCAAATCGCCGACTTCATCGACGTTGGGAAGCCCTATCAAGTCAAATCGCTTATCGTTTCGGCTGGCGGAAAACGGAACCGATATTCATGCTGGAAAACCTATATGATAGTGCGTCCGAAGAGTACTTACCCAAACCTTTGGATATCCATTTAACATTGTTCAAACCCAAACAAAGCTACGCGGGCTATAGCGACACTTTCTTTGGATGGCAAAACTATGTGCAAGATATTACACTCATCGAACTTCCCGTTTACCCAGCTGGGATGCTGATTGAACCCTTTGTCGCTCAATTGGCTAGTCACATTGAGCGTCAATTGTCATTGGCCGAAGATGGATTGGTACTTACGAATGATACACCCCTTTCTAAAATCGTTCTTTGATACTTATTTTTCATCTTCAGCTTCACTTGCCTTGTGCTGGTAGTTCGCCCATCATGCTTTCGCAAAATTCAAATTTGGTGCTTGAACTCCCCGAAGATTGTATCGATGTTTATTACGCACACTGGCATTATGCCCAACTCCCTCCGGTGGAAGAACTGAACCTGCTGTCCGAGGAAGAACGAGAACATTTTGAGAAACTTCGCGGGATTGAAGGTAGAGTCAGTTATGCGAAAGCGCATATTCTCCTGAGAAAAAGCTTGCAAAAATATCTATCGTTCCCTGCGGCTGAACTCCGATTTACGAAGTCATCTTCTGGAAAACCTGGGCTGAGCTTGCCGGAACCCTTTCCAAAAATAGAATTCAATCTTACGCATTGCGAAACGCTGGTCGCTTGTGCCGTGGCATTATCGCCTGTCGGGATCGATGCCGAACCGAAGCTTCGAACGCTAGAGCCCGAGACCATCAACTTCATCCTTCATCCCAGGGAAAAGAGCGAACTGGAATCCGTTGACCGACAGGAATGGTCCGAGACGGCTCTCCAATTCTGGACCTGTAAAGAGGCTGCGTTAAAGGCGTTGGGTAGTGGTTTGCAAATTGAACCTCGCCAAGTTCTTGTTAACCATTCCGATCCTCATTTTCCGTTGGCCGATGTTTACGACCAAGAACATCAACTAGTGCATCGATTCAATCTGTATCCGAATCTGGTCGCCCACACAGGCCACGTAGTTACCGTGGCTTGCCCCAATCCGAAGTGCAATCGCATCCGATTAGTCGAATGCCAAATCTGAAAGAGAAAATCACCCGCTTCAGGTGGCCAAGTTCCTTTGGAGATCCTATCGACAGATCTTGAACTTGGAGCTCTCTTGGGTCTGCTTTGGTGCTGAATGTTTCTTTCGGTAGGATCACACTCTTGTCATCGGTTTCGCCGAAATGAATGAAGCGAACAGACACAGTCGATGCTCTAATTTTTGGCGTTTTTGTCTGCCCAAAACGCGGCAAGCTTTATGAGTTCAATGCTGTAGGGCTTAACGAACAAGGCCAAGCAAAACTTGCTTGGCCTTGTTTCTGTGATAGGAGTCTTAGAGCGAGAAGCTTATCGAGCCCCTCCTTCTCTTCCACCACCCGGTTCGCCGATGCCGCCTGTACCGGCAGGC
>JBIKMB010000446.1:0-3390 GCA_044359485.1 Pirellulaceae bacterium | reverse complement strand
AGCATAAGATCATCAGCCATATTGTCGGGATCGATCACGCGAAAAAGTGAAGTCTCTGCATTTGTGGCGCTCAAGCCCTCGATCCTGCCCAACTTAAAACGAAAATCGATTCCAAATGCTGAGCCTACCGGCGTTCCGTCATTTGGGTCTAAGTCATTTTGAGATAGATTCCAGGGCGAAAACGTTGTAGGCCCAAGATAGGAATCAAAAGCCGTATTACCTACAACCTGAGTTAGAGTGCTTGACCCAGATACAATCTCGACACCAAAACTACCTGATATAATTCCGTAGTTTGTATCAGCCAGCGCTGAATTACTACTCACCAAGTACACATCGATAGCAAACGGGCTATTCACACTGACGCTGCTTGGCCCCTCGAAGTAAATGTAATCCGCAAAAGAACAGTTAACCAGGGTGCCAATCCATAGAATCGTCCAGCAAGACGCATTCCGTAAAAAACAGCGAATCATAAAATCTATCCTCAAAGTTGATTATCAATGAAAGTTTTGTTTGACTCAGAATGAGCGACGACGCTTATTCTGGTTGAGGCTAAAGTTCGATAGATCCACGCCAGCGGATACACTTCCATTGCCATCCCAATCGAGTGCGGCATTGTAGGATGCTGCTACTTGTGCGCGACGTAGAGCGAGCACGTCTGCACCATCGACGTCTCCATCGCCGTCACTGTCTCCATACATACGGAAAAATTTATCGACGGCTCGATGACCGTATTGATTGCTGCCGGTGACTTGGGTAGGAGAAATTTTTAAGACCCAGTTACCATCGGCTAACGAATTGCCTCTGATACCTGTGCCACCTCGAGTGACCACACCGGAACCGGGACCGAAGCGGAGTGTGTAAACATTACCAACATGGGTAACCAGAATCTGTGAAGCGGCAAGTGACGATTCACTCGCGGTGTATAGACCGATATTGGTCAAGGTAAATGCCGTAGCCGGATCCGTTAGAGGCAAATCCGTTGTTACAACGAGAGATGTAAGTTGCGAGCGTTGCGACGGATTGGCAAACGAGTCGGCTCCGTTAATGTTTACCGAAACCAGTTCGGGCGCATTGATCACCGTGATCGTGAACACCTTTTCGGTGAAAAGTCCCCCTTGGTCGGTCGAGCGTATGCGAACCGAGTAACTGCTCTTGGTTTCGAAGTCGAAACCGCTGGTCGCTCGCAGCGAATTGCCGAGGATGTTGAAGGCGGTATTGTCCGCATCGCCGGTGCCGGAAACGAAAGTGTAGGTGAAGGTATTGCCTACATCAGGATCGGTGGTCGACAAGGTTCCAACCGTTGCATTAGCACCAGCGTTCTCTGCGATGGAGGTTGCCGAGAGAGCAATATCGGTTGGTGTTTCGTTGACGTTGGTGACCGTGATGGTGAACACCTTTTCGGTGAAGAGTCCTCCTTGGTCGGTCGAGCGTATGCGAACTGAGTAGCTGTTCTTGGTCTCGAAGTCGAAACCGCTGGTTGCTCGCAGCGTATTGCCGCTGATGTTGAAGGCGGTATTGTCCGCATCGCCGGTTCCGGAGACGAGGCTGTAGGTGAAGGAATTGCTTGCATCAGGATCGGTGGTCGACAAGGTTCCAACCGTTGCATTAGCACCAGCGTTCTCTGCGATGGAGTTCGCCGAGAGAGCAATATCGGTTGGCGTTTCGTTGACGTTGGTGACCGTGATGGTGAATATCTTTTCGGTGAAGAGTCCCCCTTGGTCGGTCGAGCGTATGCGAACTGAGTAGCTGTTCTTGGTTTCGAAGTCGAAACCGCTGGTTGCTCGCAGCGTACTGCCGAGGATATTGAAGGCAGCGTTGTCGGTGTCGCCGGTTCCGGAGACGAGGCTGTAGGTGAAGGAGTCTCCCTCGTCAGGGTCGGTCGTGCTGAGCGTACCAACGGTGGCATTCGCCACGTCGTTCTCTGCAATTGAGGTGGAGGACGAAACAATATCCGTCGGCGCCTCGTTGATCCAACTCCAAAGCTCAGCGCCACTGGTGCCATCGTTGGCAATGAAGAACAGCTTGCCGTTCATATTGGTGAGGGAACTGAGACCGGAACCAGAACTTCCGCTGCGGATATCCTTGACCAAGACGGTTCCAGCTTCGGTCCCGTTGCTCTTCCAAAGCTCCTCGCCATTCGTGCCGTTGTTGGCCCTGAAGAACAGCGTGCCGTTCACATTGGTGAGGTAATAGAGATTGGAACCAGAACTTCCGCTGCGGATATCCTTGACCAAGACGGTTCCGGCGTCGGTCCCGTTGCTCTTCCAAAGCTCCTCGCCATTGGTGCCGTTGTTGGCCCTGAAGAACAACGTGCCGTCCACATTGGTGAGGTAACGGGGATTGGAACTAGAACTTCCGCTGCCGATATCCTTGACCAAGACGGTTCCAGCTTCGGTCCCGTTGCTCTTCCAAAGCTCCTCGCCATTGGTGCCGTTGTTGGCCCTGAAGAACAACGTGCCGTCCACATTGGTGAGCAAACGGGGAATGGAATCACCACTACCACTGTTGATATCCTTGACCCGGACCGTTCCCGAATCCGTCCCGTCGCTTTTCCAAAGCTCAGTGCCACCGGTGCCGTCGTTGGCCCGGAAGAACAGTGTGCCGTTCACATTGGTGAGGTAGTCCGGATTGGAATGATAACTACCACTGCGGATATCCTTGACCCGGACCGTTCCCGTATCCGTCCCGTCGCTTTTCCAAAGCTCATAGCCATTGGTGACGTCGTAGGCCCGGAAGAACAGCGTGCCGTTCACATTGGTAAGCTCACGGGGATAGGAACTAGAACCTCCGCTACCGATATCCTTGACCAAAACGGTTCCAGCTTCTGTCCCATCGCTTTTCCAAAGCTCCTCGCCATTGGTGCCGTTGGTGGCCCTGAAGAACAGGGTGCCGTTCACATTGGTGAGGTACCTTGGATTGGACCTACCACCACCACTGTTGATATCCTTGACCCGGACCGTTCCCGTATCCGTCCCGTCGCTTTTCCAAAGCTCATCACCGGTGCCATCGTCGGCCCGGAAGAACAGCGTGCCGTTCACATTGGTGAGGTGATGGGGATAGGAACTAAAACTTCCGCTGCGGATATCCTTGACCAAGACGGTTCCAGCTTCGGTCCCGTTGCTCTTCCAAAGCTCTTGGCCATTGGTGCCGTTGGCGGCCTTGAAGAACAGGGTGCCGTTCACATTGGTGAGGTAACGGCCATAGGAACCATCACTACCACTGCGGATATCCTTGACCAAGACGGTTCCGGCGTCGGTCCCGTTGCTCTTCCAAAGCTCATTGCCACTGGTGCCGTCGTTGGCCCGGAAGAACAACGTGCCGTTCACATTGGTGAGGTACCTTGGAAAGGAACCACCACTACCACTGATGATATCCTTGACCCGGACCGTT
>JBIKMB010000180.1:0-11784 GCA_044359485.1 Pirellulaceae bacterium | reverse complement strand
AGGCTAGTTGGTACTGAGCTGACTTTCATAAGGTCGGTAACCCGGTTCGATTCCGGGGCTTGCAACTTGCGGGTGAGCCAGCGCTCAGCTGAGCCTCATAAGCTCGGACGGCCAGGTGCGACTCCTGGACCCGCCATTTTCCAGATTGGTTGAGTACGCAAACCGGAAAAGCGACTTGGTCGAGAGCCAAGTGATTTTGCAGGTTCGACTCCTGTCTCAACCACCTTGTTTGATGATCGCGTGGTCCAGCGGCTATCCCAACAACACCTCCACTTGCCCTTACGACTGAGTTTTCCGAAGACAAGCAAAAGTCGCTTCAGTGGAACGCGTTTTTGCGCAAGACCAACCTGAACAGCAATGCTCTTACGCTTTCCAAAATTACAACTCGCCTTGCTGACTTCTTGATGCCGCCAGCCGAGGCAGCAAGTCAAGGCAGGCAACTCGGCAAGTATTGGCGACCAAGCGATGGATGGATTGAAGGGCGGTGATAGAGTCTCTAGGGAACATCCCCGGCTCAACCGAAACAGAAAGAACCTTTTGATTGATTCGCTCTCGATTCATCTACATCCTAGCCGCACGGTTGTCGTCATAGCTGGCCTGGCATCACGCAGATACCGAGGGCAGTTGCCTGCGTTTTGGGCTGAGTACGCCGGCGACACGCTTGGGGCGCTGATGCTGATTTTGTTGGTCAGCACACTAATAGCTGGTCGGCCGATCCTGGTGCGGGCGGCGATCTCACTAGCTCTCGCTTTCCTGGTCGAGATCAGCCAGCTCTATCACGCCCCGTGGATCGACTCGATTCGGCAGACCACGTTGGGTGGGCTAGTTCTGGGTTTCGGATTTCTCTGGACTGATCTCGTTTGCTACTCGGTCGGAATTGCGACCGGCTCGCTCACAGAGTGGAGGATTAAACGTTTCGGCGGGCCCAAATTGGAGAAGGTTTCTGGCCGTTAGGATTTTCTACCGTTGTGTTAATCAAACCCGTCTTTGGAAACGGAGATCTTGAGAGTTCTCAGTAGAGATGTAGGGTGGCGGAGGGAACGGCTCGCGTTTCTGTCGTAGCCTTCGATCTCAATTTCCTAACCGAGATATTTGGGGCGGGCGTCGCGGAGGCGGAAAAGGCCCAAAACGTTGGGTAAAAACGAAAAACGCCGGGCGTCGATCTCTCGTAGTCCAGCGTCAACTTTTGGGCGTTTCTTCCGTAGGAAAACCAAGGCTCCGCGAGCAAAACTCTCCTCGAACAAAACCGAGACTCTATCGCTTTGGGGTACGAAAAAACCAGGAAAAACGAGCTTTTCAGTTTTTGCCGGTCGATAGAGCCCAGTGGACGTTCCCCGTGTCGATCTGTAGATTGGAGCAGAGTTGTTAACCAGCAGCGAGTTAGTTTTTGGCACGTTCAATGGTGACCGGTTTGTAAACGTGGCGAGTCTCTACGCTCCTCTACTTTCAACTCTCTACCATCCACTCACCAGCCGCGCAGCGGCTTCTCGAGTTCTCAAACGCATTTCTACTAATATTCTTTCATCGCCGTAGGGCATAAATTAGCGTTTAATCATCCAATACAAACTGGACTTTCGGGTAGCAAAATGCTACCATTGGACTAGAGGGTGAAATCCATGGGGCAACCTGTAAAACTATCTGATGAGCTTGTCGACGATGCTCGAGCAGTAGTGCCGTTCTCGCAACGGAGTATTGCTGGGCAAATTGAATTCTGGGCCGGGCTTGGAAAATCGATCGAGCCTCTGCTTCGCGGCGATCGGGCGCTATCGCTTCAGATGGCTGGAGGAGAGAGGCCGTTATCGGAGCTGCTGGCGGAGGTGGAGACGGCCAAAGGCCGCAAACGTCTTGAAGCCATTTTGAAAAAACGCCCCTATCCGCATTTCAAGCCTGTCGCTGGCCACCCGGAACTGATATGCCGCATCGAAGAAAATGGGAGCGAAACAATAGGTCGGTTCGTTGGTCGTGAATTTATCGCGGTCGAGGTTCCCCGTTGACGCTACTGTTTGGCTTTCTAGATGAGCGTCCAATCATCGTCGCTTTGGCTGGCTCTAATGGTGCTGGCAAGTCAACTTTCTATGAAAGTCACCTGGCCGATGCAGGCTTGCGGTTTATCAATGCCGATGAATTATCCGCTTCCTTAGGTTTATCGCCCTATGAGGCAGCCGAATTGTCTGCAGCGGTCCGTAAGGAACTGGTAAACCAACGAGAGAGCTTCATCTTTGAAACAGTACTATCCGATCCCGTCGGCGAGAAAGTAGAACAGCTTGCTTCTTACGCTGCACTTGGGTACACCGTTGTGCTCATCTTCATCCGCATCGAAAGTGCCGACCAGTCGAGCAAAAGGGTGGCCATGCGAGTTTGCCAAGGCGGACATGATGTTCCAGACGACAAGCTCCGCACAAGATTCGAACGGACTCTTGCAAATCTGCAGCGAGCCATTAAGCGGCTCCCTCACGTTATCGTCTTCAGCAATGAGGACTTGAGCAATCCATATCAGTTGATTGCGATCTATGAAAATGGCCGAGCGATGGAGTGGAAAGAAGATAAGTAGTTGGTTTATCCTCCCAAACCGCGAGTCGGACTGCGAGCAGCAAAACCGAATGAGTATTGGCATTTTGACACAACGATTGTTCGGCTGGTCGATGGGAGTCGCGTTTTCTTACACGCGGTTCTTGATAACTACTCGCGCCGGATTCTAGCTTGGCGACTGAGCGAGAGATTCGATGCGGCGGTCACAGCAGAGATCTTGCTGGAAGCAGCAACAGGACCTCCTGAAAATACGGTTCCATCGGCGGTGATGGACTCGGGAGTTGAGAATGCGAATACTAAGGTAAACGAGCTTGTTTCAGACGGCACGATCAAACGGGTGCTTGCACAGGTTGGCCATTCGACTTGAACACTTACTCGCCACCGGCCAAGTCAAAGACCAAGCCGAGATCGCCCGTGTCGCCGGAATCACCCGCGCTCGCGTAACGCAGATCATCAACCTGGCCAATCTCGCCCCCGACATCCAGCAAGCGATCCTAGACCTCGAACCAACCACCGACCCCGTCCCCCGCTTCCGCGAACGCGAAGTTCGTACAATTGCGATCATGCCAAACTGGGAGAAACAACGGGTGCTGTGGAAGCGGCTCGTCAAACAAACTGGCTAGGCCAGTCAGGTTAGTCGTGAGTCAAATTCTAGCGACGAAGATCTTGATCTTATATTAGGATATCGTTAATGACATTACCCTTTACATCCGTCAGTCGGAAATCTCGACCTGCGTGGCGATAGGTGAGCGATTCGTGGTCCAGGCCTAGAATGGCCAGCATGGTTGCGTGCAGGTCTGCGATCTGGACTGGGTTCTCAACCGCTTCGTAGCCATAATCATCGCTCCGGCCGTAGGTGATTCCCGGCTTCACGCCGCCGCCAGCCATCCACATGGAAAATGCTTTCGTATTATGATCGCGTCCTTCCTGACCTTCGGCATAGGGAGTGCGACCAAATTCTCCAGTCCAGACAATCAATGTGTCCTTCAACAAGTCTCGCTGGGCCAGATCGGCCAACAATGCGGCAATTGGTTGATCGACTTCATCACAGCTCTGCTTGAGTTTCGTGTTGAGACTAAAATGATGGTCCCAGTTGCCATGAGTGATCTCAACGAAACGAACTCCCGCTTCGACCATGCGGCGTGCGAGCAAACACTTGCGTCCCATGTCGTCACATTGCTCTGAACCAATGCCATAAGCTTTCTGAGTTGCTGCCGTTTCACTAGCGAGATCGAGCACCTCTGGCATTTCTCGCTGCATTCGGAAAGCCAGTTCATAGGATTGAATCACGCCCTCCACTTCTGGATTGAACGAGTCACGATTCAGCTTTTCGCGATTAAGTGTTTGAATAAAGTCCAACTCCTTTCGCTGGTCGGCAACTGGCTGTTTGGCAGAAAGATTGGGAACGCTGGCGAATCGAATCGGGCGATCACTGTGCCCGATTCGCGTTCCCTGGTAGACCGCCGGTAGAAACGAACTGCCATAATTAGTTGCTCCGCCAAAACCGCTGGGAGGCGTCAGACTGACAAAGCCCGGTAGATTCTGATTCTCAGTTCCCAGCCCATACAACGTCCATGCACCAAGGGACGGGCGCACAAACTGCGCAGTGCCGGTGTGCAACTTTATGAAGGCTTGCGGGTGCGCTGGCACGTCGGTCTGCATCGATGACACCACACACAGTTTATCAGCATGTTTTGCCAGTTGCGGAAGCAGCTCCGACATCCACAAGCCACTCTGTCCGTGCTGAGCAAACTTCCATTTCGACCCCAGCCACTGCGAACCGGGCCGAGGCCCCGGCTTTCCCGAATCACGATTCAATTGGGGTTTGTAGTCCAGCAGGTCCACATGGGACGGAGCACCGCTCATGCAGAGAAAGATGACTCGCTTGGCAGTCGGTTTCAGCGGAGTTTTCTTGGGAGCAAGGGGTGAATCGTCGTCTGCTGCTTGTGCTATCTGAGTGCCAGCCAAAGCCGAGAAGGCCATCCAGCCAAAGCCGCATGCCGTCGACTGAAGCACAGCGCGTCGTGTCAAAAGCGCGTTCACTCTTGAACAGGTCTTCGAATCATTCATTTTCGTCACGCTTTCAAAATTACGTAGGGTATCAGTGCTTCAATCAACAAATCGGAACTCTGCAGATCCGAACAGACCGCGAACGATACTCGTCCATGCAGCCCGCGAGTTGCCAGTTGCTTTCACCAAAGATTTAGCTGCCGACGATTCGGTGTGAGTCGGGGCACGATTAAGGACCTGCCGGAATACAAACCGCAGTCTTTCATCAAACGAAGCCTGAGGAGATGCCCCCGGGTGAGCCTTTAATGCCAGATCCGCAAGAGCCTGCGATTGCTCGGCGACGAAATCGCTGTTCAACATGAACAGAGCTTGCGCTGGCACGTTGGTAGCATCGCGAGCTCCGTTGGTGGCTGAGTTGTCAGGAGGATCAAAGGCTGAGAGCAATGCAGGCTTCACGCTGCGAGTTGCAGGAAGGTAGATAGAGCGAAAGTCGTTGGCAACACCTTCGATCTGCTCCAGAGTCACCGCTTGAAGACGCTCGCCGCCGATGGGACCATCGCCAGCCCGACCGATCAGCGAACCTGGCGGAGGCTGTCGATTCAGCCGCCCCGATGCCGCCAGCATTCCATCGCGAATTTCTTCCGCTTCCAGTCGTCGCGAATTGTGTCGCCACAACATCGTGTTGTCGGGATCGGCTGAGAAGCATGTCTCGTCGTAGTTCGATGACAGGCGATAGACTCGACTGAGAGCAATGTCGCGGATCAACTCTTTAATCGACCATCCATTGCGAACAAAACGCGTCGCCAGGTAGTCCAGCAACTCCGGATGAGACGGCTGCCCGCCGGTAGTTCCGAAGTTATCAACGCTTTCGACGAGTCCCCGTCCAAACATCCAGTGCCAAACTCGATTGACGATCACCCGTGATGTCAAAGTATTCTCGGCCGACACCAAAGCGTTGGCCAATTCGAGACGACCACTTCCCTGACGAATCGCAATGTCGGTTCCCGAGCCAAGCAGACCGGGAACACCTCGCGGAACGGCTTCGCCCACATTCTCGATACTGCCTCGAAGGAACAGCGGACTATCCGCGATGCTCTCAAAACCGCTGGATCGCATGCGTCTTCCAGACTGATCTCCAGCCATTGGCTCACCCGGCTGTTGCATCGGACCGCCAGGTTGAATCGGGCCTCGAGGTTGCGCTGGTCCTCCCGGCGACCGAGGACCACCGGGCCGCATCGGACCACCGGGTTGTTGTGGCCGAACAGGGCCATTGGGCCGACCTCCCGGCATTGGCCCAGCACCGGGACCGGGACGATTCGCTCCGGGGCGACGCGGTTGGGGTGTCGAGCTAGGACGATCACTGACTCCCATCGCCAGAGCTTTCGCTGATCCATCGTCGTTGACAAAACCTAGTTCGAATTCCAGTTGCGACACTTGAGTGCTGATCCGAACCACGTCGAAGTCGGACAGTCCGTCTGTGGCATGGCCGCCATTGGCTCGCTGAGCCCGTGCAGAGCGTTGTTGTTGTTGAAGCCGCTCCAACCTTTGTTGCTTCTGTCGAATTTCGGCAGAACTCAATCCACTTCCAACCACCGGCAAACCCGCTTTGGCCGGCAGTTCAGCCAATCCCGCACGGTTGCGCCCACCAACGGCTCCCGGTGTTCCGTACTTGGTTTCGGTTGAGAGAAAAATCCCTGCCAGCGCGGTGTAGTCGCGTTGTGAAATAGGATCGAACCGATGGTCATGACATCGCGCACAGGCAGCGGTTTGACCGAGGAATGCTTGAGTCACCACCGCAATCTGATCGTCGGCAAGATCGACGGCAAACTGTCTTGGGTTCCGCTCGTTGATAGGGATCTCGCCAATCGCCAGAAAGGAAGTGGCGATCAATTGGTCGGCTCGCTGCGAGTCATTTTTTGCGGGCAGTAAGTCTCCCGCAATCTGTTCGCGCACGAACTGATCAAACGGCTTGTCTTTCTCGAACGCATCAATCACGTAATCTCGATAACGCCAAGCATGCGGATAGACAAGATTGGCATCTTTACCTGACGACTCTGCGTATCGAGCCACATCCAGCCAGTGACGTCCCCAACGTTCCGCGTAATCACGAGAGTTCAGTAGAGATTCAACTACTTTCTCAATGAGTTCATTACGAAGATCAGGTTGCGAGTTCCACTGTTGCTCGAAGTACGCAATTTCTTCCAAAGTGGGTGGCAAACCTGTCAAATCAAATCGAAGCCGACGCAATAGTACCAACGGCTCTGCGTCCGCAACCGGCGAAACTCCAGTTCGTTGCCATTGAGCTGCCACCAGACGGTCGATGTCCGTCAGGGGCCAGTCGGCATGTTGCGTTGCGATCTTCGAGGATGACACTTTGACAGACTTCAGTGGCTGGTAAGACCACCATTCACGTGACTGGGATGTATCGGGTCGCGTTACCACTTTCGATGCTCCGTCACGCGGATCAGCCGCTCCCATCCGGACCCAGGTCTCAAAGTCGCGAATGATTTTTTCAGCAAGTTTTCCACCTTCGTCTTTGGGGGGCATTTCCAAATCGTCGCTCGAGTATCGGATTGCTGAAATCAACAGACTGGCTTGGAGATTTCCCGGCACCACGGCAGGTCCAGAATCGCCTCCGCGGCGTATCCCTTCACGTGTGTCCAGCAGCAAACCTCCCTGAATCTCGCCAGCCTTTTCTGAATGACACGCATAGCATTTGTCGACCATCACTGGACGTATCTTGGTTTCAAAGAACTGCAACTGCTCCTGAGAGATTTTTTCTTGCCCTATTGCAGTACTTGATATCAATGCCATCAGCAGCGCAACAACATTGCATGCTGGATGAAAACGGTAACGCCACTCATATTTGTCGTTCATCATCGACCCAGGCAATTGTTGATGTGATTTCATAGAACTTTCTCAATTCTTCAACGACTGATCCACGATGACACGCACTTGATCGCCAAAGGCTCCGTGGGCTGCCAGATCAAGCTTTACGGTTCGACGATCTTCACTCAACGTGACCGTGTCATCGCGCGGCGTACCGGATAACTCCAAAGCTCGGCCCTTCTGCGGAAACTGCCCGCCACGCTTCGAGAAAAGACCGTCACTGGCGCGCAAGTCATCGCCAACGACAATCAGTCCAAACACAGGACGATCAAAAGTGATTTCACCGACGATGCGTGCCAACTCATCGGGGTTGGGCTGATTCGGTGGCGTTGCGCGATCGTCCCTCAGATCCAATGGCTTGAACTGCAGCAGAAAAGACTTCACCCGCGTCCCCGCCGGAATATCTGACGGTGACAATTCCGCAGCGACACGAACCTTCCCGGGTGCAGTGATGTTTACTCCGAGCGGTTTATTCAGAAGTTGTGCGTAGCCTTCAGGCAGTACGAAAATGTCAGTGTCGCTTTGAACAAGCCCCATGGGTCGCGGCCAATGGGGTGCAAACTGGAAGGCCCCCGTGGAACCAGCAACTCCCGATGCAACCGGCCAGACCTTTTCAAATGCCACGGCATCGAACGGCGAGGTTTCAATTTCATGCCGTTGGTTCACGCGAACCGCTTCACCTTCCTGAAGCAACCGTTTGCCTTGCCGGTTCGTTGGTATGACTTCCACTTCTCCGTCGAACACCGAGACTTCGGGAATGCCTTCAGCATCGATCTCGATTCCAAAGGCAGTGCCCAGATCGACGACATCGGCTGTGGCAGTGCTGACTTGAAAGCCTTCGGCACCGGGCGGAACCGTTGCCGTCAAAAGCCCCGTGTGCAAACGAGTATTTCCCGGCCCGATCAATTCATAACGGGCTGGCCCTTGCAGTGTGACTTCCACTCCATCATCAAACTGTAAGTGAATGAACCCACGCTGAATCTCAATGGTCCTGCTGCCAAGTCGATCGCCATTCTGCAAGAGACTGTCTGTCTGGTAGAGCGACGCTACCGACACAAACGTTTCGATTGCCGCTTCCCTACGCTCGCTTTTCTGGAACAGAAACAACGCGACCAGCAGACAGGCTGCCAAGCTCGCAACAACGGTGATGATTTGTTTGAGCGATCGACGCTGCGGCTGTTGTAGACTCGAGGTAACTTCGTTTACCTGGTCCAATAACATCAGTCCGCGAGCGGCATCGCGCAGCATCTGATCACGAACATTGGCTTCGACAAATCGCCGCATCTCTTCGGGATGCTCTTTCAGTCGACTCAAAAGCGCAGCTTGCTGGTCCGCGTCGAACGAACTCTCCAACCACTGCTCCATTAGCTGATGGAACGATGCCCTATCATTAGTGAAGTTGTCGTCTGGCTGGCTCAAACGGATTCTCCTTGCAGGCCGACGTGTCTCTCGACACATCGCCGGAGTACATCACGCGTCCGATGCAGAATGGTGCGCACGTTTTCGGCGGTGATGTTCAGCTTGTCAGCAATCGTTTCCGAAGTCTCACCATCGGCGTATCGCAACTTGATGATCGTTCGCGGTCGCCCATCGAGTTCGCCAACGCAGTGTCGCAGCGCTTCCATCTCATGACTGATGCGAGGTGCAATATCAGCCCAGGCCTGGGTATATTGATCCAGAAACAAAGAGTCGCAGATCAACCGATCCCGCGCAGCGTCTCGGCGATGCCCCAGAATCTCAAACTTTGCGATACCCAGAGCCCAGGGTAAAAACGGCTTCGACTCGTCGTATTCGGCAAACTTCCGCAGCAGCACCAGCGATACGTTCTGCACAATGTCGCGCACAGCCCACGGATCTCTTACCAGCGACGCGACAAACTGACTGACCGTCGGCTGAGCGTCTGTCCAAAGTCGTGTAAATTGAATTTGTTGATTTTCGTCCAGCATCTGCTTTCCAATCCTGATCCCCAATTATGATCCCTTGTGGCTTCCATAATTCTCCACAAAGAGCGTGTAGCGTGACACGATTCTGAAAGAATCTTTACCCCGTCCGTTGATTCCAAGGCCCCCAGGAGTCCATCGCTCCCTAGACACCTCGATAAGCTCGCAACTCCGGCGGAATCGGCGGCGATACACCCGGAGGCGGGCCGTGTGTAAAGCTCGCGTCAGGCTGGCCACGGTACAGTCGCGGAATGAACGGAAAACTGTCCGTAATGACGTAATAGTACGTACCGTCAGGAAACTCCGGCGTGCATCCAAACCGTCCGTTGCATTCGTCCAGGTCGCCGAAACCTAGTTCGTAGATGTGGTCTTCACAGAATCGTCCGTCGGGCTTACCAAGTGGCCCGCTGGCTCGCTTGACATCCGATAGTCGATAACTCGATCGTAGCCGGCGAATGGGGCTTTGCAGATCGTCCGGAGACTCAGGAGACTCGGGTCCGTAAATCGGAAATCCATCCGCAGCGTAGCCAACCAACATCATTCGGCGCGAGGGATCTAAACTCATCAAGCTTGCCAAAAGACCAGAAGGCATACCGTGGTAATGGTACATTCCTCCGCCTTGCGTATGTGCATTGTTTCGATCGATTCCTAATGCAATAGAATTCGCCGGATGCAAGACTTCAAACTGCCAGCCAGCGGAAGCATCGCTGTTCCAGAATGGTCCGGACGGATCGAACGGCACGCCATTCACGGCGACGCCGAACCACCACATGTTGATGGGTAGCGGATTTTCATTTTGGATTGGCTTTGCCGGCATACGCAGCTTATGCGACTGAGGGCGGACTGCGACTGGATCGTGTCGATTAGGAAAGTCACCGATGGCGTGCCCGGGCAAACCGTTGGATTCAAGAACTCGAAAGTCTCCTTCAATTCTCAAACTCAATCGTGACGCAGCAGCGTCTACGGACGCTGCTCTATTTGCAAGTCCGACGAGGGAAAGTGCCCCAGCGCCAACTGTCGTACCGACGGCTCCCGCAATCACATCACGACGGCTGATATTCATACTTGGTTTCCTTGTTCAAACGGCGATCAAGCACTCGATGGTCAACGACCTTTCCGCGCGTGGCGTAATTACTGGGGCGAACCCTGCTTCACTAATATCTCTCCGCGAACCGTTGTCCCTGTGACAGAATTCTCCAAATGGATTGACAAAACGAAGTTGAGAGCGATTTTCGTGAAATTAGCAGGCGGCATAGCGACGAACCGAGTTTGCAGCGCGACGTGACTGGATACACCGACCTTCGGCGCGCGAGTTATCTCAAACTCTCTAGAGAGCGCCACCAACAAACTCTCTACCGAGCCCAATTCTGTTAACCAGTCTGCCGCCGTTAACCGAGAGAGTCCGAGAGATTTCGCTATCCTGAGCGGGGTGGGGACCCGGAAACGAGCGATCCTGGACGTTGACCTGGCAGGAAGAGACGAACAACTTGGGACGGCGGTTAACAAGAAACCCCAGAAAACGCGGGATTTAAACGAAAAAAGCCGAGACTCTCGTCTCGGCTTCTTGTGTTTACCAGATTGGCTCAGTTTCGAACCAATTCTGAAAGGCTCCCCAACCCGCTCGGTATTCACATCGCGGTCTGATAGAGCTAGGTGCTTACGTGGTCAACACTTTAGGACGACAGCGGTCCTACGAATTATTCCCCTGGAATGCGATCCCAGAGCGGCCAAAGCCCGAAAGGAAGCGACGTGGCCCAAGTCCAGATCGCATGAAGCTGGCGCACTACTACCAGTCCCTGCTGGACTCGGGCAAGGTTGAAAGCCGTGCTGCCCTGGCCCGATTCTTAGGCGTCAGCCGTGCTCGGGTCACTCAGGTGCTCAATCGACTCAAGGAAAAAGGCGACAAGCAGACGGAGTCGGCGTGATGTGCTGTGCTTATGCATGAGCATGCACAGCAGTTGGGTTACTCGATGTCAGCACCGAGCCGGTGTGAACTGCTTGAAGCGATTGTGGGGGCTAAATTCAACGGAATCGGGGGCGCTACCCTTCACTTTTCCTCCACCAAAAGGTTCACCCTCGCAATCAGCCTTCTCATGGCACCAAACTCCTTGGCGAGATCTACTGCGACGCGCCGGAGTCTCGGGTTGGCCACGATTGTTCCACTCGATGCGTGCCAGCAGACAAACGGAACTGCAGCGTGAGTTCCCACTGCACGTGGTCTGCTCTTGGCTTGGCAACTCACCACGCATCGCGCAGCAAAGTTACTTGCTGGTGACCGAGGATGATTTCTCCAAAGCAGCTGGCGTAGCGAAGGTGATGGTGGAGGGGTGAGCCGATCAATCATTGGATGGAGTGATAGGCTGTTTCGGGTTAATCATCCTGTATCGACTGACGACGCGAGCATTCCCGACATCCC
>JBIKMB010000393.1:0-3397 GCA_044359485.1 Pirellulaceae bacterium | reverse complement strand
CAATCGCGCGATCCTGACGATCGCGATTTCCATTCATTTCCAACGGTTCGAAGTGGGTTATGTGTGGGACACGAAAACGAGCATCAGTATGACCATGATACAGAAATTCGTGCTCCTTCAACTGTTTTTTTATTCGCGGCCATCTTCCTCCTTCAATCCGCTGAAATTGACATTGCGGTTCACAGCAATACCAGGCTTTTCTTTTCGGAAAAGTAAACAACTCCGGGGATGGCGACCATTCGCAAAGCAATGCATCCGCCTGCTCGGTTGCTATGGTGGTTGAAAAGATCGCTTCTTCGGTCTCAACACGCTCCGTCCAGGGGGAGAGTAAACGAACTTTTAGTTTCATAGCCATCGGGCAGTCTACCGTACACGCAATTGACTAGGAAACCAACCGATCGGAAAAATTTGCATCGCTATTCGTCGGGCAATACGAACCGCCACATAAAATCGCTTCCGAAAATAGTAGCACCAGCGAAAGTAAAGGGAAGCTAAGCGAATACGTCGCCCAGATGCAGGGTAATTTTGGGACCATAATTGCAGTAAAGCTAGAATGTCTGATTGTGATCCTGCCTGAGTAAACATCAAGAATTCCCCCTCTACAAAATATTGACCCTCCCATAGCTCTCTTAATTCATTATTCGCTTGGTACTTATCGAGCGTTCGAGTTCCTTCCTCTAAGCGAACACGTCGCGATGCGAGAAGTTGCCTACCACTGCTATTGGTAATTCTGGCAGTTTCGGATCGTCGAATATAAACATCGGGCACTGCCTCGGGATATTCCACATAGGAACATTTCGATAGCAGAGCACGGACGTGGAGATCGGAATCGTCACCGTACATTACGCGGTCATTAAAACCACCTAGTTCCCGCAAGACGTCGCGTCGCCAGAGAGTTGACGAGACACACCATGGCGAATCGGACACTAAAAACCTCCGCAATGGATCCGAGAATTTTCCTCGCCGCATATCATTCCACGCCTCACGTATATCACCGGGAGAATGGCGAAAAAGTTCGACTGGATAAACCCACAGATCCACATTGGGCGAGTTTGCCGTTTCATGCAGGCGTTGATCAACGCAATGTCTTGCCAGCAAGTCATCCGAATCGACAAAAAGGATATACTCCCCTCGCGCTGCCTCGATCCCTAGATTTCGACAAAAAGAAGGTCCTTTGACTCCCGCTTCTCGCCGCAAGACACGTACTTTATCATTAGCAAAAGAAGCAACTTTCTGAAAAGTTGCTTCTGCCGAGCCATCGTCAACAACGATCGCTTCCCAATAAGAACACGACTGTTTGTCGATGGAGCTTAACGTTTCTTCGAGTAATTCAGCGCGTTCAAAATGTGGGATAATAATCGAAATGATAGGGGATCGCATTTAAGCTATTAGGCCGTACGTTGAACGACCCCTCGATTAAGCCAAGTACGATTTCTCTGTAATCGCAATTCTCGGTGAACATGGTGCGCAAATGTTCCAAGATGATCTTCAGCTAACATTCTTTGGACCAAAAGCGGTTCAAATTCATCTACCGTAATTCCACGTGTACCAAAAAAAAGATCGACTGGGTGAGTGGAAAGCAAAGATGCCAGGGATGACTTGGAAATATTAAACTCGCCGTATGGGAAGGCAAATATCCGATACGAAAGCTGTAATCTATCGGCTATTGCTGCGACACTCTGCGCGACTTGGTCCTGTTGGTCCTGATCCGAGATATCGCAAAACAGCGGATGATCGACGCTATGTGCGCCAATTCCAAAACCTTGTGCTGCTAATTCGATAAGTTGTTTTGAGGTCAAGTAGGGATTTTCTTCGCGGAGCCATTCGTTACATCGAAAATCGACCAATTCGGCCAGCCGTCTCAGCAAATTCCAGTTGGGGGTGTGACATCTTAAAGCCTTCTCTATAGAAATGTGATGCTGTTGACAGATTTCTAATGCTTGGCGACGAAGCGTGGGAGTGCCTTGCATTAGACGAGTTTGAATGGCTCCGGACATGTCTTCATGGAAGGGTTGACGATTATCAATGATCGAACTGATAACAAAGAATGTCGCCGGTATTCCCTTTCGCATGAGGAGCGGTGCAATTGTATCGTAAATTTCGCGATATCCATCGTCGAAACTCAGGAAACAACCATTCGGTTTGCTTGTTTTTCCATGCCGCCAATCGAGTAAATCTTGTAGGCTGACAAAGGCCCCTAGACGTGATAAAAAATCGAGATCTTTTTCTACGTCCGCTAGAGACTTAATACGGTAGCGATTGTTCCACCACGCAGGCGGTTGATCTCGGCAGATATGGTAGACTGGACAGATAAGTCCTGCACCTCGAGATTTTAGCAGAGTTGAAAACCCGTAGAATCTTGCAAATGGTTTTTCTGCTTTTGCCCAGCATTTTCTCACAAAAAGATTCATGCAGCGAATTATCGAAAGCGTTTAATTATTCGACAACTTGTTTCCGACTTGTCAACAAGCGTCCGATTTTGTTGCATACTCGCAGTACAAGTTTTGGGATGGGGTATCTCCAAAATCTTTGCCGTGTCATCATCCATGGGAGGTAGTCAAGTTTCAGTTCACGTTTTATTTTCCAAGCGCGAAACAAACCCCAATAGTTGTCAGGTTCGACATAGCGAAACGGAGGTCGTATTCCGTAATCGGGTCGGATTCCTATCTCATAAGATCGATAGCCGCTTTGATGATGATGATAAGTCCGAACGGCATAACAAGGATTGATAACTCGGTAGCCCGCTTGCTCTAGCTCCCATGCGATTTTGTTATCGCAGTCGTAGACGCCAAGGGGGAAGTTGCCGTTTACCCCTTCAATTTTTCCTTTGAAAACCCAAACGTCTTGACTGTCGCCGTGTTCAAATAGGCTCGCGTCACCCTGGGGATCGATATCCCAACGAGAAAGGGCAAGGCACATTTTCGAGGTGTTCCAATCAAACTTCTTGATAATTTGAATGGAGTCATCCAGTGCTATATCTGAATTAGCTAAAATAGAATAATCGTGTTCATTTACGAGCGAGTTGATCCAATGGAAAAAATCGTGATAGGTCGGGCGTTGGGAAATAGGTTTGCGTCTCAGCTTGTCGTGGACGCATAGTGTTTCCGAGATTTCGTCGAGAACATAAACGTGAGAAATGGCCGAACAGTTTAAATTAACAGCTAGGCAGTGCTCATACTCCGCGCGTCGCTGTGTTTGTTTCTCAGGATAAAAAGTGGTGAAAAGTCGAGTCGTCAAGAGTTACCACGAAAAAAGGATGTTTGTGCTGGACTTGCTTAAGAGCCTATCCGAAAACCCTAACTGAATAAATGCTATTGCAAGAAAGTAAACCCATCAAGGAAAAGAGAGTTACCACACTTTCCAAATCCAGGATGGGTTTACCATGGACGGCTTACAG
>JBIKMB010000392.1:0-3400 GCA_044359485.1 Pirellulaceae bacterium | reverse complement strand
GTAACTGTGGTAAGTCACAATTCTTGTGCAAGGAGGCCGCTTTTACCTATACCAGTTCCTGGCAACAGCGATCACTGAAACGGAAAAAGTCGAGCTTAGAACCTATCCGAAAACCCTAACTGAATAAATGCTATTGCAAGAAAGTAAACCCATCAAGGAAAAGGGAGTTACCACACTTCTTAATCCAGGATGGGTTTACTATGGACGGTTCAACAAGCTTTGATGGTTTTCGGATTCCACATGTTCTATGGAATAAGATTGAACAGATTTTACCAAAGTACCCCAGCAGTTCGAAAGGTGGCAGACCGAGGCAAAATTTACGATCCATTATGGATGCAATCTTCTACCGCTTACGTACCGGGTGTCAATGGAAAGCAATTCCAAACTGTTTTGCACCCGGCAGCACAGCGCATCAGTATTTCCAAGAATGGGTTGAACTTGGCGTCTTCGATGCAATATGGCAACTTGCGTTACAGGAATATGACGATTTGATTGGACTAAACTGGAGTTGGCAAAGCGCAGATTGCGCAATGACGAAATCACCGCTAGGCCATGAAGAAACGGGCAAAAATCCAACGGATCGTGGCAAGAGAGGTACGAAACGATCTTTGATAACGGAAGCGATGGGAATCCCTGTCGGTCTTTCCGTTGGCGCTGCTAATACTCACGACATCCGCCTTTTGCGATCTACTCTCGAAGACTGCTTTAGAAGAGTACCGATCGATCAAGGCCGAGGAGTGGAGCGTTTGTGTTTAGACAAAGGGTATGATTCAGCGTCGATACGAAAAATGATTATCGAAGAGTTCGGCTATCGCGCCCACATTCGATCCCGCGGAGAGGAGCAAACACTCTTACGCGACCGCAGGCGAAAGCCGAGAAGGTGGGTTGTGGAACGTACTCATGGTTGGCTCAACCGCTTCCGAGGCATACTGATACGCTGGGATAAAAAGGCAACAAATTACATCGCAAACTTACAGTTCGCTTGTGCCTACTACACATTTAAAAAATTCATGGTATTCGGATAGGTTCTTAGTCCTTATTGCGATGTTTGAGGGGCGAGTTCCAGAAGGCAAAGAACGTTCCGGCCCCTCTGGTATAGTCTGTTTTATGATGATCTTTTTTCTTATATCTCTCGTAGTATTTCCGATTCTGCTGATACGCGGCAATATGCAAAAGAACTCCATCTTGAAAAAAGCCCAACAAAGAAGGAAGAATTCGCTGTCGCAACTGCTCTCGAAAATGTCCCGTCCCAATAGGCAACGAAGTCACTTCGTCGACGATCAACCGAAGACCGAGAGTAAAGATCTAGCTACTGGCAAAAAAGCGGTGGCCGTGGTTGCAACTCTGCTTTCACTGTATTGCGGCATCTATGCTAACAAATATGGCCTACCCACGAAAAATAGACGTATTCGTTGAATTAACGCATGAAACTCTAACCTTTCTAGAACTTGCCGCCGCTTGTTTTTCCGACACCCACTTATCTTTTCGCAAAGGGGAGCAATCCTCTGCAGGAAATCTTCATCACGAATTTTGCAAGATAAGAAAGTACCATTACATCGCTTCATATCAATGAGCCGCGTTTTCTTTATACGTACAGCTGTACGTGTTCTCTTGCCGATCGAACCAAGGGACCGAGGATTGTCGCTACATCCCCTCCATTTCCAATTGGCTCGATCGTAAAAGAACACCTGGACGTCACGGGCAACCTAGTCGGTGTGTGCTGCCGGAATATCAACCACCACCGCATCATACCGGTAATTCTTAGTAATAACTTAACAAAAACCGCGATAGCCTTCGTTTCTGACTGCGTTTCCAGCACCATTGCCATGTCTCAACCCAAACCTGATGTTATGGCGGAAAGGTAAATCGTTGCACCGCTGGAAAACTCGCAGACCAGCGAGAAGCGACATGACCAGAGATTCATCGCCATGGCTGATAATGATTCAAGAAACATAGAGAATATGTTCGAATTATTGGGCTCCACCAAGATCCGTCACGAATCGCGGAGCCCCGCTGAAAACGTACCGCAGGTCACCGCCCATGAAATCAGCTTGGGCCCGCGTCGTACGGATCAAATTTTGAAGGGGTTGATGGCTTGGTGCGCATTTTGTGCAAGAATAGTATCAGAGCTGCAGCTAAAGTCCTGTGATGTCGCAGCGGCATAACAGGCTTTTCTTTGAATCCATCATCGAAACGATTTCCGAGTTCGACTTGACAGGGAGCCATAAGTTCACCACATGTTCCACCGCATACATTGGTACCTGATACTGCAATTCTGGGGCTTTTTCTTTTCTTGCTTCTCCGCATTGGGACACGATGGCCCAGATCCGCGATGCAGCTGGATATTTAAATCCGATAACGCGGCAGAATCTATCCTGAAAAGTGATCTAGGACCCAACCTAAAAATCACCGGAGAACCCCAATTCGAAGCGCTTCGCAACCTCGCTTATGTTCGTCTCTCGGGTGCTGACGAATTTTTTGTCGCGCAGGAGAATTGGGATACTGTCAAAGCGGCACTCCCCAGCAAAATGCTCACGCTCTCCACCTGGGTTTCGCTCGATTCGGTTCTCCCTGACGGCGGAGTGGTAGGCGCATTCCAAGATAACGGAGACTTCGAAAAAGGTTGGATTCTCGGTTACCAAAATAGGAAATTTACCTTTTCACTCTCCAGTGCTGCCACCGACGACGGTAACGGCAAATTTGTGGTCATCGCCAGCTCCAAAGAATTCGAATTGGGCAAATGGTATCATGTGGTAGCCATCTATGATGGCGAGTCAATGCAACTCTGGATCAATGGGGAATTGCAAGCCGAATCGAAACAAGCGAAGGGAGATATTGTCTACCCCGAATCCGCCAAGCTATCCGCTGGGGTCTATCTAGATAATAACGAAACATTCCCTCTACACGGTCGGCTAGCAAAGATTCTCATCTATGACCTGGCCGCCAAGGCGGAATGGGTACGGCATGATTTCGAGCATCAACAGGAACTCGTCGCGCTTCCAGCAGTGCCTGATCCAAACCGAGATTTTTCATTTTTGGTCAAGCCTTATTTGCAATTTGCCACCACAGACAGCATCCGAGTGATGTGCGAATTGAACCAGCCCGCCAAGGTAACCGTCCGTTACGGCGAAACCTCAACATTTACCGAGAGCGTCGAGACATCGAGTGAGGATGGCTTATTGCACACCGCCGTTCTCCGCAATCTTAAGCCGGAAACCGGTTACTATTATCAAGTGCTCGTCGAAGAACCCACCACAAATCGAAAACACCGCGGCGATATTCTCTCGTTCCAGACCGCTTCGCTGCCGAACACTCCGTATGCTTTCACCATCATCGCCGATACGCAAGGCAACCCGAAGGTGAATGGAGCCTTGGCTGAGATGGCCTGGGCACTGCGGCC
>JBIKMB010000179.1:0-11819 GCA_044359485.1 Pirellulaceae bacterium | reverse complement strand
TATTTCTTGGGACGGCTTGGAATCCCGTCATGAAGTTGCTGCCGGTGCTGAATACTTTGAACTTTGGCGGCCGATCCAACGTAACAACCCTGCAAAACGCCATTCTGCTGGATCCGCTGGATCCGAGACCGCGTCAATTTTGGGCCCGATATTGGCTAGAAAAAGGGCTGGGCGGATCTTCCACGGATCGGCAAAAAGCCCTTGAAGCTATCGAGTTTTGGATCCAACATGATCCAGCCAGTTCGGCCCTGTATCGAAATGCGGGAGACTGGGTGTGGCTCTTGGCCAAGAGCCACCAAGCGAATTCAACGGGCGAAGTTGATGAAGATTTGCTGAACTTGGCGACTCGCTACTATCGAGCCGCCGAGCGGCGATATCCGAACGATGCGGGTATAGTGTTGCAGCTGGCGGCGATTCAGGAGGCGTCGGGCGCGCACGAGTCGGCGAGGGGTTTAGCGGAAAGGGCTCTCCAAATAGATCAATCGCACTCCCATCTCGATCGCAAATTGCAGATACAACGGATCTGGTGGCCTGGATTTACAGGCCGCGATAGTACAATAGGAGACCAGGAGGGTGATCCATTTTGGGTCCCCGCCACTGAGGTTCTTCAACGCATCCTTCCATCTACTCGTTGATAATTAGGGTTCGGAAATGATTCGATTTCTGGCGATTGTATCCTTGGCGATCGTAGTAGGTATACTTCTGGGGTTTGCCGGCCACAGCCGAACCTTCCATGGTGTCCAGGAACGATTCGAACAGCGTCCTGTCGATTTTCCAAAGAAAGAGGGGAGCCCTTTCGAACCGGTAATGGTCAGTAAAGATTTCCCGGATCGAGAGAAACCAGCCAATGGTGAGTCATCCGACAAGGAAGGCAATCAGCCCAGCGATCCGGAAAACGGAGATTCGCCTACAGGAAAGATCGGTTCAGGATTTCCCGTCAATGTTCCAGCAGGGGGTTCACTAGTACCCTTTCTGCCTGACACCGCCCCCAAAGCCCAATTGCTCAACGGTGCACTGCATGACTTTGGCACGATGCAAAGGCGTTCTAAAAAGTCGCACACGTTTGTGATCAAGAATATTGGGAAATCCCCTCTCGATTTGAAAGTTGAAGGTTCCACTTGCAAATGCACCATCGGGACACTCAACAAATCTCAACTGCAATCCGGGGAAGAGACCGGCATCACGCTCGAATGGAAAACGGAAACTTCTGCCATCGAATTCGCTCAGTCCGCTGAAATCAGAACCAACGATCCGCGACAACCGATGATAAAGTTGACAGTCAAGGGGATCGTTGTGGACAAACTGCTGGTCGATCCTGATTTGCTCGACCTCGGTGAATTCTCCACCAACGAACCATTGATTAAGAAAGTACGCGTCTACAACTTCGCGAAGGAAACAGTGAAGATCAAAAAAATTGAATGGAGTCAGCCGGAAAATGCAAAACTCTTGAAGTTTACGCATCAAGAGATTCCTCTGGCAGAGAACACCAACGAAGACTTTAAGGAAGCAACGCAGATCTTCGAGGTCACGATTGAACTCAGCCAAGGATTTCCACAAGGAAAACTCAATGGCGCAATGCGAATCGAAACCGATATCGAGGAAAGTTCGTTATTGGAATGTGGTATTCGCGGTCGTGGGGTTGGCGATGTCACCATTCTCGGCGGCAAAAATTTCAACTTGGAATACAACATCTTGGAATTGGGTGATATCAAGCAAAGCGAGGGTAAACAAACCAAGGTTTTCATTTCGGTAAAGGGGCCTCATCGCGACACGGCGAAACTGTCGGTCTCCAGTAATGTTCCCGAAGATGCACTGAAGGTCCAATTGGGCGAGCCAACCAACCGCGGCGAAAGTCTTTTGTACCCGCTGGAAATTGTGGTTCCAAAGGATGGGCCGCTATCAAATTACCCAGGAACCGCGACCAATAATTTCGCCAAAATTGTTTTAAAGTCCCAATCAGAATTCGAACAAGAAATTCCGATCTACCTTCGGTTGGTGGTAACCGCAGACGAATGAAGAAGGAGTCGAGAGGGTGACCAAGTATTTCTTCGAGCAACAAAATAGCCAAACTGGGACATCCTTCGACTTGACCGTTTTGCGATCTTGGTCCTGCCTGTTTATGCTTCCCGTATTGTTAGTGGTATTTGCAACGGGCTGCGAGCAAGGGAGCAAGACTCAGTTGGCTCAAGGCGAGAAGCAGTCAACCGGGCCGGGCCCGAGCCTTAAGGCCCCCAGTTTGCCAAACACGAGTTTGCCAAGCAGTGGAGAGCCGAAGGATGCTAGCGAAAAGTCTTCAACCGCGGCAGGCGGTCCGCCATCGGACTCTGGCGATGAGCCAAGGAACGAAATGCCGAAATCGACCGAGAGCGTTTCGGCGGACTCTACCGCTACGATGGAGAAGGGGGGCGCGGGTGAATCGGCAGTAACAACGCCTGTGCGACCCACCGCGGGCTCTACGGTTGCGCCATCATCGACAGCATCATTGAGTTTGCAGGTCGACTCGGAGGCGAATGAAACGGGTAAAGTGAGTGAGCCGAGTCAGACATCGGAGGATAAGGGGGCCATTCTGGAAGCGGTTGCGGCCGCTTCGATCAATGCTTCAGACAACGCTTCTGAAAAGACGGATCGAGGCAGCAGCAAGCTGGCAACCGATAGTGAGCGTAGTGCGGGCACGCCACTCACAGTAGCGACCGAAGCGGAGAAGAACCAAAAGATTGCGAGCGATTGGCCCAAGCCATGGGCCGCCTTATTTTTGACTGGCCAGCAGAAGGGTTACATTGAGCCGTGCGGTTGCACGGGGCTGGAGAATCAGAAAGGTGGATTGAATCGTCGCGACACATTGCTGAAGTTGATTCAGAATCGAGGTTGGGATGTTGTTCCATTAGACGCGGGAAGTCAGGTTCGTCGCCAGGGCCGGCAAGCGGAGTTAATCTTCCGTTTTAGTGCCGAGGCGATGGCAGAGATGGGGTATCGAGCCATTGCGTTAGGAGAGCAAGATTTACTTCTTTCAAGTGCGGAGTTGTTGCAGATTACGGCTTCCGAGGGTAACCAGCGCACAGCATTTACGTCAAGCAATGTCAGCATTGTGGATCCATCGTTGATGAATCCATGGCAGGTGATCGAGATACAGCAACGCAAGATTGGAGTCACATCGGTTTTGGGCAAAACCAAGAAGCCCGATATCGCTAGTGGTGAGATATTGATCGAGGATCCGGTAACTTCGTTGCAGAAAGCGATGGCTGAGCTTAGAGAGCAGAAGTGTGATTACTATATTTTGTTAGCGCATGCTAACTTATCGGAATCGGCTGAGCTGGCGAGAACCGTACCAGGCTTTGATTTAGTGGTAACTGCCGGTGGCGAAGGTGAACCAACCTATCTGCCTGAACCTATTGAAGGCACAAAGTCATTGATGGTTCAAGTTGGTGTTAAGGGAATGTATGTTGGATTGGTGGGACTCTATGATGATGTCAACAATCCGGTACGTTACCAGCGGATTGCGTTGTCATCGCAGTTCGAAGATTCTCCCAGAATGATGGACGCATTTCGAGATTATCAAGAGCAGTTGAAGAAGCAAGGTTTTCAGCGACTGGAGGTTGTGCCTGCGTCTCACCCTACGGGTAGAAAGTTTGTGGGAACAGAGAGTTGTGCTGAATGCCATACAACGGCTTTTGATATTTGGAAAGATACGCCTCACGCACATGCGACCCAGTCCATTATCAAACCTGGAGAGCGTTCAGATATCGCGAGACATTTTGATCCGGAGTGCTTGAGTTGCCACGTGACGGGTTGGAATCCGCAGAAGTTCTATCCCTATGAGAGCGGGTATCTTTCCGTCGAGAAGACTCCATTGATGATGGAGAATGGTTGTGAGAATTGCCATGGTCCGGGGAGCGAGCATGTTGCAGCCGAAAATGGCGACATCGAAGCGGATGAGACGTTATTAAAACAGTTGCGTGAAGAAATGCGACTCCCGCTCGCGCAGGCTCAAGAAAAATGCCTTGAATGTCACGATATCGATAACAGCCCGAACTTTCATCGGGATGGTGCGTTCGAGGAGTTTTGGGAGCAAGTGAAGCATTACGGTAAGGACTAGGCGGCCCAGGGAATATACAGACGCAGCATCTGATGCAAATCGGTCCCCAACGCTTTCACGACGTTGCTAGAAAGTTTGAAGTTGCTCGATAGTAGGGGCCGTGATTTGAGCCGTTTTTTCTCTATGCAACTCCTTTACATTGCCGCTCGGAGGGAGCGTTTTTTGGAAATACTCCCGGCGGTTGTCTCAAGCGGTTTGAGCTTTGGCGAGAGCTTGCGCGATACGGCAGCAAATGGATTCGGTACCCAGAATTTCCATCGCTTCGAACATCCCGACACCGAGTCCTTTGCCAGTGATTGCGACCCGCAGTGCATGGATGATTTGACCGATCTTCAATTGCTTTTCTTCTAGATAAGCTTTAAGGCAATGTTCATATTCTGCCGCGTGATTGGGACGGGTTTGTTTCAGTCGCTCGGAAAATTCGCTCAGCCATTGTGGGGCATCGGGTACGCTGGCGATTCGTTTTTGCAGATCGGCGTCTTGATAAGCGAGTTGAGCGTCGTCGACAAAGAATTCATCGTACTGCAAGATATCGCCAGCGATTTTGAGTCGATCGCCGGCCGCTCGGACCACTTTCTCGATTCGCTCAGCGATGGAGCAGGGGGGTGGCGAAGTGATCCAACCGACTTTTTGCAGGTAGGGGAGCACAAGGGCCACTTTCTTTTTGAGATCTAAACGCTGCATCCAGCGAGCCTGGAAGGCGACCAATTTTTGAGGATCGAAGCTTGCGGGGGCACGGTTGACACGTTCCAAGGAAAAAGATTGGATCATCTCTTGAGCGGTGAAATCCTCCGTCGAATCATCGAGAGACCAGCCAACCAAAAGCAAATAATTGAGTATCGCTTCGGGTAGGAAGCCGATTTGTTTGTAGAAGTCTACGACGACGGGGTTGAAGGTTTCCGGTGACATGGGCAGTCCGATCTTTTCGGCGATCGATCGACCCTGCTCATACAGATTCTTGAAATCGGCTTGCTTCAAATATTTATCAAGTTTTCGTTTGCTCATCTTGGCCGTGCCACCCGGTTCCGCAACGTAAGGCAAATGAGCATAGGTCGGGAGCGCATATCCGAGCGACTGGGCGATAAAAACTTGGCGAGGTGTATTGGGAAGGTGTTCAACGGCGCGAACAACATGCGTAATTTTAAAATCGTAATCGTCGACAACGCTTGCCAAGTGATAAAGAAATGTACCATCGGCGCGTTGAATTACGTGATCTTGTTCTGAGGACCATTCAAACTCGACATCGCCGCGAATCAAGTCATGGAATTGACATTTGCCTTCCCGTGGGATCTTTAAGCGAACAACAGCTTGGCGACCTTGGGCTGTCCATTCCGCGGCTTGGGTGTCGTTGAGTGCCATCCAGGCTCGGTCGTACACAAATGTCTTGCCAGCCTTCTCGGCTTGCTCTCTTTGCTGCGCGAGTTCTTCGGGTTTTGCGAAATCGCGGTAGGCATGGTCTGAGGCGAGCAGTGCATCGACGGCTGCTTGATAACGAAGACTGCGTTGAGATTGAAAGTACGGTGCATAAGGGCCACCGACATCGGGGCCTTCATCCCAGAGCATTCCTAGCCAGCGAAAGCCATCGAGGATGGGTTGTAGGGCTTCATCCACGTTGCGCTGTTGATCGGTATCATCGATTCGCAGTAGGAATTCGCCGCCGGCTTGCTTGGCCAAAAGCCAGTTGTAGAGAGCCGTTCGTACTCCACCGATATGCAAGTAGCCGGTTGGGCTGGGGGCGAAGCGGGTTCGAACAGTCATTGGTGGAAACTCCAAAATGGATGGTTAACGCGAATCCGTAAGCAATTCGGGTTCGCGCCAGTATAACGGAGAATTTTACTGGTTTTTCTAGCCAAGCCCTAGGGGTAGCGGTTGCGAGCCGCGGCGCGACTTTCGGACGATTTTTTGCAGGAAGTCCGAACTTTTTTGGATTGAAGCTACAACTTAGGCCGCATTTCGTCGTTGCTCTTGTTGCAAGCGTTTGAGCCGCTTGCGTTCGGCTTTGGAAAGTTTGCGATCCTGGTTATCGTAGTCATCGTCGTCTAGGTCGTCGTCATCCTGTTGGCTCGCCGTCCGATTAGCGGGACTCAAAGGACCAGGCTGATTGGGGCGAGCTGGTGCGGCTTGGGTTGTAGGCCGAGCGAGCGGAGCGGTTGACGGGAGCGGGCCATTATTAGGGCGAGGTGTGTTTGAATTTGCGGAAGTTGTCGCTGGCTTTGTCTCTGCATCTTTGGTGGTGGAATCAGCGGTTGCTGGAGGCTTCAGTTGCATGCGCGCGATTGGATTGAGAGATGCGAGGCTCGGTAAGCGTATCCATTTTCGCAACGAGAATATGCCGCTGAAATTCGGACGCGGGATGCGCCATTTCCGTTTCGGTTTTTCCGTATTCGTCTCGGTAAGTTTTTCATTTTTCTTGGCGGGAGGGGCCGACTTGATGGTTGGGGCACTTGGCATTTCTGAAGCCATAGATGCGGCGTTCGAGCTATCAGCAGGACCGGCTTGTCTCTCTTTTGCTTTGGCTTTGGGTAATGGCAGCTTCGCCATACCTGAAGCGACCCAATGGGAGAAGGTTGACCAGCGGATGTTGGATGAGCGTTTGCGCGGTGCTGCATCGTCAACAGGAAGTTGGCCGGATTGAGATGCCGATTCAATGGTTTCGTCGTCCACATTTTTCCTGCGTGTATTTTTTCGCACTTTCGCAACGGTCGTCGAAGATTCGTTGTCAGCATCCTCCATTTTTTGACGCAGCTTATTCCAATTGATTGTCCAACTGGTTTGCGTTAGTCGAGATCGTTCGACAAAGCGACGTTGTGCGGCGATGTAGACTTGTCTCAGGTAGATAAGCGCAGCCAGCATGACGAACATTTTGCCGCTTAACCACAGGGCTCCGATATATAGATGAACATAATCTGGGCCGAGGTTCGTCTTGATCAGTTGGCTGGCTAAAAGCGCGCTAGGGACCCAGCATATCAAACCCACCAGCCACAAGATTTGACTAACGGTGGAGGCGCGAAGTTCGCTGCAAATCCGCAACGCGAGCATGCCGACGGCGGTGGCGATGGAAACCTCGACGAGAGTTCGACCGGACCAACCGAAATTGAGTCGACCGAATGTTTCGACACTTGCCGCAAGGACTTGGGTGAGTCCTGTCCCCGCCTCGATACTGGCAAGCAACGAGGCGATGGCGAGCCACAGCCAGACGCGATAATGAGCCCGATAGTCATCGAGGCGATGTTTGCGTATCTGGAAAATCATTCCGCACAGAATGGCGATGATCAGCCATAGCTGAATATTGATCCAGCCAGCCAGTCCCACTCTGGAACGGACATCTAGGAGCAGAGAGAGGGGGGTAGATCGCCAACTGTCCGGACCGGCAATCCAAACAATGTAGTGGAGGCCGACCAGCAATCCAATCGAAAGAATGGTCAAGCCGATGACGGCGCTCAAGGAAGAAGGACGGACAGGGATAAAATGAACAAGTCGTTGTTGACAGGGGCCACGCACTTCCTGGGAATAGCCGACGAGTGTGACCGCGCTACTGGGTGAGGAACTGACGCTGTTTCGCTCACTGCGTGGGGAGCGGTTTATCGGTTTAGGCGCGGGGCTATCCGCAGCACTGCGCAAGATGTTGTCGCGCAAGACTCGCCGTCGGCGATCCAATCTCAATTGACGACCGTAAGGCATCCCTGCCCAAAGCCTCCAGTTTTTGGCACACAAAACCATCGTCCTGATGGTGGCCGGAGTATATTCGTCGGAAGGGTGCTGCGCGAATAAAGGTTCTTGGTTATTGCCGATTTTTTTGTCTGTAACGAATGTCGGGGATGATTGGATAAACTGGTGAGGGTGCTTCGCAGTTTATTAGGGATTTCCGAGTTTATCGTCCTTCTGGATTTGATTGCATTGGGTCGTGACCTACCTTTCGATTAGCGAACAAACCGGACTCTATCGCTGCGCATCGTGTAGGAGTGTGCTGTCGATCGGGAAACGAGGTAGCTGTACTGATGGGCACTTTAGCTCAGCAGATTTTGGAAACTACTTTGCGACAACTGCAACCAGAACCATTCATCCAGGTACGATGTCAATTTCCAAACCGAACTCGATCCATACTTCCATCGAGACTGCCCCGGGGGTAATCCTGGAGGGCGGTCTATCGAGTCATTCGGGACATGCTTCTCAGCATTTCAAGGCGGAAAACGTCGTAACTTTGATCCAAGCTCTGAACGAGCAGTCTCCAGAAGTCGTGGCGCACTGCCTTCGCGTTGCATCGTTGTGCTCGCGATGGGCCAATCATCGAAAATGGGATCCGCAGCAAATTAGTCTGATCGAAGGCCTAGCACTGCTGCACGACCTCAGCTTTAACTTGGCGGGAGATGCTGAGAAACGTGATTGCGGCGTGGATTTAGAGTGTATTGATGCTTGTGACGGATCTGTGGAACTGCAGCAGAACTTTACGCTTTACCACCATTGGCTCGCAAGCGTCAAAGATGCAAATAAGACGATTCGACCAACCGAAGCGGTCCGAATGCTGGCGATAGCTGATATCTATGATTCGCTTACCTGCGGCGACGTGTTGGGTGAGAGCTTAACACCCAAGCAAGCCATCCAGGAGATCCATCGATCGATCGGAGAAGTCTTTGACGAAGAATTAGTGCGGGATTTCGCACTCTATGTATTGACTTACAATTCAGAGAAATCGGTTTCCGAGCCAGAGTACTGGCTTGAGATCTTGATCGCTCTGATTGGAGAGTTATCGCCAGCCCAAAAATTGCAGCCGATATTGGTGCGGGATGTTGAGCATGTTGAGAACGTCAACATATTCCACCGCCGCCTATTGGATTACATGTACCAAGGTGTGGTCATGGTCGATCTTGATATGCGGATATTTGAATGGAATCGAGCTGCCGAGCGATTAACTGGGCTGATGCAAATCAAAACTATTGATGAAATTTGGCGACCAGGTCTAATCGGCTTGATGGATGAGGATGACAAAGCCATTTCTCCAGAACGTTGTCCATTGGCGGATTCGATTGTCAAAGGTTTGCAGTCTTTGCGTCGCCTAAAGTTAAAGCATCGCGATGGACGGGAATTGTTGATCGATGCGCATTTCCTCCCTGTCAAGAATCATTGCGACCAACTGTGCGGGGCAACGTTTATATTCGCCGATGCTTCCAAACAGGCTCATTTGGAAAAAAAGGTTCAGACCTTACATGAGAAAGCAACGCGTGATGGTCTGACTTTGGTTGCCAATCGTGCGGAACTCGATCGTCAAATGGTCGAGTTTGTTAATAATTCTTCGACGACGGGCGCCCGAGGCTGCCTAATTATTGCAGATATAGATCGTTTTAAGAAGGTCAATGATATTTTCGGTCATCAAGCCGGTGATGAAGCACTCAAGCTTTTTGCCGATGTTCTTCAGGAGAATGCTAGGCAATCGGACGTCGTCGCTCGTTATGGTGGCGAGGAGTTCGTTGTACTTTGCCGCGATTGTTCGTTGCAAGATGCATTAACGAAGGCTGAAAGAATGCGGACTGCCTTGCAAGCACGTCCCTTGGCCTGCTTGAAGGGTGCATCGTTGACAGCCAGTTTTGGCGTGACAGAAATATTACCTGCGGACACAAGCGAAATTGTGATTCAGCGAGCCGATGAAGCATTGATTCGAGCCAAGGAATCGGGCCGTAATCGGGTTCTATACACGTCAGCCGATGGAAAACAGAATACGGTTCAGGTGTCGCAACCAACTCGAAAAGAAACCGCCTCCTGGTTATCTTGGTTTGGTATCGATAAATCAGAGCCCGTTCTTTCTCAAGAGTGGCTTACCAGTGTACCACTCAATGTGGTCGTAGAAAAACTGCGCGGAATCATTGTTGACTTCCGAGCGGAAATTTTAGCGATCGAGGAGTCAAGCATACAATTCCGTGTTGAAAATCATGCAGTAGCCGATTTGCGGAGACGGGCTGATCGACGCCAAGCGTATGTGGTGGAAACTCAGCTTTTGGAAGTAGACTTCCAAATTGGTCGCGGAGCGATGGCGTCCAAACGTACGCTGCTGAAAGTTGATATTCTGACGAGTGGTCGACGCGACCGCCGTATGAATGATCATAAAGACCAAGTCGAGATGCTAGCTAGAATTCTGCAGTCTTATCTGGTGGCGCAAGTTGTGGATGACAATTTGCGAAAGCACATCTGCGGCGGTTTCTAACGCTGCTGCTTACCGGCACGCTCGATACCCTGCCAGAGCTATCCCCCCCACGTGCCATCCATACCCGTGCCATCCATACCCGTGCCATGCATACCCGTGCCATGCATACCCGTGCCATGCATACCAAGATGGTTGCTCGCAAAGTGGCTATCATGCTGTTGCCATCATGGTGTCAGGCACTCGGCAGATTGTGCTGTGTGGCCGTTCTCTCACTCTTAACAGGTGCTTCCTTTTAGGGGGTGCGAGTGTGCTCTCTGCCAGCCTTAAGACGTGCCAACCTTAAGACGTGCCAACCTTAAGACGTGCCAACCTTAAGACGTGCCAGCGAAGCAAGTTAAGTCGAATTCATCCATGGCAAATGGAACACTGCTTTTATGCGATCGATTCGTGGCGGTCGATCGGTTGCCGTAGTTCAAAAATAGGCGGCATATTGCCCATAAACAGGTGTCAGGCACCTTGAACCAGGGTGTCAGGCACCTTGAACCAGGGTGTCAGGCACCTTGTGCGGCACTGCGAAATACGCCCCGCAACGGGCTGTTTAGGGGTTCGGCAAAGAAGATTGAATTACCCCCGATTGCCAGTCTGGCCAATTGTTCCTATCGTGCTTGGTAAGCGATGGAGTTTCGCTATATCAAAACAAGTGCAATTTGCTGTTATCCCATCATTGGAGATTCGTCATGCCCTATACCCTCCCGGCACTTCCCTACGCCTACAATGCACTCGAACCCCATTTCGATGCTCAGACCATGGAAATTCATCACACCAAGCACCATCAGACCTATATCACCAAAGTAAATGATGCCTTGGCTGGGACCGAATTCGAAAATCTGCCCGTCGATACCTTGATCACCAAGATTGCTAGCATCCCAGATGCTAAACGGATGGCCGTCCGCAATAATGGTGGGGGACACGCGAATCATTCCCTTTTCTGGAGCATTCTTGGCCCAGGCAAAGGGGGCGAGCCAGCGGGAGCATTGGCCGAGGCCATTCATGCGGCCTTCGGAGGTTATGTCCCTTTTAAAGAACAATTCGCTGCCGCCGGTGTCAATCGTTTCGGGAGCGGTTGGGCCTGGTTGGTCGTCCAACAAGGTAAACTTGCCATTGTTTCTACTGGCAACCAAGACAGCCCTTTGATGGGTAAAGATATTGCTGGATGCGAAGGTACACCCATCTTGGGCTTGGATGTTTGGGAGCATGCGTATTACCTGAAGTATCAGAACCGTCGCCCTGATTACATTTCCGCATTTTGGAATGTAGTCAATTGGGACGCTGTTGCGACTCGTTTTGCTGCCGCCAAATAATTTGGAAACTTCGCTAACCAATTTCAAAAACCATCTCTCAATGATTCCTTACCGACGGGTCTGATGTCACGCAATCATGGCATTTGACCCGTCATTTCTGCCTCAGTTCTCGCTACTGCTTCCGCATTGCGCTTGGGCCCAACGAAGAGGCGATCGTAATATGTTTAGTTTCCTCTTGCTGCGAATCGGCTGAGCTCCTACTATCCTCGCGCGTGGCCCAATGTTCCCT
>JBIKMB010000178.1:0-11824 GCA_044359485.1 Pirellulaceae bacterium | reverse complement strand
CGCTTTTCAGCAGTGGGTTGCATATGGTCGCAAGCTTCTTCGATGAGTCTGAGGATATCGCAAGGGGACATTTCCAGGGTCAAAGAGCCGGCTTCCATCTGCTGCAAATTGAGCAGTTGATCCAGTAAGCGGCTTAAACGATGCGCTTCGGAGGAGATGGTGTTAAAAAATTGTCTCTGCGATTCCGGATCCATTTCGTTATTGGCGAGAGTTTCCGAATAGGCGAGAATGTTGGCAAGCGGAGTGCGCAATTCATGAGTTGCGGCCCCCACGAATCGATCTCGCGCTTCTTCAGCTAGGGCTTGTTGCGTATGATCTCTGAGGATCCACACAAACGCTTCTGGATCATGAACCCGACCATCTAGTGGAATACGAGCTAGACGCCAGACACCTTCAGATAGATTATGGCCAAGCTTAATGACATAGGTTGCCGGGCAACTAGATTTCTGCAAGCGATTGCGAATATCGGTTCCACCGCTTTTTGTTTCTAGCTTTAAGTGTTCAAAAACGGAACAGCCAATCGTATTTTGTTTTTCGTCGATATTGACAAGCATTGCCCAGGCAGGATTACTGAAGCGGATGACACCCTGACGGTCTGTAATCGCTAAACCATCGCTGTGGCATCGAGCCATGCGATAAACAATATCGTGGCCAGTCCCCTCGGAATGGGATTTCAGGGACTGTTCGATGGCTTCATTCCAGCGACGTTCCCGCAGTTTGTCTGCTAGGAGATTCCAGCCGTTGGCAACGGGTTGATCACCGAGCAGGGTCGCGAAGGACATGACCTGCTTGGGATCGCGGTCATGCTTCGATAGTTCTGCCAGTTGACCTTCGACGATGCCGAGCGACATCACTCGATTATGTTTGGCGAGGTAGGCGACCACACTTACCACCGCGAGCCCCACGATAGTTAAAAGAACGGAGAGTTCTGTCGCCGAATTCGAGGGGGAGAGCCAGAGCAAAACACCGGCGAGCAGACCTACCGCAAGGGCAGGAATAACTTGCCAAATGATAAGCATTTGGACGAGTGAAGTAGTGCGAGTTGTTGAGGCCATGGTGGGGTGGGATGGAAAGCAAAGGGGTTAGGCGTCAACGGTTTCAGCTGTGTCTCGTGTTGCCTGTAGAACACTGGATACGATTTGTCGAACGGAGAAAGGTTTCCCCAAGGAAGCGGAAACGCGAAGTTCGTCCTTCAATTCACTTTTGTCGAAGTCGAGAACTCGACTCGAGCAAAGGATCGTGGGTACATCGCGATTGTGACTTCCTTGGCGAATGGTACGAATTAAATCGGCGCCAGACATACCGGGCATTTGATGGTCGCAAATCAGACAATCAAAATGCATGCTATTGAATAGCCTTAGAGCGTCATCTCCTCGGCTTGCCACCTGTACTTCCATACCAACGGAAAGCAAGTTGAAGCGAATGACGTTCTGGAGTGCCGGGTTATCTTCAGCTAATAGAATATGGAGTTTGCTCACAGCTCTTTATTCCTTAAGTGGTTTAGGGTGAAAGCTCTTTTGCAGTTGCCTCTTCTATAGCTGCCGATTCAAGTGCATATGCTGTTAGTTTAGCGGGGTTCACTCAAGAACCCGTGAAAACACCATCAAATAGGTCTACGTCGTTAACCCAAACCGAACCGGTTTTGCTGTTATAGATCCAAGGTGTCGTGTCTTGTACACCGGCTGGAATTGTGGTAGGGTCCGCGGTTTCGGATATGACGTGGACAGCACTGCCAGTCAGCGTTTTATATTGCAACGTGGGAACGCCACCTCTCATCAATTTTTCCATAGCCACTTTGAAAGCAGCTTCATCGGCCGGAAACTTTCCATCGGTGCTTTCAGCTCGAACCACTTCCAACGCACTTCGCATAGCGGCTACTTTCTGAAGAGCCACTTGAGCCTTAGCAGAATCGGTTTTGCTGAAGAAGCGAGGAGCTGCAACAGCGGCCAAAATTCCAATGATAACAACCACGACAACCAGTTCGACTAAAGTGAAGCCTTTTGCCTTTTTCTTTGCGGACATTCGAAACCTCAATCTCATTGTTTACTTAACGAAGTGAAGTCGATGGAAGGCCTGGCGGGCAACCCTAGCCCATCCATGACGACCTGAATACGACTCTTACGTGAGTCAAATTGACCCACTGAAGGAAAGATAGGATACAGAAACGAACAAGCCAAAATTTTTTTCGAATGATTCTGGTTCAGCCAATGCGGCATCTCAGCGCCATATATAGAGTGGGGAGAAACCTTGATTACCCGAATCGCTTTTCGATGCCATGAAAGATTTCCGAAGATTTTTCACAAAAAGGTTTGGCATTTAAGATGGTTCAACCTAACTTTCCACAGACTTCTACTGCGCTACACGGCGCGGGGTGTTTTCCGTAACGAATGGTTTAGATGTGAATATGGCGGCAGAAGGCATAGTAGCTCAGAAGAAAAAGGTGGAGGAAATCCTTGGGATTTCTTGTAACCTCGTTCTTGAGAGCGGAGTGACAATTAGGCCATGGCCGAGCCATTCTCTTAAAGGTCATTTAGCGGATCACTGGAGTGAGTATGAAGCGGCGGCCAAGAAGGTAGCCTTGTTGGGTGAGCCAATCGCCTTTCGGATCGATAACGGCATGGGCTTCGTTCTTCCATTGAAGACTTCGGATTCCCAGGGCTGGTATTTGGCGGGAGTACATTCGTCAGGGACGTTAGAAACGTTACAGCAGTTACTTACCTCTGTTAACGTCGTGCTCGATCAGATGTACACGATTGAGCAACAGCAAATTCAATTAGACGCTTCGGCGATGCAGATTGCTCGAACCTTTGAAGAGCAATGTTGGTTGAGAGAATTGACCAAACACTTAGGTTTGTGTCGCTCCAATCATTCTGCACAGCATTTGGCTGGCGAAATTTTGCAGCCGCTGCGATCCATTGCCAACTGCAAGCAAATTGCATTGGTGATTCCGGACAAGCGTATGTCGAGCCGATTTGACCTTAAGTCAGAGGTCTTTGGCGATGGTCACTGGCAGATTGAAGATGCGGAAATGCTCGTTGAGATTCACCGCAGTGAAGTGGACTGGGAACCCCTGCTGGGTAACATGCGGTTCACCGAGCTGCCCAATGGGCTTATCTCCTCATACGTGATCGTGCCAATTGGCCAAGTAGGAAATCCATTTGCCTATCTGGTAACGATGGACCGGCTGCCACCACCCACCAGCAATGGTTTGGGTTTCATGTACGATCCGGAATTTGGATCCTTTGAAGTCGGTTTGATGGAAGAGGCCGGAGCGCTTTTGAGCACGCAGGCCCACAATATTCGCTTATTTGCTGAAACCCAGCAGCTCGTTCTGGGGACGTTGCGTTCGATGACTCGAGCGATTGATGCTCGAGATAGCTATACGCAGGGTCACAGTGAAAGGGTTGCCAAACTCGCATTCGAATTGGCAAGACAGCTTCAATTACCCGAATCCAGCTGCCAAGAAATATACCTGGCAGGTATTTTGCATGATATCGGTAAAATTGGTGTTCCCGACAACGTGCTATTGAAAGCTGGGCCACTGACGGACGAGGAATTCGAGACGGTTAAACAGCATCCGGTGATTGGATTCCGCATTATCGAGCAGTTGGCCAAACTTGACTTTACCTTGCCTGGTATTTTGCACCATCATGAACGATGGGATGGTCGTGGCTATCCCGACAAGCTGGCAGGAACCGATATCCCGTTGATGGCAAGAATTCTGGCCGTAGTCGATAGCTTCGATGCGATGACTTCGTCCCGTCCTTATCGCCATCACATGCCATTGGCCAAGGCTCGAAAAATAATCTCGGAAGGTGCCGGGACCCAGTGGGATCCTGACATTGTGACGGCGTTTCTCAAGTGGGTAGACTCGCGAATTCCGAATGTCGAACTCGTCGAAGATGTTTCGCCGTTGTACGAAAGCGCCGACTCGATGTGGGAAAATGTCTCTTCCGCTATTCTATCGCTGAACCTCTAAGCTCTTGAGCTTTCTATCGATCGGTGGCGATAATCTGACCCACCAAGATCCAGATTCCTATAAACAATAGACTCAAAACGGTCTGGAAGAAGGGAATCGCGAACATGGAAGATACCCTGGCGTGGAAATGGCAATGCTCGAAGTCTTCGGATCCAAGTAGGAATCGGCAAAAGGAAATGAATTCCTTGGACTTCTTAGTAAACTTCGGATCAAAGAACAAAAGTAGTTACCAATACTCCGATTAAATAAAATGGGGGCTTTAAGGCGGGGCTACCGATGAGCTTTAGATGGAATGCCCAGAGACAGGGAGTATCGCGTGATAGGATTCAATACCCACTCTAGCCCGAACGCGTGAGGTCACAAAACAGAGTGACACAACCCGGGTTGCTCGCCCGCATCAAGCGAATGCTTGTCGTTATTCGCCACCGTTCTGTTCTTCGATGCCATCACGCATCAAGCGACTGTAGAGACTGAGAAGATTGAATGTCTCGAGATCTTTTTGCTTGAGATTGCTGGGCGCAATCTGATGGACGATCTCATCGAACTTCCAGAGTTGGTGATCGATAAACAGCAGGCATGGGTCGCTGATCTCCCAGCGAGTCGCTGCCCTTCGCAGTGTGAGTCTTTCACGATAGCTCAGGCCATGTATTCTGCACAGCTGTATGAACAGCAATACGGGGGCTTCATACTTGCGTTTGAATAGCGAGTTGTATGCAAAACGAAGCGCGTAGATTAGAGCGAGGATGACAGGTAAAAGAATGAAGATGGACAGGGACGAAACTTCCACGCGGTCTCCTGCAGAGCGCATGGCCTTACCGATGCGTTCTAGGAAGTTATCCGCTTGAGCCAGCGGGATATACAATATGGGAAAATATTTCATATTACTAGGGTTTGAACACTCTCACAACCGTTATGTGGGGAGGGAGTGAGATCCATAAATGGTCATCATCGGGACATTTAAGGTAGGAGGCAAATTATTCGGATCAATGGGTAGGTCAGAATCGGTGGGTACTCGATCCCTCAGGGCAAGAGTGGCTGCTTCATGGGTGACCGAAGAGGGAAAATTCTGAGCGACCAATAACAACTGAGTCGCTTCTTCGCTTGGATCGGTCGCCAAAGACTCGATCACAGCGAGACGGACTTCTTCTCGGGGGTCTGAAATCATAGAACCGAGTGTGGATCGATAATGGGGTACAAGTCCCAAATAGCAAATGGCGCGAGTAGCCAAAGACCGGCGACGCGGCGATGGGTTGGAAATTTCGATGGTAAGATCTTGCTCAAGATTCTGGCCAAGACAATGTAACAGGTTAGCAATTCCCTGGCAGAGGGAAGCGGGGCCGAGCGGAATCTGCAGCAGCAAACGCTGGAGCGTAACTTCCTCGAAGATTTTTGCGGTATTTTCTGCCAATAAGCGATTGCTGTGTTGTCGCCATACCAAGATCGATTCGATGAGACCTCGCAATTCTTTTTCGGGTTCGCTTGGCTGATTGCCGAAAGCACCTCCTAGAGCATCGATCGAAATACCGTGAAGTAACTTCAGCAAACGGGCCGCAGACTTAGGGCCTTCCATGGGATTAGATCGTTCGATATCAATGGCGGCCTGTAAAACGATATGGGGGCTTGAGGCGTTGGCGGCCCTCAATATGGCTAGAGTTTGCTGTTGAGCAAAGCTCATGTGGGCAAGTTCTTCCACATTGAATATAAAGAGGCTTTCGCAGCGAGGCATTCGCTCTAAATGAAATCGCGAAACTTCATCCAAATGATGTTGATACTTCTCGATGAGATGAAAGGCGAGAAACGGCTCTTGGCGTTGAGCCAGAACATCTAGGACGACTTGCGGAGTGCTGCGCCGATTCAGAAAACCGGCAAGCAGTTCGATGACCTGCGGCTCTTGGCTGAATCGCAATCTGCGCATGACGTGTGTGTAGCATGGATGGCCCGGATCGATCAGTACCGAGCGCAGAGTTGCATCTTCCCAAGCAGACATGCGCAGCCAAGCATCGATCACTTCTATGCAACGATGTTTGTTATATTCATAGATCGACGCGAAAAGATTTTGCAGCATCGGAATGCGTACGCTAGGAACATCGCGTCCACTTCTAGCTCTCTCGCCCCAGCGGGCGGCGAGTTGTTTAAGCGCTTGACGCGCTTCGCCGCACATCAGATGCGTGTCGTCGACGGAAATTCCGATCAGATCATGGAAACCCTCTACCAGGTTGAGGTCAGCGACCGCCTGGATGGCGTTTCGGGTGTCGCGAGTGTCTTCGCTCTTGAGCATCGACAGGGCATTCGGGACAAAAAGCTGCCAATGGTTGTCCAGTAACTTTTTATCGCTGTCTTCCAGGATGTGCCAATGCTGTACAATGGCCTTGATGGCGGTATCAGTACGTCGGGCCAACAGAGCTCGGACCGAGGATTCGCGAATTTTGGGAGTGCTGACGGTCAGACCATGGGCTAAAACCGCGACGGAAGCGTCGTTTCGAGTCTCCTCAAGGAGTTGGAGTGTCGCTTTGATGCCGTAGCTTGGAGGGAAAGTCATGATGTTCTACCAAAGTTGTCTCAGTCTATGCATATTGCCCAAGTGTACCATGTCACCTAATCGGAGTTTCTTATTGTCGGCGATGAAAAAAGGAAGCTAAAATGTTGGTACAATAGCGTGAGCGGTTGCGCAACCGGCAGATTCGGTATAACCGTTAGAGTCTCGGATGGTCGGTTGATTGGCCAGCGGTAGCTGCAGTCCGGCGGTTCGGAGAAAACGGGCGTTTTTCGGGGGAATTTGTAGGTAAAGAGGCTGATTATGGCTCGAAATGTTCGCGACGTTTTGGATCAAGAGTATCTGGTCGCTCGCGCTAAAATCTTAGAGTTAGCCGCGATTTTGGATCGGCTGGACCGCGCCAACGGTTCGGCGAGCGAAGATCCTCGCTATGGACTGTTGCGTCAAGGGATGGAGTTGTTACAGCAGAGCGAGGATGGTCGGGCCGAAAGGGTGCAGTTGTTGTTTAGCCGCCCGTATCGATCGTCGTGGCGCGAAGAATTTGGCGTTTAGCTTTAAGTTTGGCGAAACGAATTATCCCGTATTAAATTTCATTAAAGTAGAGGCGGTACCGTGCAGTACATCGATCCCCATATTCACATGGTGTCCCGAACAACGGATGACTATGAGACCCTAGCTCGCATGGGTTGTGTGGGGATGAGTGAACCGGCTTTTTGGGCTGGGTTTGACCGGGGGAGCGTCGAAAGTTTTCGAGATTACTTTCGCCAGTTGACCGATTTTGAGCCGAAGCGTGCTAAGCAATTTGGCATTCAGCATTTTACGTGGCTGTGCATCAACGCAAAAGAAGCGGAGAATGTCGAGTTATCGCGGGAAGTCATCGCGATGATTCCGGAGTTTTTGAACAAGCCGAATGTAATCGGAATCGGCGAGATTGGCTTGAATAAGAATACTCGCAACGAGGTGACGATCTTCAAGGAGCATGTCGATTTAGCAATCCAGTATGATCTACCCATTTTGATTCATACTCCACATTTGGAAGACAAGTATCAGGGAACACGGATGATCTTGGATGTGTTGTGTAGCGATTCACGAGTGAAGCGTGACATGGTTTTGGTCGATCACGTCGAGGAGCATACGATTGGCTTGGTGTTGGAGGCTGGGTTTTGGGCAGGGATGACGATGTATCCTGTTAGCAAATGCACGCCGGAGCGGGCGGCCGACATGATTGAAAAGTATGGTACGGAACGGTTGATGGCCAACTCAGCGGGTGACTGGGGGCCGAGCAAACCGACAGCAGTTCCCGATTTGATTATGGTTATGCGCAAGCGTGGAGTATCCGAGGCAAAGATTCGCAAAATCGTTTACGACAATCCATTGAGCTTTTTTGCGAAGAGTTCCAATTTCAAATTTCAGCCGCGGGAGTAGAGATTAGTCCTCGATGTAGCCGACACTGCTCTGAAAGTAGCGAGATTGTCGAGTTTGTCGTGTTTGGCGGTCTTCGGTACGGAGTAGCTTGAGATCTTCCATATTGGCTTTGCAGAGTCGGCAGCCAATCGTTTCGATATGAAATTGAATATATCGAATTTGACTCTCGGGTAGAGCCTTCAAAAGAAAGCCACCTAGTTGTTCGCGAGTGGGACAACTGAGTCGATTGCGTCTCCAGATTTCTCCAAGCGAATGCAAGCCCGCTTCGCGTTGGCCGATGATCTCTTTGAGACGCAATTGAAGCGATTTGTCTTCGCGTAACAGTTTCTCGATTTGGCTCATTTCTTCGGCGGGAAGGGCTTCATCCAAAAAACGCTGCAACTTGATATCTGTGATACCTTGCATGAGGGTGAGTCCTTAGAGCCAAGGGAGCGGAAACGATTACGGCGTGGGCCCGACAACAAGGCTGACATTTTGACCGCCGAATCCGAAACTGTTGTTCAGGGCATAGCGAATTTTGGCTGGACGGGCGACATTGGGAATGTAATCCAAATCGCATTCTGGGTCAGGATTTTCCAGGTTGATTGTAGGAGGGAGTGTCTGGTCGCGGAGGGCCATCAAGCAGACGATCATCTCTGTAACACCGGCGGCGGCGATCAGATGTCCCATCATGCTTTTGGTGCTCGAAACGGGAACGTTCTTGGCATTGTCACCAAATACGGCTTTGCAGGAGATTGTTTCGACACGATCGTTGACTGACGTACTGGTGCCGTGGGCATTGACATAACCGATGTCGGCGGGGTTAAGCCCAGCATCAGCAATAGCGCGGCGCATGCAACCTATGGCACCGCGACCTTCGGGATGAATGTCCGTAATGCGATAAGCATCGGCGGTGCTGCCATAACCAAGAACTTCGCCATAAACCGGCGCGCCTCGACGTTTGGCATGTTCGTATTCCTCCAAGATAACCATCGCAGAGCCTTCGCCGAGCACGAAACCATCTCGAAGTCGATCAAAAGGGCGAGAGGCTTTGGTCGGCTCATCATTTCGAGTCGAGAGTGTGGTAAGGAGCGAGAAGCCTGTGACACCGAATGGGTGGATCATGCTATGGGTGCCACCAGCGATCATCGCATCGGCATCCCCTTGCCTAATCAATTCGGTTGCTTCGCCAACTGCTTGGCTGCTGGCAGCGCAAGCGGTGAGGCAATTGGCATTGGGGCCTTGGGCATCAAAGAGACCAGCGACGTGAGCGGCAGGCATGTTGGGTTCTTGCTCGAGTTCTTGTAGCGGATCGAGGATTTCCAAGCCCTTCTTCATGAAAGCTGCGATATCAAATTCGGGGCCCTTGAGCCCTTCGGCCATCATTGCCGTGAAGTGAATAAAGTCTTGATTTCCCTCTCCACTGCCGAGATAAACTCCCAAGCGCGTGCGATCGAGATTTGAGGAGAGGATGCCGGAATCTTCAATTGCTTGTTTGGCTGCGGCGACGGCAAAACGAGAGTGGCGTCCCCATTTTTCCCAGCCGACTGCCCCTTGCAGCAGTGTGGCAGGATCAAAGTTCTTGATTTCGGCAGCAATGCGCGTAGGGAAAGAAGAGGCATCAAAAATGGAGATGTAACCCACTCCGCTGCGAGATTCTCTCAGCGCACGCCAGACGGTGTCCACATGATTGCCCAGCGGATTTACCATGCCGATGCCAGTAACGACGACTCGTCGACGCATTATTTAAACTCCAGCGAATGGCTTATTTTGATTCGGTTGTAGTTGTAGATTGTGTAGAGGTAGAGGTATCTGCAATCACATCAGGTTTCAGCAAACGCTCCGGAATTTTCAGTGGGGAGCCGTCGGCACGGATGCCGACGTTGTAAATGCCTAAAGTGAGCAACATTCCAAGCAAATCGGTATTTGGAAAAAGGGGACGATTGCCAAATTGATCTCCCAGAAAAGCGAAGGTCAACTCGATTTCCGATTGAAGTTGATGATTCACAGTTGTGGTACCTGTGATAATGGCTCCATCGTCCCGCCGGCTCTCGAGATTGGCCTGGAAATGGAGTTGATCGCCGTTGAGTACCGGCATGTGAAAAACGGCTTTACCCACTTTGGCAAGTACAACGCGATCTTGATAGTGGTTCATTTCGGCAACTAAGAGTCCTGCCGTTTGAGCCATACCTTCGATAATGAGAGCGTACGGAAAACTAGGGCGCCCTGGCATGTAGTCGTCCAAAACCTCATCGGACAAAGAAACATTCTTGATCGCCGATGCAGATTGGCCACTCACAAACGTTGTAAACCGGTCAATCCAAAACCACCGCATGAACTTTGCTTCCGACACAGATAGGGTACAAATCTGGCACAAATGGAGGCGACGGTAACATAGCCGCAACCACGACCATTCCTCAGAGCTAAGATCCTCTTTTGAGAACCGACTTTCCATTCCAAATCCGCGCAATGAACGGCAATCGATTTTCTCGCTCGACGCCGTTCCTCTTGACTCCAGGCTCTATCGCGGCACTTTCCTCACACAGTCTTTTTCTCAACGCTTTTTTTGAACGTTACTTTGCTCGGCAGCGATCTTTCACAAAACGCGTCTTGGCCAACTCGAAATGTAGCGAAGATCGAATCTCTAAGAGCAAATGTTTGGAGGGCACTCGACTCGCTGTATCGGCTCACTGTGTCGGCTCACTGTGTCGGCTCACTGTGTCGGCTCACTGTGTCGGCTTGCTGTAGATGCAGTTTCTCGGCAGCCTTTTTGCGACCGACCCGAGAGGGTCTACGGGATCGCCGACGGTAAGGGATGTTGAGACAGTTTGCCCTAATCCGCGGTAAGCACTCGTCCTCTTAAAACCATAAATCTCTTAAACCCGAGCCTGACGTAAACCATTTAGCCCTAATTCACCGCTCAGTAAGAGCAGTTTGCACTTTTGATGCTGATGTACTGAACGTTGTCTGAGGCAATGCAGTGTCTACTTTGTGCATTTTTTATTTCGTGCAGTGTTTCCAGGGGGAGTGTATCCAAATTGTCTGCAACTACTACAACATCTGCTCCCGGGTGTGACTGCCAGTAAGCGGCAGCGATGGCTGCACGCACAAGCTTAGCCGCCCACTTTGGACTGGATGTAGCTGCACAGGTCATTGACGGTCAGCAAATCACCGAAGCTTTGCACGTTAGGATTTTCTTCGAACTTCGATAGGTTTGCCCACGACATTCTCTTTTTCAATTCGGCGACACCCGCTGGATTGACTTTGCCGTCTTGAACGAATGCGCCGCTGGTCAGGACATCCTCTGGAAACAATTCTGCTCGGTCAATGCTGATGTTAAAAGCTTTTTCGAGCCTAAAGATAATATCCAAAAAGTCGATCGACTCGGCACCCAGATCTGCCATCATCCGAGCCTCTGGAGTTACTTCATCTTCATCGACTCCGAGAGCATCCACTAGGGCCTTTTGAACTTTGGAAAACACTTCATCGGACGATGGAGCCATTTTTAGAATCCCCGAGCACTAAATCAAAAAGGTAACTTGAATAGGTTCAACATTGAATCGTACACGCGAGTCATCACATTCGAATCGTCGCCTGCCAGTCCGCTATTTCCGAGTCGTTCCAGCGTAGGCATCGCCTTGGAAAAACGAATCTCAAAGGTTATCCAACGGTCATCACCTTTATGGCAGTGTGACCGATCTAAGCTGACAGATCCAACCGGTAGAATCCATCATTGCGAATCGGTCTGAACGAGTCAACGTTAACGAATCGACATCAACGCATCGGCATTAACAATTCGGTAGTGTACATCCCCAGCACAATTCGCCCCAGCACAATTCGCAGTCCCTGAGTGGCTTGAATAATCGACCTTACTTGGTCTGAGGCCGGAATTCACGACATGGTAAATTCGAGCCTAAGCAACGGAACGCAACTCTACCAGACCCGAT
>JBIKMB010000176.1:0-11848 GCA_044359485.1 Pirellulaceae bacterium | reverse complement strand
TGTGGAGTACGCTCCAGAAAACTTTCGTAAAAACGAATGATTTTGGCTTGAGCCGTTGGGGGAATTCCGGGGTTAAAGTCTTGATCAGGAATGTTTCCTCCAGCGGGTTGCATGGTGAGCCGCAAAACCGTGTCGGGATTACCCAACGGATCAACCAAGGCACCGGGACGGAGCAAGTACAATGTTTCGCGACCAGAACTGATCGCCGCTTTTAATTCGTATGGCTCACCTGGCCGCAGGTAAGACGAATCCAAAAATAGCTCGAAACGGATCGGACGCTGATTGCCGATCAACTGAGTGTTACTACCTCCGAGTATATCGTTATTAGGTCGATTGCGACTGACCAACTGCAATTGCAACACAGCGTTGGCGGGGAGATTACGATTATCGCTCAAACGAATTTCGCCGCTGATGCGAATCGACGCCGCACGCAAGCCAACATTTAACACGCGTAGTTCGTTTTTTCGCACATCTCTTACGAGCATTTCAACGCGTCCCTGCGAATCGACTCGTCTTCGAAATTCTTCGCCAACATCAAAGAGTCGGCCGCCGACATATCCCACTTGATAACCGGCAACGGTGACGATGACATCACCCACTTCGATGCCAGCCGAATCGGCAGCGGAACCTCGTTCGACTTTGCGTACTCGCACTCCCGTGTTGGTGTTATCCACGGTCACGCCGAGTCGCCAGTTGCCGTTGTTGGAAGGTGGTCGGATGCGTTCTTCACCAACGCTACCCGAACCACCCCAACCAAAATTGCCGGCTCTTTCGCCTGCCTCGCTTCCCTCGCGATCTCGAAACCCAGAATCAGCCGTTGGAAAGCCGAATTGGGCCGAGATGGACGCGGCGGTGAGCACCACCCACCAAGCCGAAAGCACTGCAGGGAAAAAACGATTCATAGCTGACACTCCAAAACATCACGCATTAAAACTAAGCTGCCTTAAAGCTTCCCAGTTTTTCCAGTAGTGCATCCAAAACCGGCTTAATCACCTTGTCGATGCCTGGGATCGCCAAAATCTTTTCGATCTGAGGTTTTAAATCACCCAAAGCAGAATCGAACAGACCGCTCAGGACTTTTTTGGCTGGTTCCGGCAGCTTGGCGAAAGATTCATTCATACTTCCAAGCGACTCCGTGAACTTGGTCAGCTCCGGAGCAGCGGCGGTTGCCGAAGCTTCGTCCTTGATACCCGAGAGCGTGCTGGCAATGTTGCCGATGATATCGCGAATGGATTGCACCATCTCGCCCCCACCTTCGACTCCGCGTACAGCATTCAAAGCTTCGTTCATCGAGTCGTTTAGTTTGTTTTGAGCCGCAGTTGCAGCTTGCTGTGCAGCCGCATCCACAGCAGCACCCGCATCAGCGGCCGCGCTCGATGCGGCATCTGCTGCATCGGAAGCTGCGCTCTTGGCCGCTTGCTCCGCTTTCTTTACGGCTTCTTGGTTGCAGCCGTTGAGCGATACCAATCCCAAGGCTACGGCGAGGTAGAAACAAGTCGCACGAAATTTCATTATGCACCCCAAATCAATATGGTTTGTTTTGTTTCGACTTAGATGTCGTGACGTACTTAGGATTGTCTAATCTTTGGGGCTCATTCGACAAGGGTGTCGGTGTGAATTTCGAGGTTTTCCCTAGAATAGCGTCGTTTTATTCGGTTCGCTCCGTCCCATGGAATCGGCGACAAAGGAGCTTTTCCCTAGCTATCTTGTGGGGGCTGTGGTATGTTATGCAGGTTCAATCGCATCTATCGCTGACGCCAAGCTTGCATGCTATCCTTAAGAATCCAATCATAGGAGTTCTTCGGTTGGCAACTGCGATCCGAGGCGGTTTCGGCGTTGTGTCCATCACGTTAGGGGCTGGTGCAAGTTATGGCAAAAGAACCTCAGGCAATCGACTTCAAAGCATTACTGCACAAAGCAAAGCTCCGCGCCACCCCAGCTCGCCTGGCTTTGTTACGGGTTCTCCAGAACACCGGCAGTCCTCAGACGCACGCCTACCTGGCCGATACACTCGAAGAACTGGGCATCGATAAGGCGACCGTTTTTCGAAATTTGAACTCGCTCGTCGAAATAGGGTTGGTCCGAAGATTGGACGTTGGCGATCATGTGTGGCGTTACGAGTGGCTGGGAGAAAAGCAGGATTCGGAGCATCTTCATCCCCATTTTGTCTGCACTTCATGCGGTGAGGTCGATTGTTTGGAAACCGATCAAGTTCGTTTCAATGATCGTTCTAAACGTGATCTGGCGAAACGGACTAGCGAAATTGTGCTCAGGGGCACCTGCAAGAACTGCGACCACGAATAGCATTTGTCGCTAGCTCGCATCTTCCTGGCCGGCTCGATATCCATTTGAGTGGGCAGATGAAATTATTGTGCAATTGCACGACGGAACGTGTTGCAATAATATTGCAATTGCATATCTTGAGCGTTAGGTTCTCAGTCGCTCCAGCCCCACCAACTGCCATGGTTCTCGAAATGCTTCACCGAATTGTTCTCCTGACCAGCGGTGCGGCCGCATTGGTGTGGGGGATTGCGTCGACGGTGGAGTTGGCAGCGATCTTTCCTGCCACCGCCGCCATCGGCATCGCCAGCGCTACTATCCTGCTGACACCGAACTCCCTTGGCGTATCCAGCCTCGCCAATCCCAGTCTCCCTACTGCCCGGAAAAAGGGGCCTTCGACATCCCCAGAGGCCGGGGAAGTCCAGTTCCCTGCAACCATCACAGCCCTTATCCTGTGGATCTCTGCAGCGATCAGCTTAGCGTACACGGTATTTCAAACTAATATTACATCGGAAGATCTCGGTTTCTTTTCTACCCGAGCTCTTCTCTTATGCTGGTTGTGTGTTGTTCCACTCTTTCTCCCTCGGATCAGTCCCCGTGCCCGACGAATTGAATCCTCAGAATCCAGTATCGCCAACTCAACCAGCGACCCAACTTGATCCCTGTGTTGCCACGCCAACTGCATCCCAGAACAGCTCCCGCAGTACCGATTTACCTATCGCGAACTTGACCGGCGGCGAGACTCTTCGTCAAAGTCCACCTGAGCTTGACCAGTCCCAGCTTGGCCAGACCGATCTCGATCAAGCCAGTGAAAGCCTCGACCGTCCGTCGCTGGTCGATGCGGTTACTCCACTGGTCACGTCGAAATCGTCGCCGAACTGGCCACTGCGATATCTCTGGCTAGCGATCGTATTGACCACCAGTTTTTACGTTTTTATTTTGCCGGAGCTTCAGATCGCGTGGTGGAATTATCGCACTCCCAACCGCATGCTCCCTTCAGCCTTACAACTTGATTTTGTCACGCGCAGTATGCTGCGCACGCTGGAAGCCTCGGTGGTCGCTTTCTTTTTTGCCGTGGGTGCCAGTTGGGGAAGTTTTTTAAATGTGGTCGCTTATCGCTTGCCAAAGAATCTGGACATCAGCGTTGCCGGTTCACGCTGTCCCAACTGCCAGAAGAAACTAAGTTTTAAAGAAAACATGCCGATCTTCGGATGGATCGGATTGAGAGGTCGATGCAGTGGATGCCATATTCCAATTCCGATCAAGTATCTGGTGGCCGAATTGCTGCTTGGTTCCTTGGCCGTCTGGATCGGAGCCTACGAGTTGCTTTCTGGCGGCATCAATCTTCCATTGAGGACTCCTAATTTCTATGCGGGTGTGGTCTGGATTGTTTTCTATACCAAGTGGGATCTTGTCTCCTACGCGTTATTTCATTTCGCGCTGTTCTGTATTCTGTCGACCCAAATTCTCATTCTCGATAACAAACTCCCAGTCCCCAAACGCTTCATCGGTTTCACGTTGGGGCTCGGCTTAACTCTGACCGCCTGCTTCCCATGGCTGCTGCTTGTTCATTCATCCCTTTTTCTTCCAGGAATCGAGGTGCGAAATCCTGGGCAATTCGAAGGCGTCAAAGCGGAATGGTTGAACTCGACAAGGCAATCGGTTGCAATGGGTTGGCTTTATTCCGCTCTAGTCGCTCTACCGACTGCAGTTACGGCGACTCGAATTTGCAACTCGAGACAACTGCAAGATGTGTTGATGTGGCTGGGCACCTTCGGTTGCCTCGGCATTTGGCTCGGCTGGCAAGCCTTGCTGGTGGTAGCCCTGACTTCGTTGCTGATCGGACTACCCATACTGCTGAGACTGCGCGATTCAGATCGAAAGAGTTTTTATCTTTCGCTGATCGTGCTGAGCGTCACCATATTGCACCATACGCTCTGGGACGGGCTGATCGAAAGACTATTGGCTTTAGTCGTGATCGCCGACAAAAGCGTCCTGTGAATACGTTACATGTCCTGGTCTTCTTGATCCAACTCGCAAGCCTCTTCCCAGGCTGGGAATGGATCGTGCCAAGCTTCCCATACACTCGGTCCAGCCTCAAGCTCTTCATCGGTAAGCAGGCAATCGTCCAGGGCGGCTTCAATTTCAGCTCGGTCTAGGGTTTGGCCAATAATCACCAATTCCGACCGTCGATCACCAAAGGGTTCTTGCCAGACCTCGCGTACCGTTTCCTCAAATTCCGGCTCTTCCGGCCATTCATCTTTCGGTGTGGCTGCAGCCCACAATCCGGCCGAATGCAACGCAAAGACTCGTCCAGCATGCGACCATTCCGCCGCTTGGTCATTGCGAGTTGCCAACCAAATGGCCCCCTTCAGTCGCACAATCGAACCAAACAACTCACTATTGATGAAAGTCATCAGGCGCTCGGGATGAAATGGGCGTCTCGACTGATATGCGAAACTGGTAAATCCATACTCTTCCGTTTCAGATACTTCCGCACCTCGCTCGATCACCAGCCAATTGCGGTTCTGGGCTGCCCATTCGTTTGAAAACAATCCCGTGTTCAAAACCTCGTTCAAAGGAACCTGGCCACGAATTCCCCGCACAATCCTGGCGGTAGGATTTAACAGTTGCAGAAGATTTTCCAGTTTGACAATAGTTGGTTCATCTACTAGATCGCATTTGGACAAAATCAAGACGTTAGCAAATTCGATCTGATCGATCAGCAAATGCGAGACATCGCGAGTATCATCTTCGTTGAGTGCTTGGCCGCGATCGGTAAGTTGATCGAGTGAATCGAGATCCAAGGCAAAGTTAACGGAATCGACCACGGTAACCAATGTATCCAGGCGTGCAACACTTTGCAGCGAATCCCCTTCCTCATCCTCGAACGTGAAGGTTTCAGCAACAGGCAGAGGTTCGGAGATTCCTGTCGATTCGATCAATAGATAATCGAAACGCCCTTCTCGCGCTAGCCGGCTCACTTCGATTAGCAGATCCTCTCGCAAGGTGCAGCAGATACAGCCATTGCTCATCTCCACCAATTGCTCATCGACACGACTGAGTTTTGCATCCCCTTCGCGAACCAATCGCGCGTCGACGTTAATCTCGCTCATATCATTGACAATCACCGCTACTCGCAACCCTTGCCGATTGCTGAGTACCTGATTGAGCAGAGTTGTTTTTCCAGCACCTAAAAAGCCGGACAAGACAGTAACCGGTAAGCGGGGGTCAGACATAAACGCAATCCCTAACCATCGATCAAAACAGAACTGTGCGACTTTCGCCCAGCAAGACTACCCAAAGATCCGGAATACTTCACTCGCCGAATCGGACTTCATCTTACACAGATGCAAAGGACTTGCAAGTGCTTCCTTGTTGCGACCGGCCCAGGTACGCTTGTTCGTCCGGTGGGCTATAGGTTTTACGACGCAAAAGGTCGTAGATAGTAAGTGTTTGTCGGGATACGAGCAAAAGTGGATACCGAACGACCTGGAGACCGGCGCGAGCGACACCCCATTCCCATGGGGGCCAAAAAACATCAAACTAATGGACTTTTCGGGGACTTACGCGGACTCGGTCAATCTCCCCACAGATTCGTACCAGCCCATTTCGCTTCGAAAATAGGAGTTTGACATGACCAAGCAACTGTTGTTTAACGCCCTCACTTTGTTGTCATTCAACATGACATTCCTCATTGGCCCATCGTTCGCTGATGAAACTAAATCTGAATCGACCAGAAAGGTATCCGACGTGACCGAAAAAGAAGATCCTTATCTCTGGCTGGAAGATGTCACTGGCGAAAAATCGCTCAATTGGGTCAAAGAACGAAATGCGAAAACCCAAACCACTTTTGAAGCGAATCCGGAATTCAATAAGTTAAAGGAGGATTTGCTCGAAATCCTTAACTCAAAAGAACGCATTCCGTTCGTCACTAAATCTGGAGATTACTACTATAACTTCTGGCGCGATGAAAAGAACGAGCGTGGAATTTGGAGACGCACCACGCTGGACGAATATCGCAAAGCGAGCCCCGCTTGGGAACTAGTACTGGATTTGGATGAAGTGGCCAAAGCGGAAAATGAGAATTGGGTTTGGGCGGGCGTCCAAATTTTACGGCCTAGCTACAAGCGCGCTTTGATCAGTCTATCCCGCGGAGGAGCCGATGCGACAGTAACGCGTGAATTCGACATGGAAACCAAGTCCTTTGTTAAGGATGGATTCTATCGACCTGAAGCCAAAGGGAGCTTGGGATGGATCGATGAGAATACCGTTTTTGTTTCGACCGATTTTGGCCAAGGTTCCATGACCACTTCCGGTTATCCACGTTTGGCCAAACGCTGGAAGCGTGGTACGCCGCTCGAGCAAGCCGAATTGGTCTATGAAGGTCTGGCCACGGATATGTCGATTTCGGCGATACATGACGACACCCCCGGCTTTGAACGAAATTTCGTCTCGCGCAATCTCGCTTTCTATAACGATGAACTCTACTGGCTCAACGCTGAGGGTAAGTTGATCAAGATCGATGCGCCCAACACGGCCAACAAAAATGTGATTCGCGAATACTTAATTTTGGAGTTGCGCGAACCCTGGGAGATCGAAGGAAGCACCTACCAAGCGGGATCATTGCTGGTGATAAAGTTCGATGAGTTTATCGCGGGCAAACGCAAGTTCGATATCGCCTTCGAACCTTCGCCGAACACATCGCTGGCAAGTTATGGAGCCACCAAAGATCATTTCTACATCAATGTTTTGGAAGATGTCAAAAATCGCATTTACGTTCTTACTCCTACCAAAGATGGTTGGAAACGAGAACCTCTCACCGGAGCTCCTCAGTTCGGAACCGTTGGTGTTTCATCCGTGGATCCGGATGAATCGAATGATTATTTTCTCACCGTCACTGATTATATCACGCCTACCACATTGATGATTGGTTCGATCGGTAAAGCCCCAGAGAAGCTGAAGCAGTTACCCGCGTATTTCGACGCGTCAGGGCTTGAGATAACCCAAAATTTTGCCACCAGCGAGGATGGAACGAAGGTCCCTTACTTTATGGTTTCCCAAAAGGGTTTGAAGTTGGATGGTAATAATCCAACGCTCTTATACGGTTACGGGGGATTCGAAATCTCTTTAACGCCAAGCTACTCCGGAAGTGTGGGGCGAGCCTGGTTGAGTCAAGGTGGGGTCTATGTTGTTGCCAACATCCGAGGAGGTGGCGAGTATGGCCCACGCTGGCATCAAGCCGCACTGAAAGCAAATCGATTGCGAGCGTATGAAGATTTTGCAGCCGTTGCCAAGGATTTGACTCGTCGAGGTGTGACCAATCCCAAAAAGCTTGGCATACAAGGTGGTTCCAACGGTGGGTTGTTGGTAGGAAATATGGTGACACTCTACCCAGATTTGTTCTCCGCTGCCGTTTGTCAAGTTCCACTGTTGGATATGAAACGTTTTCATTTGCTCCTGGCGGGAGCTTCCTGGATGGCGGAGTATGGTAACCCGGATCAAGCTGGAGAATGGGATTTTATTAAGACCTATTCGCCTTATCAAAACGTTCAAGCCAATACGCAATATCCGACGGTTTTGTTCACAACTTCTACGCGTGATGATCGGGTTCATCCTGGCCACGCGCGAAAAATGATGGCCCGCATGGAGGAGCAAGGACATCAGGTCTTGTACTACGAAAATATCGAAGGGGGGCATGGAGGCTCAGCCAATAACAAACAAGCAGCCTATATGCAGGCACTTGCTTATTCGTTCCTGAAGCAACAGTTGTTTGGCAAATAGACCGCGACATTGCCTGGCTCGCACTCCTCGGAATCACGTATTCCGGGGAGTGACAATCAGGTTAGCGCTGAGCGACAAATCCGTGTCCTGGGCAATCATCTTTGCGCGAGTCTGAGCAAGCCTTTGAGACCAGCGTTGACTTCGCTCAGGCGAACGGTCTTCTGAAATCGTGTTGAAAAGGCTTCTGCCACGCGATGACTCGCTTCATTGGGGCAGCCTGCGATCAAAATCGATTCGAATCGATCGAGATTGATGAAACCAGCAGCCACCGAGGCGCACTGTTCAGCGAGTTCGCAGCATTTTTCGGATGGGATATCTTCGTCAATTTCCTTTTCGATATTCAGTTGCTCACTTAAGGCAATGGTGATCAGTCTTTGCTGCTCGAAGTAGGGAACGCTGGCTTGTGAAAGGGCACCATTCCCGTACTGGATCGCCGAGATACGTGGATTGCCGGTTAAAGAAATGCCAATTTCTTTCGAGGAGAATTGATTTCCCAGCAGCGTTGTCTGCAACTCACTGATGGGGGGGCGAAAATGGATGGTACGTTTTCCGCTTTTGATTCTACCCACATAGTCCAAGCCGAGAGTGATTTCTGGCAACCACAAATCGCCAAGGCCCGCTCTTTCTAATGCCTTATAAAACCAATCATTCGTTTGGAAGTCGAGCAGTCCGACGCCAAGGGTACAATGCATCGTGCCGGGTTGTTGGCATAGATGGCTGATGAAAAAATCATGGATGGTCAAAGGCAATACGCCATCAGGAAGTGATCCATTATCGGCCAGCGTGTAGAGCATGGCCAGCATAGAAGAGGGGTGTAGTTCGCGTCGCAGTTGATCGAATTTTGGATCGCTCCATTGATCGGCGAGGCGGTCCAGATGCGACTTATTCATGACAGTCAATTGCTGAGTTCGTCGATCGCTCCAAGAAATAAAATTGGATTTGGCGCGTCCTGATTCATCCGCCAATATCAAGCCCCCTGCCCTGCCGCTGATCCAAATCTCGACATCGGATTCCGCAGGTTCGCAGAGGGTGTTGATGGTTGCCAGCACGAGTTGCACAATGGCTGCTGGGTTTACTTCCGCGAAAGATTCCGGTTGATGATGGATGGGAGCTGGAAAGGAAACCACGCTCTCATTTAGCAACGACTGTGATGCAACGTCCAGCAAAGCTCCACGGATGAATTGCGGAGTGATTTCGATTCCTACAGATTTCAAATCAACGACCCCAAGAATTAATTTTTTGTATCGAATTCACTTTTGGCGGGCAACACCGAGAAGTTGGAAGCATTGGGTCCTTGGTGAATGTAGAGTCCGAAACGCAAGCGGATATTCTTTCCTTGATCGAGCTTAAATGGAGTTGGCTCACCCCCGGTAAAGACTTTGGTGGAAAATGGATTGAGAGCCAAAAAACCATAATCACGAGCATGGCATCGACACGGTCTACCATTCTTTGTGTCGACCAGCACGGTGATACCTCCCCAACCTCCTGCGATTGGACCGGAATAGTCACACCAGTCGGCGGTCTGTCCCCAAATCGCTTTTCCATTAAGTCGCCCTGCGGAGTCGAGCATTCGTCCTCCCAATTTTTTATCGACCGCCAGCGGCGTGGCCACGCGCAATCCCAACCCCATCTCTTCTTGCTCGCCGAAGACAACATCTCCGGTAGCGGCTACCAAGGATGTGTCCCATTCCAGTAAATAGCCTTCATGTACGAGTCGAAACCGAAATTGGGTTTCTTCTTTAAGAATTACGGTCTCGTTGTTTTGGGACAGCCAGTCGTTTTGAACACGAAAAGAGGCGATTCCAGTTTCTTCCACTGGAACGATGCTGAGTTCTTTCTGCTGAACTTTGGCTTTCAGACGCCAATAATCGTTGCCGCTGACGTCTCCAAAAGCGAGCCAAGCTCCCGTGTGCATACCGACATGATCTGTTGCATCGGAGCCTTCCTTGGGAGGATGATTGCGGGTGAGTTGAATTCCGGAGAGCGTGCGAAATTGACGCCAGAACGGATGTGATACTTGCGGATCAGCAAAACAATATTCTGCAATGACTTGACCATCGCAGAGGACCGTCACTTGATGATCGGTTTTTTGAAGATCAATCCGATTTTCAGCAGCGAATAGCAAGGACGAAGTTGCTCCTAATCCAATCAAGAACACGCCAGAGAAACACAGGCGGATAAGGCATGTGGAAACGAATTTGCTGGAACCGAGTAAACGCATTGGCTTGGCGAGTCGAGGAACGCGGGACACCATGGCATGCTCCGTTGTCAAAATTGGATTAAAGATTGATGCCGGCGGTGGACCAGTGTCCTTGGCGATATTCCCGGGTTAGAAAACGATTGGCTTCTGGATCATTGGGAATTGTTTCGCTTTGGGGATCAAAGGCAAAGCTTCTGCCAAGGCGACAGGCGACGTTCGCTAGATGGGGAAGCGTTGAGGATAAATGAGCGGTTGAGGCATCCGCATTGAGTCCCGCTTCACCGCGAATCGCAGCGATAAAATTTTTCTGATGCAATGCGACCGAAACAGTTCGATCCTCTGGGATCTTCAATTCGATCTCCTTACCTTTTTCATCAAAGACTTGCACTTTGCCTCGTTTGGTCAGCAGCATTCGCCCTCTGGTACCGAGAAATTCATTAGCGTTGTCGATATTAAAGGGATAGTAGCGACTCCATAGTCTCATTTCAAAAATGAGTTGTTTGGAAATCATTTGATTGGCGTCGGCTGGATATTCAAAAACGGCAGTTATAGTATCGGGAAATTGTTGATCATCTTTGTGAACATATTTACCTCCTGCGGCCGCGACGCGCGAGGGATGCTGGTCCACTCCTAACCCCCACCGCGCGATATCGATTTCGTGGACACCATCGTTGCCGGCATCACCGGTTCCAAAATCGTACCACCAGTGCCAAGTGTAATGCGCGCGGTTGGATTGATAAGGGACGACTTTGGCAGGTCCCAGCCAAGCATCATAATCGAGAACGGCTGGAGGATCGGATGGCTCCGCATGACCAATCGGTGGTCGAAACTGAACGTCCCACGCCTTCGATACGATCACATCTCCGATGATACCCTCCTTCAAAGCCTGCATCGCTTGGCGAATCCAAACCGCCGAACGACTCTGAGTTCCATGCTGGACGAGTTTGCCATGCTTTCTCGCCGCATCGACCAAAAGTCGTCCTTCACGCACATTGTGTGAGCAGGGCTTCTCGACATAAACATGTTTACCCGCTTGAAGAGCTAGAAGAGCGGCCGGTGTGTGCCAGTGATCGGGAGTGGCGATCGAGACAAAGTCAATGGAGGAATCGTCTAGTATTTGACGGAGGTTGGAAGTTGCTTTGGCGTCTTTGGCGATTTCTTTCGCTTCGTTGAGCCTTTGCGAATCTACGTCGCAGATCCAAACGACTTCGGTATCTGGATTTTCAAGATAACCGCGCAAATGCGATTTGCCTTGTCCTCCCAAACCAATCACTCCGCAACGCAACCGGCTTGTCGAGTTGCCCCTGGCCGAATTTCCCAAACTTGTTGCGGCTATACTTCCAGCTACCGCCAAAGATGATTGCTGGAAAAAAGTTCTACGCCGAGGGTGAGCCATTGGAAGATTCCTGGATTAATCGAAGGTGGGCTGTGATGCGGGGCTTGGCAGCCGAGATAGGTATCCTGAGATAGTATGACGTTTCACGCACGTAAACTGCAATAAGACGGACATAAAGCTCAATAAATTCTGGCGAGGTCTTGCTTATATGGCAAAGGTCCTTAGGGGCTTCTGGTGGTCTTAGCACC
>JBIKMB010000177.1:0-11848 GCA_044359485.1 Pirellulaceae bacterium | reverse complement strand
CCCACCCCAGTGGTATCGATCGAATTAAACGGATTGGCCTTGATGATTTCCAAATCCTGGTAGCGAGGCAAGAAGGATCCCGAATCATCGCGACTCATACCAAGAGCGGTTTGGGTCAAGTCGTTGGTGCCGAAGGAGAAGAACTCAGCCGTTTCCGCGATCTCATCGGCGGTCAAGGCTCCGCGAGGAACTTCGATCATCGTTCCGACCGAGTATGCGAATTTCTTGCCGGTCTCCTTCATCACTTCCCTCGCTACGCGATGGATGATTTCGACTTGCAAATCCAATTCCTTCTTAAACCCTACCAACGGTACCATGATTTCTGGTTTGACCTTGATGCCCGCCTTCAGAACTGCAGCAGCAGCCTGGAAAATCGCCCGAGCCTGCATTTCGGAAATCTCAGGTCGACAAATGCCTAAGCGACACCCTCGGAAACCCAACATCGGATTCGATTCGTGCAGTTCCTGCACCAATCGTTCTACCTGATCCACCGTAACCCCTAAATTCTTTGCAACGTCTTCCTTCCCCTTCTTATTGTCATGCTGTGGAAGGAACTCATGCAAAGGAGGATCGAGCAAACGGATGCAAGCAGGGAGTCCGTTGAGGGCTCGGAAGATACCTTCAAAATCCTTCTGCTGGTATGGCAACAATTGAGCCAACGCGGCTTTGCGATCGGCATCGTTCTCCGCCAAGATCATTTTGCGAACAGCAATAATTCGGTCGCCCTCGAAGAACATATGCTCTGTGCGGCAGAGACCGATCCCTTCAGCTCCAAAAGCGATCGCATTTTCAACCTGGTCAGGTTGGTCCGCATTGGTGCGAATTCCCAAGGTTCGGAATTTATCCGCCAGCTTCATAATGTGATTGTAGTATTGAAAGACCTTGCTGTCGGCAGGCTTCATCGTCTTGCCAACCAACACTTGTTTCAGCTCGCTGTCGGCAGTATCGATCAAACCATGAAAAACTTCGCCGGTCGAACCGTTGATGCTGATAAAGTCACCTTCTCTCAAAGTGACATTACCGCACTTCAGCGTTCCCTTGTGATAGTCGATTTCGATATCGCCAGCTCCAGCGACGCACACCTTACCCATCTGGCGAGCGACGAGGGCTGCGTGGCTCGAAACACCACCGCGACAAGTCAGAATACCGTCGGATGCAATCATGCCTCGTAAATCTTCGGGGCTGGTTTCGATACGGGCTAGGACAACGCTCTTCTTCATCGCGGCAAATTCTTCTGCCTTCGCTGCGGTAAAGGCAACGTGCCCGGAGGCTGCACCAGGACCCGCAGCCAAACCAACAGCCATCAACCGACCATCTTTCTTGGCCTTGTCGTATGCTTTGCTATCGAAGATCGGTTGCAGCAATTGATTCAGCGCTTCTGGATCGCCCGATCGCACTGCATGCTCAGGCGACATCAGCTTTTCCTTCACCATGTCATGAGCAATTTTGACGTAAGCCAGCGCGGTGCGTTTGCCGTTACGTGTCTGCAACATGTACAGTTTTTTCTTTTCGATGGTGAATTCGAAGTCCTGTACGTCACCAAAATTCTTTTCCAAAGTCTTGCGAACATCAACCAATTCTTTGTACGCAGGACCAATGATTTTATCTTTGGCCATTTCGGCGATCTTTAGCGGCGTACGCACACCCGCAACAACGTCTTCTCCCTGCGCGTTCACAAGGTACTCACCATAGAAAACGTTTTCACCAGTGGCAGGGTCGCGAGTGAAGGCAACACCCGTTGCGCAATCGTCGCCCATGTTGCCAAATACCATGCTTTGAACGTTAACCGCAGTTCCCCACTCGTCGGGAATTCGGTATTTCTGACGATACAAAATGGCTCGTTCATTCATCCAAGATCCGAACACTGCCGAGATCGCACCTTCTAACTGCTTCATCGGATCTGTTGGAAAAGTCTTGCCGGTGCGTTCTTTGATCAACTTCTTGTATCGGCTCACCAATTCTTGAAGATGCTCTTCGGAAAGATCGGTATCTTCCTTCACACCCACTTCTTCTTTCAGTCCATGCATCACTTCTTCGAACGGCTCATGCTCATTCTCATGACGCTTCTGAACACCCATCACCACGTCGCCGTACATTTGCAAAAAGCGGCGATACGAGTCCCAAGCGAAACGACCGTTTGCCGTCGCTTTCTTCAGCCCTTCTGTCGTATCGTCGTTCAAACCCAAATTCAAAATAGTATCCATCATACCGGGCATCGAATCTCGAGCACCCGATCGAACCGATACCAATAGTGGGTTCTTCGGATCACCAAATTTCTTTCCCGTTTCCTTCTCAAGCCATGAGACGGCTTTCTTGAGATCGACGTCCAATCCTTCAGGATGCTTCTTGCCATTTTTGTAATAATGAACGCAGCACTCGGTGGTGATCGTAAAACCTGGAGGGACAGGCAATCCGATCTTGGTCATCTGAGCCAAGTTCGCACCTTTACCACCCAGCAACGCCTTCATGTCTCCGGCGCCATCAGTCTTGGACTTGCCGAAGTAGTAAATCATCTTGTTCGCCTTGGCCATAACCGTTTTCACAACCTCCGAAGAAAGAAATGGGGAGCGACTTCGCAACTCCCTTAAAAATCTATGTTTTGGGGATCAAAATAAGCTCACGGAGTGTAATAATCACTACAGATTACGTCAATCGGGTGGACCGACTTGCCTAAACCACATTCCTCTCTCAGAACCGCATGACATGCCCCATCCCGCCACAAAACGTCCCCTTGGCATCTTGTTTGTCGGGCATGGTACCCGAAATAAGCAGGGCCAGGTCCAGTTTCTTGATTTGGCGCATGCCATTCGCGATAAACTGCAACCGATCCCGCTAGAACCTGCGTTTCTTGAACTCGCCGAACCCTCCATCGACGACGCTGTGCAAGCCCTGGCCTCGCAAGCGGAACGAATCTTAACCGTTCCGCTGCTGCTTTTCTCCGCAGGACATGCCAAAGAAGATATCCCCGACGCGGTTCAGGCCGCCTGCCAGCAGCACTCCATTCAAAATGTGGGACAAACCGAACCACTACAACACGCCCCGGCCCTTCTACAACTCGCCTCTTTACGGTTTCGAGAAGCCCTAACTCCACAAGATCAATCGATTCCTACGCAGGATCGAGCACTCCTCATGCTGGGGCGAGGTAGCAGCGACCTCACCGCCACTCGCGCAATGAGACACCTTACCTTGCTCCGCAAACAAGCAGACTGCGTCGCCTATGCGGGGACCTCTTTTTTTGCCGTCGCCAAACCCGATCCAGCCACGCTTTTCGATTATATTTTTCAGCGTCGTCAGGAAAAATTGATTGTGGTGCAACCCCATCTGCTTTTCGATGGCCTGCTTTGGCAACAAGCGCTCAACATGGTGCAGGAATATCAGGCCAAATCTCCGCATCGACAGTGGCGTATCACCCAACCCCTCGGAGCCGATATCGCACTGGCCCAAGCCATTTCCGAGATAATAGTCAACCACATGCAGCAAAAACTCAGCGAGTAGCGGCAGCCTTGAAAATGAATGCTCACGGAACTTCCATGGTACGCGTCATAAAAGTTGGCGGGAGTTTGCTCACTTGGCCAGGACTCCAAGCGGCCCTACCTCGGTGGCTGAATACGCTTTCACCCGCCAACAATCTGCTGATTTTCGGTGGCGGTGAGTGCGTGGAAGCCATGCGGGAACTGGATGCCCTGTGGAACCTCGATTCGACCGCCATGCATTGGCGCTGCGTTCGACTACTCGACGCCACCTTCGAGATAGCCCAGGAACTCTGGCCACAATGGGAAGTCTTCTCAGCCGATTCGCTTGCTCAGGGCGACACCCGGAAAGAAAACCCCGGTTCGCATCCCCAGGCCCTTTCATTTCCATTCGATACAGCCCATCGCGACACAGCCGAACGATTGCAGCACTACCTTTCCGAGTCTCACCCCAAGTCGCATCGCACCGTTATTGTACATATAGCATCTTTATACACGCGCCACGTGCACGCGTTACCATCAACCTGGGCTACAACGACCGATTCCATCGCTGCATATCTGGCTCGCCGCCTGAAGGCACCGGAATTAATTTTGCTGAAATCGACGACACCCTCGAGCGACGTTTCGGCAAGCGAAGCAGCCGAATCGGGGCTGGTCGACGCCGCTTTTCCAACCATCGTGCCTCGCGATTGCCGCATCCTTACGGTCGACCTAACCTCGAACACTTGGCAAGCCAACCACATCCAAACTTCCACCTAGTGCCTATCTAAAAACCATCCGCCGACCATCCGCCGACGGCGTTAGCCGCGGTTTCCCCGGCGGTTTATCGCGATTTCGATTGGGCCATGAATCCAACCCCACGATTCGGACTAGTCTTCGACGTTCAAATTTCCTATTCTTACAGAATCTGTAATGCGGCCCATTACCTTGGCTGCCCTCTTGGCTCACAAGAGTTTGGAAACGACGAGTGCTTTAGGGAGGAAGCAGGAATATGCGTTCGATCGCGATTATCAATCAAAAAGGTGGCGTCGGCAAAACAACCACTGCCGTCAATCTCGCTGCTGCCCTGGCTGCTGCCGGCCAAAAAGTTTGTATTATCGACCTCGATCCACAAGCCCATGCTTCTCTACACCTCGGTATATCAGCACCATCCCCCGAGAAATCGGTTTACGATATTTTGTGCGGCGATTGCTACCTGCAAGATGTTCGCAAAATGGCTGATAACAACCTCTACGTGGTTCCAGCGAATATCGATCTTGCCGCTGCTGAAATGGAACTTGCAGGCGAGGTTGGGCGCGAGGTTATTCTCCGCGATAAACTGGAAGTCGACGATGAAAAATTTGATTACCTCATCCTCGACTGCCCCCCTTCGCTCGGCGTGTTAACGCTTAACGCACTAACAGCCGTACAAGAAGTCTTTCTCCCTTTACAGCCGCACTTCCTGGCTCTTCATGGATTGAGCAAACTTTTAAGAACGATTGAAATTGTATCCAAACGATTGAATCCAACGCTGCATCTTTCCGGCGTGGTATTGTGCATGTACGAGTCGGCCACGCGCTTAGCGGCTGAAGTGAGTCGTGACGTAGAAGAGTTTCTCTATCAGGAAGCGTCATCCTCTAAAGTTTGGTCCACCGCCCAATTCTTTCAAACCCGCATCCGCCGCAACATTCGCTTGGCTGAAGCACCCAGTTTCGGACAATCCATTTTTCAATATGCCCCATCATCCAATGGTGCGGATGACTATCGAAACTTGGCTCAAGAAGTGCTCGCACAAGCATCGGGCGAATGGAAACCTAAATCGGTCTGTGAAGCAACGGTAGACCAATAGACCCTTCACTTCATCGGCGCCCCCAGTCATTCCTCCTCGGGGATAGGTTCATCATCCTCGGGATCAGGGACATGGGGCAGCGATCTTTCTTCGGTGAACCATCCGTTTAAATCGACCAAACGGCAGCGTTCGCAACAAAACGGCAACGCTTTGTTTTCCTCGGAAACTTCAAAGCGCTTTTTGCACGTTGGACAAACTAACGTCATGGGTTACTCTTGCGCGGGATCGGAACGTAACGAACCACTTGGGCTGGCTAAGTTTGTATACCACTTGGACCTTAAGAAAAAGAGGCCCCAAAATCCAGCAACCACGCCACCCCACAGCACATCGCTCGGATAATGAGCTCCAACGTAAACCCTTTGGTAACAAGCCAGAAGCGCTAAAATGACAAAGAGCCATCTTGCTCTGGGAAATGCGTAAGAGAGCGAAATGGCAAAAGCAACGGCCGTCGCGGCGTGCCCCGAGGGAAAGGATCGCACACTGGCATCCCAAAATGATCCAGTTCCCATTTCCTGAAAAGCATTCGAGTTTTCAACCACAGAAAAAGCTTCTCGAGCGTAGGGACGCACTCGTGTAAAAACGCTTTTCAATAAATTGGCACTAATTCCCGCACATGCCGTCAGCAACAAAATCTGCTTCAATTTCCCCCGCGAAACACCACATAAAAACAGTGCCAGCAATATGACAATCACCCCAGAACCATGAGCGAACGCCTCGCTCAATAATACCGCCTTTTCCAAATCACCGGACAGTTCTCGGCCACGAATGGCGTCGGTTAAGGTCGGGTCAAAACGAAACGCCATTCCGCCAAGACATCCACCAAGCACCACAGCAGCCAGAGAGCAAACGAGCGCAAAACGACGCTCGGGAACCGCAGAAAGCTGAGCCGTATTCACGATCCTTGCCTTTCGATATAGCCTCATTGATAGCCATTCGATACAGTGAGCGATCCCAGAAGCTGGCGCCGCGCTGCGCTGAATGTTTCATGACTCATGTCCATGACTCCCTCCATTGCATTTTAGGCTAATGGCAGAGCTTCTGCCTACTCCAGTTTCAAGCCAAAACGGCTGCGAATGAGACGCGGAGAGGGGTAGCTTTTCCGTTACCGGTACATGACAATTCAGCCGGTCCAGAAATCATCGTCGCTAGCTCTCGGAGCGAACCATAGCATGGGATCCATGATTGAATCCGTGAAAGTTATCAATAGCACCATTCGTACGTTGCTGGTTTTAATTTTGCTGGGAATTGTTGGTGGTGGTAGCTATTGGGGCTACATGAAGATTTCGGAAGAGCAAAGAAAAGCGGAGTCGATCGAGCGAGAACTTGTGGGACTCCAAGATAAATTAGGGCAAGCGTCAAAGGCACTGAAAATTTCACAAGCCGAAAATGATTCCCTGAAATTGGACGTCGAGGCAAAACGCAAAGAGATCGAAAAACTTCAGGCGCGCTTGCAACTCCTAAAAGTTGATACTCGCTTGGCTCGCCTCGATGTCTTATCGCTTGTCCCCGGCGCTGAGGGACAACCGCCCATTGCCAAAATTCGCTTTACCGAATTATCCCCCTCAGGCGACGCTCTATCCGCAGGTAAAGAGTTCGAATTCAATAGCGATTTAATTTATGTCGACAACTGGATCGTGCAGTTTGACGACAAATTTGTCGAAGCAGCTGATATCGATAAAGGAACTTCGCTCTGTTTGTTCCGCCGAATCTTTAGTGACCAACAAAAGCCAAACGATGGATTTTCGTTAGACGAAATCGGAATGAGACCCCAAGCCTACTCGCGAGGTGGCGAACTCTCGGAATTCGAAAAAGAAATCTGGTCCAAGTTCTGGGATTTCGCGAATGACAAAACAAAAGCAGAAGCCATGGGCATTCGAGCGGCAAACGGAGAAGCTGTTTCGGTAAAAATACGTCCAAATATGTCCTACATGCTGCAATTGCGCGCCTCGGGAGGCCTTTCGATCGAACCTATTCAAAAATAGCCACTGCTACGGTCGACTCGCGGACAGCTTAGCTAACTCGCCTGTCGAGGATCACGTCGTTAGCGGCAATTCGCTCTGTTGGAATTCTTCGAATAACTTTTCAATCATCTTTGCGTCAAAAACTTCTTTGACCGACAAATAAAAACGCATCCGCGCCCGACGGATCACCCCCTTCTCCATAAAGTGCGAAAAAATTCGTAGCGATAAGGAATCTTCTGCGATGGTCTCGTCTTCAACCCGTATCGTCTGCGACTCATCCAGAGGATGAACCATACCTAATGCACTCATCGGTCCACCCCGATTTTCAACGTGACTGACCAGCCAAATCGCATGCGAAGAGCTCAAGATTTGCCAACGCCATCGACTGTTGGGAACAATACTCACCAGTTCCATCGAGGGACAAGAATCAAGCAACGTCGTTTGCACGCTGAGCCAAACTTCTAGCCCCAGGAGGTCATCCGTACTTTCTGGTAAAATCCGAAAATAGGTTTGAAAGCTAAATTGATCATGGCGAGTTTGCGCGAATTCTGAAATCAAATCATTTTGTCGTACATAAGCCTCGCTGGCTTGACGCGGACTCCCCTCTGTCGGCTCTATCAAGCTCAATACAACCCGTCGCTCAAGCGAATCATCGTGGAAGATCGAGAGCCCTAATTCCGGATGGGTCGTCCCATAGTGGGCTCGCCACTTTCCATGAATCAATGAAGCTTCTGTCCCATGAATGTGCCACATTGCCTTGGACTCCGAACATGTTTATCGAGGCATACATCTTTTACAGGGGCATGCATCTGCAGTTAAACCGAGTATGATATGCGAAAGCGTGACAGGGTGTCGACCGGTCATTGCAAGCTAAATCTTAATCATTGCCCTAATCCCGCAGGATGAATACCTTGTCCACGAATCAGTTACGCCCCACAGCAGCCGAGGCGGCCCGAGTGGGTGGCCAAATATTGATGTCGTTTCGCGATGCATTCAAAACCAAACTCAAGGCCCCGAAGGACCTTGTTACCGATGCCGATGTCGCCTCGCAACGAGCTATCGCCGATATCTTGACCGCTCGCTTCCCTGACTCCATTTTTGTCGGCGAAGAAGACGGCTACAATACCGTCCGACCTGGCCCGGGTCAGCTATGCTGGATCGTCGATCCGCTCGATGGAACCGCCAATTACGTGCACCGCTTGCAGAATTTTTCAGTCTCCATCGGTGCTGCCATCGATGGCAAACTGCTGGCCGGTGTCGTTTACGACCCAACGTCCAACGAACTCTACGAAGCCAGCTTGGGCGAAGGGGCATGGCTCAACGGTGAACGTATTCAACACAGCGGCTGCATCGATATAGAATCGGCATTGATCGCTTGCAGCTTTGCCTCTAGCGTCACGCGCGATGCACCTGAAATCCAGCAATTCATCGAAGTTCTGATACGCTGCCAAGCAATTCGACGCCTCGGTTCCGCCGCCCTGAATTTGTGCTACGTCGCGGCTGGAAGACTGGACGCTTATTGGGCACTTGCTGTCAAACCGTGGGATATCGCCGCCGGAGCACTCATCGCACTGGAAGCGGGTGCGTTGTTGACAGGTTCCGATGGCAAGCCTTTTGATCTATGGAACCCACATCTAGCTATCGCCGCTACCCCAGATCTCCATCGCCAATTATGTGAATGCCTATTGCCTTGAAACTCACCTCACCATGAACGAAAATCTTCACTAAAGCTCCTTTGCATTGAACACTCCCCCAAAACCTCCGTCCTTTTGCAGGTCTTCTATGAAAACCGCTTTACAATTATTGTCGCTCCTCGGTCTGACGCTGTTTGTTGGCTTGGCCACAGCCCAAGAACCGATGTCTCCCAATGGAAAACGCGTTGTATTTTTGGGAGATAGCATCACGCATGCCGGAGGCTACGTCGCGGTGCTGGAAGCCGGACTGCGACTGAAGGACCCCCAAGCCAACATTGAGTTTCTGAACCTCGGCTTGCCCAGCGAAACCGTTTCCGGTCTCTCCGAACCGGGACATGCCGGAGGGGCGTTTCCTCGACCCGACCTTCACGAACGCCTAACCAGAATTCTTACTCAAACGAAGCCCTATCTTGTCATAGCCTGCTATGGCATGAACGATGGAATCTACTATCCACTCGGTGAAGATCGGTTTGAAAAATTTAAGGATGGCATGGAACGTTTGCATGTCGCGGTAGAAAAAAGCGGCGCCAGAATCATCCATTTAACGCCGGCCTTCTTCGATGCACTTCCGATTAAAGATCGATTGTTGCCAGCAGGTAGAGATGAATATCGACAACCTTATGAGGGCTACGATGATGTGCTCACCGAATATTCCAAATGGTTGCTCTCTAAGCAAAAACAAGGTTGGATCGTTCTCGATGTCCATGACGCGATGAAATCGGCGGTGCTAAAAGGACGAGAATCAAATCCAACATTTACCTTTGCAGGAGATGGAGTACATCCCAACATGGAAGGCCAATGGATCGTTGCCGAACCTCTCGCCGCCTATTGGCAAATTGATTTATCTTCAATGCAGAAATCAGACAAAGGGAAAGCTTTACTCGAACTGGTCAGCAAAAAGCAAACGATTCAGAAGTTGGCGTGGCTTACTGAAACGAAACACGTCCGCCCAGGTATCCCAGCCGGCGTTCCCATGGAGCAAGCCGTTCAACAAGTTGCAGACTTAAATCTACAAATACAAGCTCTCCATTCATCGAAATAGTTTAACCGGTTGTACCAAGTCCGGAAGCAATCGCATTGACGGTTAAAAGCAATTGGGGAATAAGAGCTTCCGCACTTTGCGGTTGTTGCATCCGGTGATAGCTGCGCCACAGTCGCAATAAATTGATCTGCTGATGATGTAAAACCTTCAAACCTTCCGCTCTCAGGTTGATCATACGTTGCACATTGGGGCGTTTCTCGTTGAGTGGGCCACCGTAGATATCTTCGATATGAACTCTCGTCAACCTAAGCTCCGCTGCGATGCGACTCATAAAACGGTTTCGCAACGACTCATCTTCCACCATTGCCGCATAAGATTGCATGATCTCAAGATCCGTAGCTGCCAAACTGGTCGCAACATTCGAGATCAAATAGTGAAGCGGGGCCCACTGCGTCATGGTGTTACCTATCTCCCTAAACATGCCCGCATCCTGCGACTTGAGCCTGTCTAAGGCACTGCCAACGCCATACCATCCCGACAAGAAAAACCTCGCTTGCCCCCAACTGAATACCCAAGGAATCGCTCGCAGATCGGCAAGCGTATGTTGACCAGTTCGCCGCGCCGGTCTTGAACCAATACGACTTTGCTCAATCGCGTCGATCGGCGTCGCTTGACGAAAAAATGAAACAAAGCCTTCGGTATTCAAAAGGCCGGTATAGCTTTCGCGCGCCCAGTCGGCTAACCGTGTCAACGTTTTTTCCAGCGGATGTTCGCTCGCATCATATTTGCGATCGAGTAACGTTTTGCGAGTTACGCCAGCTAGAAAGAGCTCAAGATTGTAAATAGCGGTCGCTTGGTGCGCATATTTCTGAGGGATCGTCTCACCCTGTTCGGTTAAACGTAAATCTCCGCCAAGCGTATCATCGGGAAAAGCTTTGATAAATCGATGCGTTGGCCCCGCCCCGCGACTGATCGTACCTCCGCGGCCATGAAAGAACCGCACCCGCACACCTTCTTTTTGCCCCACCTCAGTCAATTGACTTTGCGCATATCGCAAATTAACCAAGCTCGCGAGTATCCCGCCATCTTTGTTGCTATCGCTATAGCCAATCATGATTTGACCGACCGGTAAATCCGATTTCGTACGCGCCTGAATCGATGTCAAACTCCGTTTGGTGATGGGATGCTTGAGGAATTCCGCATAGATCGCCGGACTATGCTGAAGATCGTCCACCGTTTCGAAAAGCGGAACCACCGGCAGTTGACAAACCAATCCATCGGGTGACTCTTCCAGTAACCCAACCTCTCGCGCCAACAAATAGACGACCAGCAAGTCGGACACACTGCGCGTCATACTGACAATGATCGCTCCCAAGCCATCTAGGCCATAAGCTTGTCGATATTCCTTAAGAACTCGCAGTGCCGAAAGCACCGCATCAGCCTCGGTTCCCAAACTGACATCCGGTCGCGCAAAAGGTCTTGTCGAGGCAAGCTCTTGTTGAAGCAACTCGAGTCGTTCTTCCTCGGTCCACTGCGAGAAATTGAATTTTGCAAAGCCTGCTGCCTTCAGCAACTGCTCAACGGCTCTATCATGAAAGGCACTGTTTTGTCGCACATCTAAAACGGCAAGATGGAACCCGAAGGTTTGAACGATCCTCATCAATGGCTGCACCGCATACTCGGCCGCGCGTTTTTGGCCGCATGATATGAGGCTCACATACAACTTGTTCAAATCATTCAGCAGTTCTAAAGACGTTTGATACGTTGGGGCTGGTTCGATCGAAATTGCTTCTTGATTGGGATCGATACGCGGGAGGCGAGCCAACATGGTATTGATAAATTGTCGCCATGGCTCATTCGGATTTCGCTCGATCGCTTTTTTTCCCGTGGTTCCCAACTGATCGCTGATAGAC
>JBIKMB010000391.1:0-3420 GCA_044359485.1 Pirellulaceae bacterium | reverse complement strand
CTCGAGACGGCACCGAAACTCACGCAACATTACAGCGTAGGAACCATCTAATGGAAAACAGGTCTGTCGTTCATGTTGTGGATGATGACGACTCGGTTCGAAAAGCCGTTAGTCGGTTGCTCAAAGCGGCAGGGTATGAAGTCAAGGGTTACGCCAATGCGGGCGAGTTTTTGATGGCAGCGGCAGCAGAATCATCCGGGTGCATCATTCTCGATGTATGTATGCCTGGGCCTAGTGGTATGGAGTTGCAGGATGCACTGCAGCGACAGCGAAATCGTTGGCCAATTATTTTTCTGACGGGGCATGGCGATATTCCGATGAGTGTGAGAGCTATGAAAGCTGGGGCAGTTGATTTTCTCACCAAGCCCGTCCAACGCCAAGAACTCCTGGCAGCCGTGGCTCGTGCTCTGGAGATACATCGAGAGCAAGGGAGTCATGCACAGAAGTTCGAGCATCTGCTCAAGCTTGCTGCCTCGCTTACCGAGAAAGAGCAATCTGTATTTACCCTGGTGGTTGAAGGGAAACTCAATAAGCAGATTGCGGCTCTGTTGGGTATGGCGGAACGGACCGTCAAAGCTCACCGCGCGCATGTTATGACCAAGCTTCACGCCTCTTCCCTGGCGGAACTGGTGCGAATCGCCGAAGATCTAGCCCGAGCCAAATCGCAAATGGGTTCGTAGCCTGCATGCAGTCTGGTTGGAAACCGAGAAACCGTAAATCTACGGCTAACGCCGTCGGCTGATATGAACCGCGGTTGATGCTGTCGGTTGGTGGAATCGGGTTTGATAAGAGTTGGGCCTGATGCCGGCGGTTAAAGGGTGTTCCTGATTTCAGGGGCCACTTGGTTCATCTTTTGGGAAGGTAAAAGACAAGAGAAGGTGTTTTTGCACCAAAGGGCAAGTCTCGCTGCCTCTTGGGACACTAGGGGTAAGCTCGATGTATGTTGATAATGAAGGGTGTGAATGGACCGATATATTTTCTCCTAGGAAGCGACGAGGGTTGTCTAAATGTTGAGTGAGAACTGGCGGTATCTCGCGGGACTCGCAATTTTTTGCGTGAGCGCGGTAATGGGTACGTCGAACCAAGCCTATGCCCAGCAGAGCAAGCCAAACATCTTGGTGATTTGGGGTGACGACATCGGGACTTGGAATATCCATCACAACAATCGCGGTATGATGGGTTACAAGACACCCAATATCGATCGGATCGCACGCGAAGGTGTTGGTTTCACGGACTACTACGGACAGCAGAGTTGTACGGCAGGTCGAGCAGCCTTCTTGGGCGGTAATGTGCCTGTGCGAACGGGCATGACCAAGGTGGGTATGCCGGGCGCCGAGCAAGGCTGGCAAAAGAGCGATGTCACCATTGCCACGGTGCTGAAGTCCCGCGGCTATACGACCGGGCAATTCGGCAAAAATCATCAAGGGGATCGCGACGAACATTTGCCGACTATGCACGGCTTTGATGAGTTCTTTGGTAATCTCTACCATCTCAATGCCGAAGAGGAACCAGAAAATATCGATTACCCGAAGAATCCAGAGTTTCGCAAGAAGTTTGGTCCCCGCGGCGTTTTGCATTGCAAAGCCGATGGTAAAGGTGGACAGACCATCAAAGATACTGGGCCTTTGACCAAGAAGCGAATGGAAACCATCGACGAAGAGTCGCTCGCGGCAGCAAAAGATTTCATCAAGCGTCAGCATGCGGAGAATAAGCCCTTTTTCTGCTGGTGGAATGCGACTCGTATGCACTTCCGCACTCACGTGAAGGAGGAAAAACGGGGTATCTCTGGCCAGGATGAATACAGCGATGGAATGGTCGAACATGATGGCCATGTGGGTGAATTGTTGAATATGGTCGACGAACTCGGCTTGGCCGAAAACACGATTGTCATTTATTCGACCGATAACGGCCCCCACTACAACACTTGGCCCGATGCTGGAACCACGCCGTTTCATGGTGAGAAAAATTCAAACTGGGAAGGGGCTTTCCGCGTCCCCTGCTTCGTTCGCTGGCCGAATCATTTTCCCGCCAATGTAACCCTCAACGGTATCGTATCGCATGAAGATTGGTTGCCCACGCTCGCGGCTGCTGCCGGCGCACCCGATATCAAAGAAAAACTGAAGACGGGTGTTGAACTGAATGGACGAAAGTATCGCAATTACATCGACGGCTATAACATGCTCGATTATTTCAGTGGCAAAGTTGCCGAATCTCCACGGAATGAATTCTGGTACTGCGGCGACGAAGGTCAAGTGGTGGCGGCCCGATATCAAGATTGGAAAGTTGTCTTCCTGGAAAACCGCGCTGATCGACTTCAGATCTGGAAAGAGCCTTTTGTCGAATTGCGAGCTCCCGATTTGTATAACCTGCGACGCGATCCATTTGAGAAAGCAAAAATCGGCTCAAATACCTACGAAGATTGGTATATCGATCGCGCGTTTATTATCATTCCCATTCAGGGCATGGCTGCAAACTTCTTGCGTACGATGGCCGAGTTTCCACCGAGCCAAAAACCGGGCTCTTGGAATCTGAGCCGCATCGAGGAAAGTTTGCGATCATCGGCTGGCAGTAAATAGAGCCCTGAGATTGCGTCTGTTTAGTTCTAGGTCACTGGTTTGCTCGAGGCGAGCCGGTGACCTTTTTTTTGGAAAGACCTGCGATATCTGCTTGCCGAATCGAGCTTTGTCCGAGAATAAAACGGCGGTTAATCCGAACCGTGTTTTTGGGAAAAAAGGGGAGCCATTGATGATACTGTTGCTGCGATCTTCAGCGAGTCAGCTTGTACTACAGATTGTTTTTCTGTTGCTAGGCTTGACCGCTTGCGGGCCCCTTTGTTTGGCACAAGACCCGCTCCCGAGTTGGCGTGATAACGCAACCAAACAGGCGATCGTAGGATTTGTGGAAAGCGTCACTACGCCCGATAGTGCAACTTTTCTTTCCCCCGAGCAACGTATTGCCGTATTTGATAACGATGGGACGTTGTGGTCCGAGCAGCCTATGTATGTGCAATTAGCGTTCGCTTTGGATCGCGTGAAAGAACTCGCCAAACAGCGTCCTGAACTCAAAGAAAAAAAACTCTTTCAGGCGATTGTCACAGGAGATAAAGAATATCTGGCCAAGATAAATGAGCGCGATGTCGCAGAGTTAATTATCGAAACTCACGCTAACACATCGACCGATGAATTCGAAGCAATCGTCAAGAACTGGATCGCCTCTAACAAGCATCCCGTTTACCAAAGACCGTACACCGAATGCGTTTATGTACCGATGATCGAATTGCTCGATTATTTGCGAGCGAAGCAATTTAAACCGTTTATCGTGTCGGGGGGCGGTATCGATTTTATGCGACCCTGGGTCGAGTCAGTGTACGGTATTCCGCCGGAACGAGTGATCGGGAGCAGCGTTAAAATGCGCTATGAA
>JBIKMB010000390.1:0-3439 GCA_044359485.1 Pirellulaceae bacterium | reverse complement strand
CTGTTTCGCCAACCAACTAAAGAACTGACGAATCTCTTTCAGATGCAGATGTTGACTGGACCAAGCCAGTGGCTTGCCATTGACTTGCCGATGGCGATACAAGTGACGCTGAAACGCTTCCAGCATCGGCTTGGTGACTGAGAGCGGCGTCACGATGTCGCGTTCTAAACACCACAGCCCAAAGGCTCGCACATATAAAGCCCGCTTCTCGATCGTGCAATCCGAGAAGTTGTGCAGCGCTAACCAGTCGACGTGCTGCTGTAGCAGTTGATAAAAGCCATGTGGGCTCGCCATATTACCGAATGGTTTTACTCGGAACGGTTCAGAAGGTTGTGACATAAGAGAATTAACTCCTGGGTGAAAGATGCAAACAGTAAAGAGGCAAGCGATCGCATGTATGTATGTACGTACGACCGGCGTAAAACAGCGGTGGGTGTGGCTCCCGGCGGAAAAGAGTGCCAAGTGCCTTATTGAGTAAGCAGATTTCACACGCAGCCCGGCACCGAAACCGAGACACTGCCGAGAGTTAGGGCCAGAAGATTCCGTGTCGCTACCACGGAAAGAACCCGAGTGCCAAGTGAGTGCCAAGTGGGCGCTAAGTGGGTGCCAAGTGATCCGTCATAGATACAGTCGAGGCTACTGAGGAGGGGGTGTGCAAACCGCTTACGTCCACCAGGCCCAGTCGAGCTCGCTCTCCTTCGAAGCCGCGCCCTTCGAAGAGCAACTGATACCAGTGCAATTTCCCTTGCCCGCGTCCCCACGGCACAATGTACTCTTGAGCTACCAAACGCTCTAAGTGCTCGCGTAAATGCGTGGTGTTCCAGTGCAAGGCTTCGCGGGCTGCGCGGCGTGTGAAACGGAATTCGGCGATAGGGATACCTTGCCGAGCTGCCTCGGCTCGTACCCAGGTCAGCAGTTCCCCAAGCAAGCGGCGTGTGGCGCCTGGTAACTCATCCACACTCCGGCCCAACGCTCCATCGGCTAATCGATGCGCCAGCGCAATATCCTCTCGCGTAACTTCCAAACATTCCACTTCCTGACCATCGATCTCCAAGAAGCGAACATCGCGTTGATACTGATGCAAGAGCGTGATGCTTTCGATCAAAGTAAGATATTTTTGTTGGTCGCGGCGATGCCGCGTTTGCCAATCCATAAACCGCAACTGATCCGCATACGGATTTAAGATTCGCAGCGGCCTGAGTAAACGCTGAGCATTCTGTTGCCGCTGGATGATGGCGTAGGCGCGCAGCTGCTGCGCCAGTCCAGCGGTTGTTCTTGCAAATCGCTGCTGAGCATGAATGGCGGCCGTCTGTGCAGCGGATTCATCCACACTGATCACCAAACAGCGATTCATCAATTCGGCATCCAGCTCCGGCGCCGTGGTGGTTAACATCAAGGCCACAGGACCACGAACTTCATAACGTTCGCTGGTGGTTCGGCCCGAACCTTTTTCCTTGCTGGTGGTGACCAAAGACAAATTCCCTTCGGATTGCAAGAGCTTGAGTTGATAACTCCCCTCGCGCATACCGCTCTCTTCGGCAATCGACAGAATCTTATGCTGTAGATTTTCTTGGCCCAGATAATACAAACTCTGCGGCGTCATCGCCGAACAGGTAAAACGAGCTTCTTCGGGCATGAATCGTAAGATGGCTTCAGTCAGTGAGGTCTTACCGGCTGCTGAAGACGATTGCACGATCAAGCCTAACGGCTTGTCCATCAAGCGACTGGTCGCGGCCAAGTAACCAACAAGTTTCCCACTTTGTTCCCCCACAATGCCACACGCTTCGAAGTCGGCTAAGATTCTCGATAGCAGATCGGGAGCTTGTAAAAATTCGAGAGCCGCTGCACGTTCGGTTTCACGGAGGGTCGGTACTTGTGGCTGACGAGCCGCTTTTTCCGTAAGGGCTTGATGCTGTAACTCTTCGAGCTTCCAGAGCACTTGCCCCAGATCACTGCGCAGCACCGCTTCGATCTCACCGATCTCTTCGGCTGCTTCGGCTAAAAAACATTTGCGGGATCGCGCATGATAAAGATCCAGTGTATCGACATGGAAGCGATCATTGAGAGTGTTATAAACCATCAAGTTCACTTTTAAGACACCCGGTACCAAGTTCCGCTCCCAGCCTCGAATGCGCCAGCGTCGCGTTTCGATGCAGGCGATTGTTTCCTGCTCAGAGACCTGGACTTCGAGAGGCGATTTGGTCATGGGAACTGGTGACGCTTGAGGGACTTGCTTGGTCGGTTGAATTGCCTCGGAACATGCGGCAATCTCCGGCACAGGCAACGTTACTTCGGCCACGCCTTGGCACCAACCTGCGGCCCGAATCAATTTTCCCAGCGGATCGGTGACGGACGAGGCTTCGCGAGCATAACTGGCGATGGTATGTCCCACAGGCACGCTCAAACGATGGATTTCGCAGTGGCTGAACGCTTCACAATCGAGTGTCTCCCCACAGACCAGCACGCGCTGGATCGATGCGAAGTCAGCGATCTGAAGCGTATAGTTGACCGCGCAGATGGCACCTTGATGACCTGCTGCAACCAAGGCCCAGGCATCGAGCAACCGTTCACACACAATCACTTCGCTGAAACGTTGTAGGGCTTGGGCATTAAAGATACCTTGCCCGACGCACTGTTCTGCTGCACCACCATTGCCCAGATCGATTCGTACTCCATACAGACCGCAGACTTCACCGCTGGTGCTCTGGAGTGGTACGGTGAGCATACCTCGAAAATGTTCCCGACCATTGTCACGATAAATGCCCACCGTTTCGAGTTGACTACGAATGATCTTTCCGAGCTTGACGATCTTCTTTGGGATGTGGTGACCTAACGAACGATCCGCGAAGCCGATCGGCAAAGAGTCGCACTGGAGTCGATGCCGTTTCAAATACTCGATCGCGGCGGGTGTGGATGGTAAACAGCTTGCATAATACTCAGCCACTGTCGCCAAAGGACGCACTCTTAATTGTTCGAGGAACTGGGAATTCAGCGCAGCGGCTTGAGGCATGAGTGATTCTCCAAATTCGAGATGAAAGAAATAAGTACGTCGCTTGCTGGCGCAGTAAACTAACCCGTCATCAAAACGGTCTTTCGCTCTACGCGCTATTCCTAAGTCTGCGGTTGTTGTTTTTGTTTTTTTGGATCGCAGACTATAGGAATGCGGCGTAGCAGCGAGACCGTCAAGTCACTTTGAAGTCTTCTCGCTCATTTTCAAGAAAACATTTTTTGGGCTACGTGAAGCTATGACGATCGACGCTACGTATGAGGCTGCGGAACCAGCGACATCGAGCCCGTCGCGTCGTCCATCGATCAATGCGTTAGTCCGCCAGAGCATCGGCCAAGTGGATATTAGCGATGGTTTACCGCTGCGACCGGACAATCGTACGCTCAAAACGTTGCGTTTGTTGGCTCGCTGTCGACAGGGTGACTTGGGTGC
>JBIKMB010000175.1:0-11932 GCA_044359485.1 Pirellulaceae bacterium | reverse complement strand
TAACGTGCGTACCATTCTCCGAGTCGCAAGCGATAGTTGAGTTGCGGAGTGAATTGGCGATCGCCGAAACGATAACAAGCTTCATGGACTGCCGTGGGAAGATTGCACCAGGCAATAATCGAGAAGACAACCAGTGTCGTGCCCGAAAGTCCGCAGCGCATCCAACAGGAAATAGGACAGTCTATTTCCAATTGACCGTCGTCAGGGTTGCGGCAAACGGTAGGCTTTGACGGTAAAGGCTTTTCGAGTGGCATAATGGCAATGTGCGGAGGGGACTGTAGGTAACAGGTGGGAAGCTAGCGGTAGAGTGGCAAACGGTTAACGCTGCTGCGAGGAGCAGCGTTAACCCGGAGTGAGCTCGCTTCATCACCCGCAACACATCGGCTTAGATATCGAAGCTCGGTGGTGGCGGTAGTGGCGGCGGTGACGGTGGCGGTGGCGGTGGCGGTGGCGGTGGCGGTGGTGGCGGCGGCGGCGGCGGCGGCGGCGGCGGTGGTGGCGGTGGCGGTGGTGGCGGTGGCGCAGGAGGCGCAGGCGGCGGCGGTGGCGCAGGCGGCGCAGGCGGTGGTGGTGGTGGCGCGGGCGGTGGTGGTGGTGCAGGTGGCGGTGGCGGCGCAGGCGGTGGAGGTGGTGGCGCAGGAGGCGGTGGTGGCGCAGGAGGCGGTGGAGGTGGGGGCGGTGGAGGCGGCGGTGGCGGTGGAGGCGGCGGTGGAGCTGCAGCAACCTGGAGCGTCGGCACGCGTTCTGTCAACAAGGTCGTTGTAGCGCGGACGGACTTGATGTCGTTGGTAAAGAAGGGACTGATCCACTGATTCTGGGCCGTCGGAATACTCACGGCCACCGTGACATGGCCGGTGGTTTCCGTGATTGGGTTAGGCGTGATGGTGACCGTAGCTCCCGAGATCTGCAAAATCTGCAAATGCTGATTTGCGGTAGTCAAACCTTCGGCCACTTTGGAACCCGGCACGATGATATTTCGCGCAGCTTCGTATGAAACGTTCTCAGCGAATTGACGCAACATGCTGATACGGTAGAACTCGATACCCGCCATAACCAACATGAACAGAATGGGTACGGTCAAAGCGAATTCAACGACCTGTGCACCTTTTCTCGAAGCTTCGTAAGAGCCTCTTCGAAAGCGAGTTTGTTGGCAATGGCAACGGACGGGCATAAAGCTACCTGCGAAAGGCTTGTTGTTGTCGGATTACTGGTGTTGCTGAGTATTACTGGGTAAGTACCGTCGGAATGGTTCGGGCAATTGTCTCGAAAACGGTCGACAAACTGGATGCGTCGACCGCATGAAAATGTTTTCCCATACCCTTATTCGCGACAGACTGCATTTCGGCCTGACCTGCCTCATCGGAAAAGGTAACCGTGAAGGTAATGATGCCTTGCTTGGCCAGATTCTCGGCAACGGTCACGGGATTTTGCCCGAGGCCAGGGGTGCGGCGTCCATCGGTCATCAAAACAATCACCTTGGATGCGAACTGTCGGCCCGAAGTGAGCGACAAGGCACCGGCACTCAAACCATCACCGATATTGGTTTTTCCCGAGGGAAAACTATTGGTGTAAAAGGCAAGTCCACTCTTGATGTTGTTGTAATTACCGCTCATCGGCCGATCAATACTCGACGACGTTCCATAGGTAACCAAGGAGACATGTTCATCGACCGGTGATTTGCTCAGTTCCGACAAGAATGTCTGAGCCGCTTTTTCCAGATCGAGCCAACGCGACTTCGGAGGTGCTGAGTCTCCAAAAAACCAACCTGGAGGCGCGTTGACGGGAAGTTTCGACGAAGTTGATGCTTCATCGGCAGCAAAAGCCATTGAACCGGAGCGATCCACGACGAACGCAATGTCAACATCGACGCGTGTGGATACTGCTTCGGAGCTGATCTCAAAAGAACTTTTTCCGAAAACATTGGGAAATAAGTGCGAGATACCACCGTTGATGTTACTGGATTTTCTTTCAATCACGACTTTCAGAGCATTGGGATTATTCGTACTTGGCTGAAAGTTAAATCGGTCGGCGGAGGATTGGCGTGTGGAAATACCGGTGATGAAATCGCTGCTCCGCAGTTGGAGTGTTTTGCCTCCGATGGGATTTCGATTGGCTGCTTGTTGGGCATTGACCCTCGCCGAGGATAGGCTTCCTGTGAGCGCAAAAGTTCTGCCCCCTGCGCGAGCAGCCGAATCTGCGGCGATCACCGCTTGGGTGCGAGTCAACTCCATGTAGGCCAAGTTCATAGCGAATGCAGCCAGAACGACCAACATCGGCAGCATAATGGCCACTAAAGTGGTGATCGCACCGCGGCGATCCCTGCAAATAATCCTGTAATGTTTAAAGCTTGTAGACATCTTGTTTGACTCACCGAATTTCCATTGGAGCAGATCAAGTTGAACATCAAATATCAATATTCCTTCATCATCGAACATTCACCGCGGAGTGTCTGATTGGTGAAGAATATGGGAGTAACGGGGGTGTTCGAGTTGGCAGGTGCCGTCACGCGAACCCGGATAAAGGATGTGATCGGAGCGTTGGCAAAATTGCTTGGTTCGATGGAGATTGTGGCATTCTTGACGCGACGGTCGTTGAGGATTTGACGAATTGAATGCTCTACCTGCGCGGTGGTAATCCCAGGCACCAAAGCAACACGTGTCCCTTCGTAAGCTGCAATATGTAAAGTTTGCGTAACGAAAATCATGCAGCAACACTCGATGGTCGCCATCAACATCAAGACGAGTATTGGGAGCGTAATAGCCAATTCGGTTACGGCCGCGCCCGATCGCATCAATGGTATTTTTTGTTTTCTCTGCGCAAGTCGATTCATAGGCTAGGGTCGAATTCGTTCTTGTTGAGCACTACGGTAAACAATCCGTCAAAATGGACTTAACTGCTTGTCCTTCTTTTTGGATATAGTCCGCCGAGCTAATCCAATACATCTTTCCTAGGTCGAAAACTTCCTGCCGTCCGACGATCTGCGCACATTTTTTCGCGATTGCTCTATCAGCTGTAGTGTTTCCAAACCAACTTTTCGCTTTGTAGCGACTGAATGGCCGAAATTCCCGTTGCCTTCGCTGTGCTATAGAGATTACAAGACCCGTTGTGGGCCATCGCGCACATGGTGGGGTCCGAAATGGACAGCGGAGTCCTGACGGTATAATCCGCAAGGAAATAGTTAACTCATGACCAAGCTCGGTAACTCGCGTTGGCTCTGTTTCGTGCCCGGCCTGGCACCGGCTTGGCTTTTGGGGCAACCGTTCGCGCTGCTTGAGTTGCTAGCATTCACGCTGATCTTGAATAGTTTACTGATTGCGACCTGGATATGGCCTCAGTGGGGACCGGCGTGGCTGGTGTGGAGCGGTTGGTTGTGCGCCGCCGTCTTCTGGCTTTTGTCTGCCATTCATGCATCCTGGAGACTGTCGAAATGGCTTGGGACCCAACCGAAGGTTCCTCAGCGAGACTTTTTTGTCGAGGCACAGCGGGAGTATTTGAGAGGAAATTGGTTCGATGCGGAGGCGTTGGTTGTCAAACGCATCACCGAGTGTCCTGACGACATCGCAGCCTCCCTTCTTTTGGCGGGTATCCTGCGACGAACCAAGCGTTGGAACCAATGTTCTACGTGTCTATTGCAAATTCGTTTGCGTGAATCGGCTACCCCCTGGTTGCTCGAAATCGAGCGAGAGCAACAACTTCTGCAGCAGGAGTTGGAGCGATTGCGAGATAAAGATACCGCCGATTTTGTGGCGGGAGATGATGAAACCGAGGGCTAGTCCCATTGCCTTAGCGACTACACTCCTCAAAAATGCTTGACAGTCCGGTTATGCGATTTGCAGCGTGTGGGTATAGCGTCTGGCTGACGACTGCGCATAAATTGGCAATCATTTGGTTTCGGAACACTTTTTGCAGAGGTAATCTTGCCTAGATTTTCTGTGCAGCCAGTATTTGGATGGCACACTTGGCAGGGGAAGGCCGCTTGAAGCGGACTTCCGAGCCGTATATTCGACAAGAGGGGATCAAGCATGTACGAACGCTTCACCGACCGAGCCCGCAAGGTTATGCAGTTGGCTAATCAGGAAGCTCAACGATTCAACCATGAGTACATCGGAACCGAGCACATTTTGTTGGGCTTGGTAAAAGAGGGAAGCGGTGTTGCCGCTAATGTGTTGAAGAACTTAGACGTTGATCTCCGCAAGATTCGCCTGGAAGTGGAAAAGCTTGTCCAAAGTGGACCAGAGATGGTAACCATGGGCAAACTGCCACAAACGCCGCGTGCCAAGAAGGTCATTGAGTACTCGATGGAAGAGGCTCGCAATCTCAATCACAATTATGTTGGTACGGAACACATTCTGCTCGGTCTTCTGCGCGAGCAAGAAGGAGTTGCTGCCCAAGTGCTCATGAATTTGGGACTAAAACTCGAAGATGTCCGCGATGAGGTCCTCAATTTGCTGGGGCATGGCATCGACAGTTCGGAAGGTGGCGAACGAGGTGGGCGTGAGGGCGTTGGTGCTTCGTCTGGGGCGGCCGAACAGACTGGTTCGTCCAAAGGTTCCAAGAGCAAAACGCCTGCGTTGGATAGTTTCGGTCGTGATTTGACCGAACTTGCCCGTCAAGGCAAACTCGATCCGGTGATTGGACGAGAACGTGAAATTGAACGAGCGATCCAGGTTTTATGCCGTCGCTCTAAAAATAACCCGGTGTTGTTGGGTGAAGCGGGTGTAGGCAAGACGGCCATTGTCGAAGGATTCGCTCAGCGAGTTATATCCGGCAATGTGCCCGAGATATTGACCGACAAGCGGATTGTGGTACTCGATCTGGCCATGATGGTGGCTGGTACCAAGTATCGCGGTCAGTTCGAAGAACGTATCAAGGCGGTGATGAATGAAGTTCGCCGGGCGCGAAACACCATCTTATTTATTGACGAATTGCACACCCTGGTCGGCGCAGGGGGTGCGGAAGGGGCAATCGACGCGGCCAACGTGCTCAAGCCAGCACTTGCCCGTGGCGAAATCCAGTGCATCGGCGCGACCACCTTGGACGAGTATCGCAAGTACATCGAAAAAGATAGCGCTTTGGCTCGTCGTTTCCAAGAAATTATCGTCGAACCGACTGGCAAGGCGGAGACGATCGAGATCTTGAAGGGATTGCGCGAGCGTTATGAGGAACATCATCGCGTGCAGATTACGGATGATGCGGTGGTAGCCGCTGTCGAAATGAGCGAGCGATATATCACAGCGCGTTGCCTACCTGATAAGGCGATCGACGTGATTGACGAAGCGGGTGCGAGAGTGCGTTTGCGCAGCATGAGCAAGCCCCCCGATCTGAAAGAAATCGACGATGAAGTCGAGCGATTGAACAAGGAAAAAGAAGAAGCTGTTGCGAACCAAGACTTTGAGAAAGCAGCGTCCCTGCGCGATCAAGCCGACAAACTTCGCAAGAAGAAGGATCAGATTACCCGCGACTGGCGGGAGAAGAGCCGCGATGCCGATGGGGTTGTCGACGAAGAAGTGATCGCCGAAGTTGTCTCCAAGATGACCGGTATCCCATTGACTCGCCTGAGCACCGAAGACAGTCTCCGGTTGATGAAAATGGAAGACGAATTGCACAAGCGAGTTGTTAGCCAAGATTTGGCTGTCTCGGCTGTGTGCAAGGCAGTTCGCCGTAGCCGCAGCGGACTGAAGGATCCCAAACGTCCAACGGGCTGCTTCATTTTTGCAGGTCCTACCGGGGTCGGCAAAACCTTGTTGGCTAAAGCGTTGGCTGAATTTATGTTCGGCGATGCCGATGCATTGATTCATATCGACATGAGCGAGTACATGGAGAAGCACAATGTCAGCCGTCTGATTGGCGCCCCTCCTGGCTATGTCGGCTATGAAGAAGGTGGCCAATTGACCGAGAAAATTCGCCGTCGACCGTACGCGGTTGTGCTCCTCGACGAAATCGAAAAAGCGCATCCCGATGTGTTCAACATGCTACTGCAAGTCATGGAAGAAGGTCGTTTGACGGATAGCTTCGGCCGCAATGTCGATTTCCGCAACACGATTTTGATCATGACGACCAACGCAGGTGCTGAAGCGATCAAGAATGAAGCTTCGTTCGGATTCCAACGACCCGACAACGATGCCTCCTATGACGCGATGAAGCAGCGTGTTATGGATCAAGTGGAACGCGTCTTCCGACCGGAATTCCTCAACCGCTTGGATGATACGATTATCTTCCGTCACCTGAACAAAGACGACTTGAAGAAGGTCATCGATTTCGAAATGTCGAAGGTCCGCAAGCGTTTGGAAGAACGCGGTTTCCGCTTGGAACTGACCGACGAAGCGAAAGAGTTCATCATCAAGAAAGGTTCCAACCTCGACTACGGCGCGCGTCCATTGCGAAGAGCCTTGGAACAGCGAGTTGAAGATCCGCTGGCAGAAGAGTTGCTGCGTGGAACTTTCGAAGGGAAAGACACGATCACCATCAGCGTTGTGAAGGATGACGAGGGTAAGGTCACACGGCTTGATTTCCGCGGTGAGATTCGCGGCAAATCCGATGCCGATCTGGCTGCGGCCTCCAGCTGAACGATAACTCTTAGCTAGCAAACATTTAGCAAAGCCCCTCCCAGGCACTGTTCCTGCGAGGGGCTTTCTTCATTGTTTTTCTTCGATTTGAGAATATTTCCCTCAGGCCGCAAAATCTACCTGGTCGATACAGCTTAACAGAGTGTTTTTATATCGGTCGACTTGGCAGACTCATGCGCAATTTTCTAACCCTAGAATCGACAACCCACGCTGCGCAGCGATTTTCGGCTGGCTTGTTTCGTGGCATCAGCAATTGGGGCGCGGTGGTCATTGAAGGTTTAACCACCCTTGGAGATATTGCGCTCTTTGCCTACAGCATGTTGCGTTGGTTGTTTACCACCGCGCCTAGGCGTGGGACATTGCTGCCGGTTTTTTATCAGGTGGGTGTCTTGAGTCTACCTGTGGTTGCGCTTACCGGTACGTTCATTGGGATGGTGTTAGCCATTCAGAGTTTTGCCCAGTTCCATACGATTGGACTGGAAAACAAATTGGGTGCCGTGATCAACATGTCGTTGGTTCGCGAGTTGGGTCCGGTTTTGGCGGCAACAATGTTGGCTGGCCGCGTCGGTAGCGCGATGGCGGCGGTGATAGGTACAATGCGCGTGACCGAACAAATCGATGCACTCATGGCGATGGGCGCTGATCCGGTCCATTATCTGGTTGTTCCAAGATTTCTGGCGTGCATCTTTCTGATACCCGCGTTGACCATTATGGCGGACTTCATGGGAATAGTGGGTGGGTACTTTTACAGTGTCATTATTCTCAACATCGACCATGCGCAGTATCTTCGCAACAGTCGGGATTATGTGGGTGGGTTCGATTTTTTCAGCGGCATCTTCAAGAGTTTCTTTTTCGGTGCGATCATTGCTGTGGTCAGTTGTTATCGCGGCTTCAATTGTCAAGCGGGTGCGGAAGGTGTCGGCAAAGCGGCGACCGCCGCCTTTGTGTTGAGCTTTGTATTGATCTTGGGTATCGATGTCGTGCTGAACATTCTGCTAGAAGCCATCTATGCGATGCTCTGGCCGCGTGGGGCTGTTTTATTTTAAGAAAAGAGTCCCCTATGGTAAGCATTTCAAACCCATCGCTGAACGAAGCCGCTCGACCTTACGATCGGACATTGATTGAAACGCAGCAATTGAACCTCATTTATGGCACGCAGCAAATTCTGCGAAACATCAACTTGGTGATTCCGCGCGGCCAAACATTGGCCATTATTGGTGAAAGCGGTTGCGGCAAAACCATGTTGCTCAAGTCGATTGTCAATTTAATCAAACCGACGTCGGGAAAAATACTCTATGATGGTCGCGACATTCTCTCTTTAAGCAATTTGGAAATGACGAAACTACGGCGAAAGTTCGGTTTCGTTTTCCAAAATGCGGCTCTCTTTGACAGTATGACAATCGGCGAGAATGTCGCATTTCCTCTGGTGCAGCAGGGGCTCGACCTGTCTCGCAATACGGAAAAAATGGTTCTTGAACGCTTGGCCGAAGTGGGTTTGCCGGAGAGTGTTATTCCGAAACGACCATCGCAATTGTCGGGAGGTATGCGCAAGCGAGTTGGGCTTGCGCGAGCTTTGATTCTTGAACCAGAAGTCATTCTTTACGACGAACCGACCACTGGGCTTGATCCCATCATGTCCGATGTGATCAATGAATTGATTTTGCGTACCCGACAGAAGTATCCTGTGACCAGTATTGTGGTGACTCACGATATGCGAACGGCCAAAAAAGTTGCCGATCGTATCATCATGTTGTATCCCTTCCCACGACTTGCGCCGGATGAAGGCCAGATCATCTACGATGGTCCACCGAGTGGTTTAGAGTATCTCGAAGATAAACGAGTGAGACAATTCGTCGAAGGTGAAGCGGGTGAACGCTTGATGGAACTGCGTCGCTGGAATGATGCCGATCTGACACCCAGCCATTATCCACAAGACTCGTTGAGACAGATTTAGGAGCATCCCGGCTATGGATGATAAAGCATATCGTTTCGGCGTTGGGGTCTTGGTTTTAGCCTCCGCTGTGATTGGTGTTATTCTGATTTTCTTTTTTGGAGCGATACCTAATTTTTTGATCGAACATTATGCAGTGACGATCAATTTTGCGGCGGCGCCTGGCGTTGAGATCGATACACCGGTGCGTAAAAGCGGTGTCAGGATTGGGCGTGTAGTAGGCGTCAAGTTGCAAGAGGGTGACGAAGGAGTCAACCTGACACTGGAACTTGAAAAACGCTATCCAATCAAAGCGGGAGAGATCGCTCGAATCAAAAATGGTTCGCTCATTACGGGTGATGCGGTCATCGAGTTCCTGCCAGCAACTCGCCCTTCTTTGCTAACACGCTTTGATGGCGTCAGTGGCATCAAAGATGGAGATCTGCAGTCGGACGAATTGGAGATGGCAAATGCCTTTCTAAAGGATCAGGATTTTCTGAAGGGTGGTGAAGTTGCGAGCGATCCTCTGGAAAGTGTACTGGCGATGCAAGAAAACTTTTCCACCACTTTGCAGTCGATCGATAAAGCGGGCAATGAAATTTCCATGCTTGCTCGCGATGTGCGTTCGCTGATGGGAACACAAGATGGTTCGGTTCAAAATATTTTTAAGAAGACCGAACAGACCATTGATAACTTTAATCAGACACTGGATTCGGTCGAAGCCATATTGGGCGATCCGAAGTTACGAGAAGCGCTAATTGCCTCGATTGAGCAATTCCCTGAACTGGTGAAAAAGTCGGGTGAAGTGATTGACCAGACCAAGCTGACGCTGAAAAATTTTGAGAAAGTGGGAACCGCTGCGGAGTCTGCGCTCAAAAATGCGGATGAGGCGTTGGGGAATGTGGCCCAAATCACTGAGCCATTGGCGGCGAGAGCCCCCGAAGCGACCGAAGATGTTTTGCGGACGGTAGATAACTTGGATGCTTTGCTATTAGACCTGCGTCGCTTCTCGGCTCGCTTGAATTCGGGCAACGGTACCATATCACGTTTGATCGAAGACGAACAACTTTACATTCAATTGGTCCAGACCTTAGAAAATGTAGAACAACTCACCGCTCGCTTGCAGCCGGTTGTGGAAGATGTGCGAGTCTTCTCCGACAAGATTGCCCGCGATCCGCGTCAATTGGGAGTGCGTGGCGCTTTGGACTCGCGCGGGTCAGGCCTTGGAATTAAGTAGCTTGGCGGTGAAGCAGATTCTCTGTGAATCAATTGTCTTGCCAATCGCCACTTTCATTGGCGGGAGGGGTGCTAGGTTGGCCTTCGACTTGCGGCCGGAAACCTGCGCCTGGGATGCCGATGTTGGGTAAGCTAGTGGGAGGCTGACCGCCAGGTCGCACCAAGCCTTCAATCATCGGGCCTGGATTCAAATCGCCCGGTTGCCAAGCCGGCAAACCTGAATTTCCACTTTGCAATGGAGGTGATGGCACGTACGAGGGCGCTGGGGCTGGGAGGATCGGAATGGAATTGGATGAGGGAGGAGCGACGCCTCCGGGCGGAAGAACACTGGCGGGGGGAAAGGGGGTCGAAGGCACGACGACAGGACTGGGGGTAGTCAGTGCCGGAGGAGGCAAAGAAACAGCGACCCCCTGGGCCGCCTGCAATCGCAATTCCTCAGCGCGTTTCATCAGCTCGGGGGACGATACGATAGGCTCGGGGATCATCTCGACGTCAATGATCCGTTCATCGCGAACTTCCCAGGGCCAGAACGTTTCCGCCAGAAAATCGATCGGAGGGTACTGATACCAGGGTGCCGAAAGGGTACGCATCACTTTTTCGGTTCGATAGCCATCGCGAATCACCTCAATGCTCCGCGTGCCGTAATAGGTAAAAGGTACCGAGACGGGCGTATGCCCGATGGGATGTTTGTCGACGTAGACCGCTGCACCTGGGGGATTGGTGCGCACCGTGAGACGACGACGGACGCAGCCCATAGGTGGCAAGAGCAAAAGGGTCGTCAGCATCCCCAAAAATAGTGCTTTTGTCCAAGATTGACTCGGGCTATCGATTTTCGCAGGGAGAGCTACCGAGGTATTTTGGTTCGAATTCGACCGCGTTAACCCCGGTTTCAGCAGGTCACAATAACTCTTTTTCATAGCACTATCGCCCCATTCTGGCTGCGGTTCTTCCCCCTTGCTATCGTTCTGCAGTACACTACGCAGGGGCGGAGTATAGAAACCGTCTGGATTGGAGGCCAGATCAACATCGACGAACCTTTGTCGATGCGGTATAAGCTCCCGTCTCCTTGAAATCCATTTGGTTGGCAACCATGATTGGAGCATTATTCGAAAGCTCCAAGAATGAGTCCAAATTCGTCCTTCATATGTCCCTTAGGGACGAGAGTCAACGTTGTCATCTTCCGCAGACCCCAGCGAAAACAAATCGAATTGGCAAGTCGCCGTTGACTATGCGGTGATCTCCGATTTGGGTATGCGCCGGGCGAATAATCAGGATGCGGCAACGGTCCAATTGGCGGAGAGCAAGAACGCTTGGGAAAAGTATGGCCATCTCTTCATGGTTGCCGACGGCATGGGAGCTCATGCGGCCGGGGAACTGGCTAGCAAAATGGCCGTAGATCGCGTACCCCATCATTATCGAAAACTACCGCTCCCGTTAGCGGTTGAGGCGATTCAGCAGGCGGTCATTGAAGCCAACAGCGAAATATTTCGCCGCGGACAGGCCAACGCCGAGTTTCGAAACATGGGAACGACTTCCAGCGTACTGCTTCTTCTGCCGGAAGGAGCCGTCGTAGCGCATGTCGGCGACAGTCGCATCTATCGAGTCCGCGGTGACTTTATCGAGCAACTCACATTTGACCATAGCCTGGTATGGGAAATGCGTGCCGCAGGCGATGTATCCGAGGAATCGACTCGCAGCGGACTGATTCCCAAGAACGTCATCACTCGTTCACTGGGCCCAAATCCTGTGGTTCAAGTGGACCTGGAAGGACCTTTCCCAATCCAAAAAGGAGACCGCTTTCTCCTTTGTAGCGATGGACTGACGGGCCTAGTTACCGATGAAGAAATCGGTTCGATGCTCAAGTCATTTTCGGCTCAAAAGGCTGCCCAGGTGCTAGTCGATTTAGCCAACTTGCGAGGTGGACCGGATAATATAACCATCGTAATTGCCGAAGTGATTGGCAAAGAAGTCGTTACTTCTGGCTCGGTAACGCCTCAACCCCGCCAGGAGAAAAATGCTGGGAAACGGAATATCTCCGCGGCCTTGCTTTTTGTGACCATTCTTTGCTTGGTGGCCGCAGCTCTCTTCGCATTGCTGGCAAATTATCCACTAGCCATTGTCGCCGCTTTGCTTGGTATGATCGCTTTGGTCACAGGAATCGCTCAAAGCTCGGGAAGTGGCTCGGACTCGGGAGAGATTA
>JBIKMB010000037.1:0-37964 GCA_044359485.1 Pirellulaceae bacterium | reverse complement strand
TGCAACGCATGGCACAATCCAACCCGAAAATCGATCTCTCAAAACCCATTCCCCTGGAAACCATCGCGGGCGAATTCGAACGCATGCGTCAGGAACGCATGGGTGGTGGCGGCTCGTGGGGTGGAAGTCCCTGGGGAGGAAGTTCCTGGGGAGGAAGTCCCTGGGGAGGCTCTACCCCTACCGAGCAAGAACAATCGGGCCCCAAACCGTTAGTGCCGACCTTCGGCGTTCCCGTCCCACCGGCATCGGTAAGGGCATTTGGTTCAGGCGGAGCGACCGAACCGGCCGTGACCGTAATCGATCGAGATATCCGGGAAGCGGAAGATCGTTTGGGCCGCTACGACCGAAACCGCGATGGCTTTCTAACTTCGGATGAACTCAGCGGAGGTCGCTGGAGCGATGATCCGATGCAGTACGATCGAAACGGCGATGGCAAGTTGAGCAAAGAAGAACTCGCCGTTCGTTATGCGAAACGCCGCATCGCGGAAGAGCAGCAACAACAACAGGCAGGGCAGGGGGGTTCCAGTGGAGGCGACTCTCGATTCGGTGGCCGCAGCATGATGTTCATGGGTGGCGGAGGCATGATGTTCGGTGGCGACCAAGGTGGTGGTGGCGACCGTGGAGGAGATCGAGGTGGCGATCGAGGTGATGGCAAGAAAGAAGGGGAAGCCAAAGAGCGTCCCCGATCCTTGAGACAATTATCGACTCGAGAAAAAATCGACAAAGAGTCGGGCAAGCCCGATTGGTTCACGCGCGATGACAAAGATACCGACGGTCAAGTTTCTATGGCAGAATTCGCTTCCACTTGGGACGAAGGAACCGTTACCGATTTTGCGAAATTCGATCTCAATACCGATGGCTTCATCACAACCACCGAAGTTCGCAAGGCGATTGCCAACGGCGCCACCCGCGGAGGGAGTTCGAACCGAGGATCGAGCATGGCCTCCTCCGGTCGTCGAGATTCGCGAAGTTCATCAGGGAGCAGCAGTGCGGCGACTGCACCGACTGACATGAAGCAGGAAACGGGAGCAACCGAAGCGACGGCAGCTACCGATAAACCAGACAACGGCAGCCCAGCGGTGGCTGAAGCGAAACCAACACTTCCAGCCGCACCGGCCCCCTCCGCATCCACTCCAGCAGCGGACGATCCCAAATTTCAAAAGATGCTCGATTGGGCTCGCAAGCAGATCGGCAAGTATGACAAAAACGGCGATGGTGCATTGACACCCAACGAATGGACCGAAATGCCAGTTCCTCCGAAGAACGAATGGGATTTCGACGGTGATGGTCGTATCACCGCTGAAGAATACGCGAAGGCCCGCAGCAGCTAGTCCGCTGGCAGTCACGCTTGACATCCAAAGAAAAAAGCGGCTGGTTGTTTTCAGAACAACCAGCCGCTTTGTGTTATTACGTTTACTTGACGATTTGAGAAATCTTACGAGTGTGAGATTTTAGTAGCGACGATCGTAACCGCCGCGTCCACCACCACCACCGCCACCGCCTGAACCACCGCGATTTCCACCGCGATAGCCACCGCCACCGCCGCCGCCACCACGATCTTCTCGTGGTCGGGCTTCGTTAACAGTCAAAGGACGACCGTCGTGTTCCTTTTCGTTCAACGCGTTAATTGCTGAATTCGCATCGTTGGAATCTTCCATCTCTACGAAACCAAAACCTTTGCTGCGACCCGTGTCACGGTCCTTAACGACCTGTGCACTGCGCACATTACCAAACTGCGAGAACAATTCTTCCAGTTTGGCATCAGTAATACTGTAAGGAAGATTGCCAACGTACAACTTCGTACCCATCAGGGTAACTCCTGCATCGAAATGCTGCCTAACCCAAATCTCAAAAACTTCCCGGGTTAGAAAGAAAGAACCCAATACAAGGCGGGTTTCGCCTGGTAGATCTACACGAACGGAGCAGCAGACAGGGCTACAGAGAACCAAGATACTGATTGTTTCGCGGACTCAACCACCCAAGACGATAACCAAATTTTGGAACCATTACAACGGTACTTTGCAACAAGCGCGCCGAATTCCCTCGATTCCCAATTGTTCTCCCCCTCCAACCCTCCAAATCGGGGAAAACTACCACACTTCATTCCGATTAATCGCTTTGCAGCGGTTAGCAGCCCCACGGCGGTTCATTTTCTGTCTGGTTCTATCTCTGCCGAGAGACGTTTCCAGCCGCTGCCGGTTGTTCTTGATAGGCTTGGGCGATGAAGCGGCGCAGAGCCGCAAAGTCTTCAGCAGATAAATCCTGAAATCGAATGCGTCCTGCGTCTTCGGCACCTTGCACTCCGGTTCCTTCACGTTCCGACTTCAAGTCGATGGTTTCACGCAACCAGTTTCTCAGCATCCAGTGGGGCACTCCCAATCGACTCCTCAACAATTCCAGGTATTCGATATTTTGTTGGCCTCTGCGATAGGCTTTGAGTCGAACACTGGGAATTGGCTGCGCCGCTTCGGATTGCGGGTCGGGATAAAAAAGTGACAGCTCATCGCCGCTTTTCCACGATTCTAAATTGCCGATCGTCTGCCAAGGAAGTACACCGTTGAGCCCCAACGACCAAGCGTCGACACACCAAGCTTCAGGTTGAATATTGGGCTGATCGAGTCGATTGGAGGTGCCATACTCAATCACTTTTTCATTGTTCTTGCGGGCGCGATCCAAAACATGTCGCGGATAACGCCGCACAGCGGAACTGACGACAGCATAACCTACGAGCCCATCGAGAACTTCTCGCTGCCACTCGGGCCGCGAAACGTCGGTACGAAACAGTACGTTTTTGGCTCCAACCCCACTAGATCCTTTTTGAAAAGCCTGACCGAACCATCGCAGAGCATCAAAATCTTGATAATGCGCTGGTTCATCCAGAATCCAAGGACATGTGCTTCTCGACCAACCGCGTTCTTTGAAATTATTCTTTCCGTTCAAGTAAAAATGAAACAAAGTCTTATCCCAGTTTTTGGATTGGATGTGCGCAGCAATTTCGCTTGAGGCTGCCTCGAACTGCTCGCGATAAGCGTCACTCAATGCCTCCTCTGCCCAGTAGCTCTCCGTATAATTGGGCTCGATAGGGATCGGCCAATTCTCGAACAAGGGTAAATAGAAGCACTCAATTGGGACGCCCCCGCGTTCTAGATCCGCGAATGCTTCCCCTGTCAACAGAGGTGAAAATCTTTCATCCCACTGGGCCCAATCCATTTTGTTGCCCTTTAATTTGGGCGCACATCCATCGGATACTCGGCCGTTATGATGATAGGGTAATCGATTCAATACGGTACGATGGCGATGGGCTAAGCGATAATAGTCCATTTCATTTTGCGGCAAGCCATAACTGTTCATCTCGGGCAAGAAACTCAACTCATTCGGGATCTCCAAGTCCCAAAGTTGCAGTTTTGTTGTCAGTTCAATCGCAGTCTGGTTGAGTCGCAACGAAAGTTTGCCCTGATGCAATCCGGCAGGCAAGTCGGCGGGCAAGTGCATTTCCAAGTGAAAGCAAGCGAATTTAGCCTTTTTGTTTTCAAATCCCTCTCCATTTCCCCAACGGGCTACGGGGACGATGGGATCGCCAAACAATCCATCCCCCTGGACAATGGGCGCATACCGGCCGACCGCGATTGGAATCATCTTTTTGGAATCGGGCAAAGTTAAGGTCGCGGTCAGATTGGTCACTTCGCTATCCCGCACAACCAGTTGCAGGGCAATCCATTCTTTCTTCGCGCCGGCGAGTTTAATTTCGCCACGCTTAGCCGACCACAAGTGATTCTCTACCCAGTAGCGATTCTCTTTATTTGGAATCAATGCGCCCGTAGTCAGATTCACTTTATCTAGTTCATCGATCACAGCATATTCCGCGTTACCGATTCGCGGCCACTGCAAAGAAACTTCATTCCCACTGGCATCGGCCGGGGCAGCCTGTCGAAGAGAATAAGCCCGCTTTGGACTCCAACTCTTTAGATCCGAAACGCTCACACGTAGCTTGGCGACCGGTCCCACATTACCAGCCCGATCGATCGCTGCCACGGAGATGTCATGCTTCTGCGTTGGAGCCAAGCCCAAATCGCGCACATGCATTTGCACCTTGTTTCCAGGCTGATCTCCCTTAGGGACCAAATAGAACGGCACGCGTTTGCCATCGAGGTTGACCACAAAGCCAAGCGTACCAGCAGGACCTTCATCGGCGGGTGTCGTCCACTGAACCATCACTTCGCCAGAAGGTAAATCTCGGCTATCCGCCACTAAATCCGTAGGAATTTTCGGTGCCAATCGATCTTCAGCGCCAAGTTCAAAGGTGAAGTACGGAGCGACACTTTTATTCTGTTGGCGACTAAAAAAGTATCGATTCGGAAAAGAAAAAATCTCAAACTTATCTCCTGTCCGTTTCCATTCCGATCCCACATCATCAAAAACTAAAATTCCATCACTCAACCCAGCAACTCGCGCACCGACCACATCACGAGAAACCTCGATGCTTTGCCAACCGTTTTCATCCATCTTCGATGGCTCGGAGGAATTCCACCAAGAATTTCCACTTCCCAGGATAACCGAAGTCACATCACTGCCAGGATAGGACCATGGCACGTCGGGAAATTTACGCATCTGAAAGGTCGATGCGCCATCCTCTTGTCCATATCCGGTCGCATTACCCTCGACCCACTCAGCTGACACACTGCTGGTGGATATGCGCAGCAAAGGTTTCTTGTCAGCCACATGCAAGTGTAGAAAAGCTCGCTCGATAACACGACCCTTCAGGGCGCTGCTATCGAAATCGACTATCGACATCTCTTGATACGACTTGAGCTTCAATCTCGAAGCCCCACCGTTGGAACCCAATCTTTCTTGCTCCACGCTGGAAATCCAGGTATCGCGATTCACCGGAATTTTGGTCGTGGTCGCTCCCTGGCGTGGCGATGCGTCTTGCCAACCAAACGCTTCGACTTGCCATCCAAACAAGAAGAAATGGACCAATAACCCCATGCACAAAGAAACAAATCGAAACATGACGAAATACCTTTGGTGGGAAAACAAGGGAGGGGATCAAGGGGAGCGGATTAAGGGCAACCTGCGGTCTGTATCTTAACAAGATTGCCTCGAATCGTCACCGATTTGTTCATCCGTTAGTTGGCTGCATAATTTTTTCCGTTTAAAATCACCCCTTCTGGGTTTGCCTGGTCCGCGACTTTGGCGATCCCTTTTTCCATCCTTTTCCCCTCTCTCCGAAAGATGACAGCATGGGTCAAATCTGGCAAGGCCGACAATGGTTGGCAAAATGTTTCATGATGCTGGGAGCGTTGAACGCTTCCGTCGTATTTGCAGACGTCCGCGTCCCAAATATTTTTAGCGATCACATGGTATTGCAGCGCGAAACGACTAATCGTGTCTGGGGTACAGGCGACGCTGGTGAAAAAGTTACGGTGACCATTGGCGATCAGACGGTTGAATCCACAACGGATGGCAGCGGCAAGTGGGAGGTCAAATTGGCCCCATTGGCAGCCGGTGGTCCCTACGAATTAAAGATTACCGGTAAGAACACGGTCACTATTTCTGATGTCTTGGTTGGCGAGGTTTGGATCTGCTCCGGCCAATCGAACATGCAGTGGTCTATCAACGCCTCCTACGATCCAGATTTGGAAAAGCTGGCTGCCAATAACTCTAAAATTCGTATGATCAATTTCCCTCAGGTGGGACGACAAGAACCTGTGTGGTCGCACGACGATCGAAAATGGACTGTATGCTCGGCTGAAACCGTCGGCAGCTATTCGGCTGTTGGCTACTTTTTTGGACGACAACTACAGGAAACTTTGGGAGTTCCGGTTGGACTGATCAACAATGCGTGGGGAGGCTCCGCAGCGGAGGCCTGGATACGACGCGATCTATTGGCTGCCGATCCACAATATGCCCCGTTGCTCGAACGCTGGCAGAAAACGGAAGCTCGTTTCGAAGAATTATCGAAGCTAACAGATTTGAGTGAAGAGCAGAAAAAGGAATTGAACGGATTGCGGGGACAAGTCAATGGTAACCATCGACCTGGCAATATTTATAATGGCGTGCTGAAGTCCCACTTGGGATATGGAATTCGCGGCGCTATCTGGTATCAAGGCGAATCCAATGCAAGCCGAGCTTATCAATATCGTGAGCTGTTCCCATTGATGATCAAGAGCTGGCGTGAGGAATGGCAGCAGGGTGATTTTCCATTTTACTGGGTTCAACTTGCCGACTTCAAAGCCGAAAAGCCGAATCCTGATGAGAGCGATTGGGCCGAACTGCGCGAAGCTCAAACCATGGCGATGAGCAAGCTGCCCAATTCCGGGCAAGCTGTCATCATCGACATCGGCGAAGGGAAAGACATTCATCCCAAGAACAAACACGATGTAGGTCGCCGATTGGCTCGCTGGGCACTTGCCAAAGATTATGGCTTAAATCTGGCCTATCATAGCCCTCAGTTCAAATCGGCCGAAAAGAATGGCAACAAAATGATTATCTCCTTTGATTTCGTCAACGGCGGCTGGCGTCCGTTCGATGTCAATGAGCCGATCGGTTTCGCAATTGCTGGAGCCGACAAAAAATTTGTCTGGGCCAAAGCCAAGATTCTAGAAAACGGAACTCTTGAAGTTTGGAGCGATGAAATCGCGGATCCAGCAGCCGTTCGCTATGCCTGGGCCGACAATCCGGTTTGCAATATGTTCGATCAAGCCGGTTTGCCGCTAACGCCCTTTAGAACCGATGACTGGCCAGGTGTTACAGCCGAAAACAAATAAAGCCTTGCCAGACATTGAGCCGCCCATCGCTCAACCATCCAACTCGCACAACGGAAAAAGTTGTGCGAGTTTTTTAATGCGCCCATACAACCAGCGAAAAGCAAACCGATGAGAATACATTTGCATTACTCGATCTGGATTAGGAGGCGAATCCTTAAGCGAAAACTAATAGTCTTTCCGAGAACCGCGGTGAACGCCAAGCTGACTGATGCTTTTCGGATAGGCTCTAAATCGGCGATATATTTTTGCGTTGATTTATTGTCCGTCGGCAGTGGAATAAATTTCAATCAGAGCGATTTCGGGTGGGCAGCGAAAACGCAACGGATGCACCCCTGCCAAACCACGGCTCACATGCATCAAAGTGGGCTTGCGATAAAAGACGCCAGAGGCAAACTGAGATCCATACCAACTGGGCGCCACGATAGGTCCTATGAAGGGAAAGCGAATTTGCCCACCATGCGTATGACCCGCCAACAATAAATCAACATTTTGTTGCTGCGCCCAATCGATCGCATCGGGTGAATGAGCCAACGCCAGCCGAAAGATTTTCGTGCGATCTACTGCCAACTTTTCCGAGGTATGCCAAGGCTCAGAATGAGCAGCTGGATCTGAAGGGCGAACCAAACTTGGCTCTTGCCCAAACCAGGGAACTTCATGTCCGCCCATTAGAACCCTCTGCCCATGAATATCAATCTCCAAGGATCGCCCCCCTAGATCAATCCACCCAGAGCGATTCATCGCCGCTCGAACTAGTTCCGGGTCTGCAATCCGCTTATCATGATTACCAAGCACAAAATAGCAGCCGTGGGTTGCGTGAAGTTCGCCCAACAATTCTTCGATCCAAGGTAGACACTTCGCTTTGTCAATGATGTCCCCCGTGATGGCAATCATATCCGGTCGGAGACTGAGGAGCTCCTCAAAAGCTCGCCGATAAAATTCAGGGGATAACTGTCCTGTGAAATGAAGGTCCGAGATATGCCCAATACGAAATCCATTCAAATAATCGGGCCAGGTCGGCAACCAAAGCAATTTCCGTATCGAATGCAATTGAAGGATGCCGTTGCCGGGAATCTTGGCAAGGCTTCTAGTCAGGGTCCTTTGGCACAATTCCCGTCGCTGAGCATTTAAGTCGATTTTCTGCAAAGCTTGCGAGTGTATCAGTTGCTTGGGTGGGATTAAATCAAGACGCGAGTAAAGCCACAGCGGCCCGATGCTTGCAACTACCGCCAAGCAAAATATTCCATAAACGATAAGGGGAACAGCCGATGCAGGAAACCAGACTCCATCGATAAGCCAGCTCCAGATCGATCGATGATAGAGAACACCGAATAGAAGCGGGAGTAAAAAAGTGATTGGTAGGAAAATACCGCGTTCGAAAAACTTGACCAGCGGTCGTGGCAAACCTGTTGCATTGATTCGGTTATAAGCGAAAACCCACCACCCACAATGGCCCAAAATGAACCCGAGGAGCAACAAGACTCGTGCTAAACCTTCCATCCCGAGTGAGCCATTTCTCTAGGCATGCTGAGGTTGATGATTATCAATGATGGTTTCGACAACCGAGATTAATTGATCGAGTCGGAAAGGTTTGTATAAGATTGCCTTCGAATGCAAACCGGCCTGCCGAGCTTTTACGATACTATGCCCGGGGTCATATCCAAAGCCGGTCATCAGCACCATCGGTACCGGTTCGAGGACATTCTTCAGTCGCAACATCAACTGATAGCCTGAATAATCAGGCAAGCGGATATCTGAAATGATCACATCGTACGCTGCGTCGGTCCCAGCCGCTTTAACCATCATCACCGCTTCATCGCCATGATGCGCAGTTTCAACCGTACAACCGTAGCGCTCTAGAAGCCCATGTGCATCGTTGCGAACTTGTTCATCTTCATCCACAACCAAAATTCGTTTGCCGCGAAGCTTGGCGTGCTGCTCCAGCGTACAACCGACCGGAACCGCTTCGACCGGCGCCATCTTTTGGCCCACCTGCTGAATAACGCGTTTGATGTCTCGAGCGTTTTTCAGAATACGCTGCAAACGCTGCACAACATCCGGATCATGTCCGATGTAACGCTCCATCACATTGACAGCATCCAGCAAAATATCATCCACTGGCAACGCTACGGCGCTATGTATCGCTTCGCAACTTTCCTGAGCAGCATTGGTCTTTTGCGCCACCAGAAGTTCAAGCGTATTGAGGGACATCGCGATATCGCGGGCGAAGATCTCAAGGAACTGGCGGTCGGAATCGTTAAATGCGTGACTCTTCGGACTTTCAATGTTGATTGTGCCGATCACCGTTTCATGCAGCAATATGGGAACGGTGAGCGAACTGGCTGCACCATCAAAGGCTTGCAGATATAGAGGATCTCGACTGGTGTCCTGACAAAGATAACTTCGTCCAGTCGAAGCCACATAGCCCGTCACACCATTGCCTTGCGGGCAAGCAAATAGTTTTCGATCCGCCGCCTCTTGATCAATTCCTACCGATAACAGTGGTATGAGATTGCCGGTGGATTGTTCAAGCAATCGAATCTCGATCACATCGACATTCAAGAGGCTGTGAGTGTAATGTCGAATGTTGTCTTTCAGTAACTCAATTCGCTGGTCGACTCCCATCTCAAAGATCTCATCCGGTTTGAGATCTGCCAACTTGCTTCCCGCCTTGTGGATAGCCGCTAACTTCTGCTGCTGGAAAACCTCGGCAGTCACATCGTTGAGCGTGATCACCAAATGGACTACTTCATTTTGTCGGAGCAGCGGAGAAACATAAATCTGGAAAAATCGATTGTCGGCCGTATGAAGCGTATTGCTACAGGCTGTTCGCGCCGCAGAAGCCGTATGCAGGGGGCATCCCTCGGAGCCGATCAGTTCGGGTTGTCCAAGTGCCTGATAAAAATCGGCATGCAACAATCCAACGGGAAACAACTGCTGCAAAAATTGATTGGCCCACAACACCTTAAACTGAGCATCGACCAAGGCAACACCATCGGGGAGAGCATTCAATACTCTCTCGCTTTCCAGGAATGCCTCCCGTTGTCCCATGTTGGGTTCTACGCCGGTTAAAAACAAACCTAAGTGAGGTTCGTTTTGCAAAGACACCAATGCTTCCAGCGGTGAATCGACACGCTCCCAGTCGACTCCCGCTGCGAGCCACTGTCGGATAGCGTCCGGCGGCGCGGTGGAACAGGTCGAAAGTTGAACGGCAATTTCGACGTTGACTTTACCGAATTTTGAAGTCGACTCGTCTTGAGTGCCTCCGTTTTCAGAGGACAAGGACTCAGGACTTTCTGGGTTTTGGGTGGATGGGTTTTGGGTGGATGGGTTTTGGGTGGATGGGTTTGAGGCTCCCGCGACCTGAACCGCTGCGTCCGGGGACAAGCCACTCGGCGTTACATCACATGGTGTCACAGCGTTTGATTGTGAGCGCTGGGTATCAACCCAGAGCACTTTGGGCTTCGCGGACAAGCCATTGCTCCCTGCATTCAAGGAAAGAGCACCGATCGTTGGCGCTAATTGAGGTGGATATCGGATTATAGGCTCCGAATGAGTGCGGAGCAATGTCGACCGTTGGGGATTCCTGCAGGGGATTCTGTGAAGTGACTGGGGCCTTGAAGATTTGCGACTGTGACCACCTGTCGGTTCTGGTGAAACTTGCGGCTGTCAAGCAAACCTAACGGTTTAACCAAAACAGCACCGCCGGAATTCGGCCATCCACCATTCAGGGAGGCTCGCAGAAATTCTCACATATTTCCCGATAGCGGCCCTTCCATTTGGGTGTATGGTGGGTAAACTCTAGGCCGGCATATTCCTCTTAAGTCACCCATTTTACCGAAACATTTTGTGCGATTTATTTGGAACAAATAGCGCAATCCCTAATTGAACAAATAGATAACCTGAGCTGCCAAAGTAATTAGGAAGGTTTGCGTTGACTTTCGCGAGCACGGATTTACAGTCGAGAGTCCCAATTTTTTTGGATGTTATGCGATCGGTTTGATCGCTCGAATACGCGTTGTTGTTGAGGCCGTCCCGGCCAAAGTTTTTCTTAGGAGCATTTAAAAATGCGGAAGTTTTTTGTTCTGTTCGGGTTGGTCGCAACGTTGAGTGCTGCCAATCTCTCTGCTGCAGATTGCGGCGGATGCGGTGGTTGTGGTGATTGTGGTTCCGGTGCTGCTACGCCAGCTCCATGCGGTGATGCCGCCTCAGGATGCGGTACAGCAGTGCAGTATGTTGAGAAGACGGTTTACGTTCCTCAATACGTAACCGAGAAGAAAATGGTAACCGTCACCGAGTACCAGACTCAAGAGAAGACCCGTACCTACACGGTAACTAAGCAAGTTCCAGTGGTTGAAGATAAGACAGAAGAGTACACCGTTTTGGTTCCAAAGACCGAGCAGAAGGTCGAAGAATATACGGTCCTCGTTCCAAAGACCGAAATCAAGACCGAAACCTACAAGGTTTTGGTTCCTCACACCAAGCAAGTGGAACAGCAGTACACGGTACGCGTTCCCAAGTACGAAACCATCGAACAAACCTATAACGTTCGAGTTCCTGTGTACCACGATGTTGTTCAGGACTACACCGTTTGTGTACCTGTCACCACCGAAGTGGACCAGACCTACACCGTGAACGTCCCTCACACCGAAACCAAGACCGGCGTTCGCAAGGTTTGCCGTTTGGTTCCAACCACCACCTACAAGACCGTTACCAAAGACTGCGGTCACTATGAAAACCAACTGGTTGAAGTTCCAGCTTGTGGATCTTCGGCTCGCGGTTGCGGTGGCTGTGGCGATTGCGGTGGCTGTGCAACTCCAGCAACCACCACTGTTTGCCGCAAGGTTTGGGTAAGCAACGTTGTTACCGAACAAGTTCCTGTAACAGCTTGCGAACGTCAGATTACTGAAGAGCCTTACACCTACACGGTAACCGTTTGCAAACCAGAAACTCATACCCGCAAAGTCAAAGTGACCAAGTATGAGCAACAAACCAAGCAACGAACCGTCAAGGTTTGCAAGTACGAAACACAGACCAAGACCCGCCCGGTTCAGGTTTGCAAGTACGTTGAAGAAACCAAGACCCGCGTGGTGAACGTAACTGAGTGCGTCGCTGAAGAGAAGACCCGAGAAGTTAAGCACACCGTTTGTGTTCCTGAGAAGAAGTCACGAACCGTCAATGTTACAACCTGCGTTCCTGAGAAGAAGTCACGAACCTACAAGGTAACAACCTGCAAGATTGAAACCGAAGAAAAGACTGAAACCTACAAGGTCAGCGTACCTGTTCAGGTTCAGAAGGAAATCGATGTAACGGTTTGCAAGATGGTTGCTCAGACCGTTACCGTTCCAGTAAGCAGCAGCAACGGTTGCTCGACTTCAGGCCGCGGCCGATTGTTCGGTGGCTTGTTGAACCGAGGTGGTCATCGCGGTAAGAGCTGCGGCGGCTGCGAAGTTGCTTCGAGCTGCGAAGCTGCTCCAGCTGCAAGCTGCGGCGGTTGCAACTAGTTAAATCTCAGATCAAATCTTTGATCTAATGTGATAACGAAAGGTCGTGACGCCAAGTCACGACCTTTTTTATTCTTCTGCTGGCTCACAACCTAAAGCCTATGGATCGGTAACTTCAGCGGATTGAATAGCGCCTTCGCTTACGCTTTGCCTTCTTGCGGAAAATACTTGGCGACCATTTTGCGAAGGTAGGCGAGCGACTCCGCCATTTCCTCCAAGCCATTCATACCATCTTCGATACTGATCCAACCGTTGTATTTGTGCTCGGATAGAATTCGAAAGATCGATTCATAATCATTGAGCCCCTTACCGGTCACCCCATGCTTGAGGAACTGCGGATAACCGACTGTTCCATCCTCAAGCCGTAACTCATCCAGTGTCTTGCCAGGAAGTAAGTAGCGATCGCTGGCATGCATACTGACAACGCGTGGCGCGACTTTCTTGAGAAGCTCGACCGGATCGTCGCCTGCCACCACCGCGTTAGAAGGATCGTACTGGACGCCAAAATATTTCGTTTCTGGAATCGCCTCCAGGAGCTCCAAGAAGACGTCCATTTTTTGGGCAAATTCTGGATACTTCCAATGCCCATCCTTGTAATGATTCTCAAGTCCCAGAACGACGTCCAATTCTTTCGCCAAAGGTAGACAAGCTTCAATGCACTCGCTGACCCACGCAATCCCCTGTTTGCGTTCCACCTCAGGATAACGTTGACCGCTGAGCACTCGGCAAACCACTCCTGGCCCCCCGATCATTCGCGCTGCCCTGATCATGGCCTGCTGTTTGGCGACCGCTTCGACTCGAGAGGCCGCATCGGGATTAGTGAAATCTGGAGAACAGCACAGCATCGGAACGACACGTCCGGTCGCCTCGACCGCCTCTCGAACCTCGTTCAAATAACGTTCCGAAAGACTGGTAAAGAATCCTTCATACATTTCCAATCCGTCGCAATCCAACTGTTTCGACATCTCGATCCAATCAAAGACGCTCATCGTCCGGTCGAAACTAATGACTTCCAAATAGCATTTGGGAAAAGCCGAAATGCGCACACTCATGGGGTTAAACCTTGAAGGGGATAAAAGGATTGAAAGGACACCAATGGCTAAAGGGTGCTATCCACCTGGATCACCGCTTTGGCGATAGAACCGTGATGCATGGTTTCAAAAGCATCGTGCCATTGTTCTAACCCCCAAACGCCGCCAAGAATTTTTTGGATCGGAATTTGACCGCTAGCCAGCAAAACCAAAACGCGTTCCCAAATAGGCCAATTGTGGCTGAAGCTTCCTTGCAGCCTCACATTCTTTTGCACCAGCGGGTCGAGCGAAAAGTTTACCGGTGCTCTACCCCAGCCAACCTTACTGATCCAACCGCTAGGCCGCACAATATCGACCGCTGTTTTTAAAGTTGCCGAAATTCCGGCAGCATCCACCACGCCTTCTACGCCCAAACCGTCGCGCGATTTGGCCCATTCCTCCACCCCACCTACCAAAGCATGGCAGCCGATTTCGCGAGCGATTGCTAAACGGGCCTCATCGCGTGGAATTCCTGCTACGGCAACATCAGCTCCACGCAACTTGGCGATAGCCGCACACAGCAAACCGATCGGACCAGGTCCCAATACGACCACACGATCGCCGGGAAGTATGTCTACGTTTTGCGCAACCGCATTAAAGGCTACGCAACATGGCTCGGTCAACGCGGCGAACTTCAGCGGAAGAGCATCGGGGACACGATGCAAACATCGGGCAGGTACCCGAACAAAGCGCGTCATCGCTCCATCGACGCCATAACCAAAACCCTTGCGTGTCGGATCGAGATTGTAAAGCCCCTGTCGACTCATCGGATTGTTTGGATCGATGATCGCTGCAGTCTCGCTGACCACTCGATCCCCTTCCTTCCAGCCCACGACTCGCGAACCAACAGCCGCTATGCGACCGCCGAATTCATGCCCCAAAATGACCGGATAATTTACTGGCCAAGAATGCTCGGCCGTCCATTGATGTAAGTCCGAACCACACACTCCAACAGCCCCAACTTGCAACAGCACATCATCGTCACCGATCACGGGCAATGGGACTTCACGCAATTCCACACAATGGGGCTCATTTCGAAAGTTAACGACAGCAGGTTGTAATGCAGTGGCCACGTTACGTCCTAATCCAAATAGTGCTTAAGTTATTTTTTGCCGACCGGCACATCACCGTAATTGTGGACAGCTTGACAGATCTGCCGCAATACCTCTTCCAAGTCGCCGCCGGCGCGCTGGAAACGGTCCGCATCGATCGCCAACGGAGCGCCGATCACGACCAACGGCGCCCCATACTTTGGCGTATCAATCGCTTGCTGGATACTCAAACCACCCACCGCTTGAACCGGTACGGTCACCGCTGATACGACTTCTTTCAATTGATCCAGTGGAGTAGGGGCCTTTTCGCCGCGAGCCGCAATCCCCCGACGCTCGTCATAGCCAATGTGATGAATGATGTAATCGCAACCCAAATCCTGGCACCATTTCGCCGCAGAGACCATATCCGGACACCCCAGATTGTCTCCCATCACTCCAACGTTATAGTCTTTCCCAGCCTTGGCAACACAACGCAACGTCTCCTCGTGAGCCCGGGCCATCACCACGACATGAGTTGCCCCCGCCTTGGCCATCATTTCCGCTTCCAAGTAGCCGCCATCCATAGTCTTCAAATCGGCAACAATCGGAACCTCAGGGAACCTCGCTCTCAATTCGCGAACCGATCGCAAGCCCTCCGCTAAAATCAACGGAGTCCCTGCCTCCAACCAATCCACGCCAGCCCGCAATGCCATCTCGGCCGTTGCAATAGCTTCCGCTAAGTCGGTGACATCCAGCGATATTTGAACGACGGTTTTCACGTTGCAAGGCTCCTGTTCGACCAAGGGGAGAAGATATTCAAGCGGAAGAAGCTTCCGTTTACAAAAAAACCCCGGCGAACTAACGTTCGCCGAGGTTCTAAAGGTTCAAGGGTGAATGACGGGGGTCGAACCCGCGACAACTGGAGCCACAATCCAGTGCTCTACCAACTGAGCTACATCCACCATCCAAATTCTCTGGAAAAAAACATATCATCTGGCAACACCGAGCTCTCCGAAATAGCCTCTGCTCTCCGAAATAGCCAGTTGCCTCAGAAATACGCTGCCTCTTCGGATAAACGCGTTCTCCCAGTGGCAATTAGCACATCCCGAGCAGCACCACAAACCGTAAAAACTACCCTTCCGAGCGTCCCTCACACGGAATTGCGGTACGATTTCTGCCAGAAATCCAAATGTAATCTTCTCCAATCCGATCGTCAACGCGAGCTGGAAAAACAGCCACGACTATTCGACGCTGCCAGCTCAACTATGAATACTCTTATAGCGAAAACGCCGCGGTTCGTCCTCTTTGATGCCCAAACGCTCGCGCCGCTGCTCCTCGTACACGTGATAATTCCCCTCGCACCAATGGACGTAACCATCCCCTTCAAAGGCCAGGATATGCGTTGCCACGCGATCCAGGAACCAGCGATCGTGGCTGATCACCACCGCACAGCCGGCGAAGTTAATGATCGCTTCCTCCAAAGCTCTTAACGTATCGACGTCCAAATCGTTGGTCGGTTCATCTAGGAGCAGCAAATTACAACCTTTTCGCAACAGTTTGGCTAAATGCACGCGGTTGCGTTCACCCCCAGACAAATCGCCCACTTTTTTCTCTTGGTCAGGTCCACGAAAATTGAATCTGGAAACATACGCTCGAGCATTAATTTTCCGACCGCCCATTTCCAACAGATCGTTACCACCGCTGATTTCCTGGTAAACGCTGTTATCCCCCTTGAGCGAATCTCGATTTTGATCCACGTAACCAAATTCGACAGTCGGTCCCACCTTCATCGATCCACCATCGTTCTTTTCTTGACTGGTCATCAAGCGAAACAGCGTTGTCTTGCCAGCGCCGTTGGGACCAATGACACCGACGATTCCACCGGCGGGGAGCCTGAAAGAGAGGTCTTCGAAAATGAGCCGATTGCCATAAACCTTTTTGAGTTTATCCGCTTCGATTACCAACTCACCCAAATGTTTGCCGGGTGGAATTTGAATTTCCAGCTCGTCTGGCCGTTCCTCAAATTGCTCTGCCGCAAGTTTTTCATAAGCCGCCAAGCGAGCTTTGCTTTTGGCCTGTCTAGCTCGCGGGGCCATGCGAATCCATTCCAATTCACGAGCCAACGTTTTCTGTCTAGCCGCAGCTTGCTTTTGTTCCAACTGCAAACGTTTCTGTTTTTGCTCCAGCCACGATGAATAATTTCCTTCCCAAGGAATCCCTTGGCCGCGATCCAATTCCAAAATCCATTTGGCCACGTTATCCAAAAAGTATCGATCGTGGGTCACAGCCACCACGGTGCCTGGGTACTGAGCCAAATGCTGCTCCAACCATTGAATCGATTCGGCATCCAAATGGTTGGTTGGCTCATCGAGCAACAGCAAATCGGGCTGCCGAATCAGGAGTTGGCAGAGCGCAACGCGGCGTCGTTCGCCCCCAGAGAGTTTGGTCACATCGGCATCACCGGGAGGAAGATTCATCACCGACATCGCCAGCTCAACCTGCCGATCCAAATCCCACAGATTCGCCGTATCGATGACATCTTGGAGTTTTGCCATCTCATCGCACAGTTTTTGCATCTCATTGTCGTCGGTGACTTCACCGAGCTTCATCGATATTTCGTTATACCGATCTAGAATCGCGCGTCGCTCTGCGACAGCTTCCGCCACGTTCCCTTGCACATCTTTGTTGGGATTCAATTGCGGCTCTTGCGAAAGATAACCGACCGTAAAACCGGGGGCCAAGCGAGCCACCCCATCAAAGTTCTTATCGACTCCTGCCATGATTCTCAACAGCGTGCTTTTACCCGCGCCGTTGCTTCCCAGCACACCGATCTTGGCACCAGGATAAAATGCCAACCAAATGTCCTTAAGAACTTCCTTTTGACCATGCTTTTTGGTCAAGTGCTCGATAGTGTAAATATATTGACGACTCATAGCTTATTATTCCCACTCGATCGTGGCTGGGGGTTTGGAACTGATGTCATAACAAACTCGATTGACGCCCCGTACTTCGTTGATAATACGAGTGCTAATTCGTCCTAACAAATCATAAGGCAAGCGACTCCAATCTGCCGTCATGAAATCGTCCGTATTAACAGAGCGAATGACCACAGCGCTATCGTAAGTCCTTGCATCTCCCATCACTCCGACACTTTGGACAGGCAACAGGACTGCGAAGACTTGAGACGTCTGCCGATAAAGGCCCGCATTGCGGATCTCTTCCAATAAAATTTCATCGGCATCGCGAAGAATTTCCAGTCGCGGTTTGGTAACTTCGCCCAAACAGCGAACGGCCAGTCCAGGCCCAGGAAAAGGATGCCGCCAAACTAAATGCTCCGGTAAACCTAGTTCAATACCCAATCGTCGCACTTCGTCCTTGAATAAATCTCGCAACGGCTCAACCAACTCGAACCCCAATTGTTCAGGCAACCCACCCACATTGTGATGCAGTTTGATCGTAGCGGCTGGTCCATCGGGCGCTGCACCGCTTTCAATCACATCCGGGTACAATGTTCCCTGCGCCAAATATTTAGCATCCTTAATCTTACGCGCTTCATCCTTAAAGCACTCGATAAAGTCGTGACCAATGCGACGACGTTTTTCTTGCGGATCAATGATGCCAGCCAGCGAACCTAGAAACCGTGATTCGCCCTGAACCACGTGCAGGTCGGTCTTGAAGTGGTTCGTAAACTCACCGATCACTGCTCGTTGTTCGTCTTTTCGCAGCAGACCATTATCAACCAAAATACAAGACAACTGAGAGCCGATGGCACGATACAGCAAAGCAGCCGTAACAGCACTGTCGACTCCGCCTGATAACCCGCAAATCACGCGATCCTTACCAATCCGCTCTCGCATCGAGTCGATCGCGTGAGTCGCGAAATCGCCGATATGCCAGGTACCTTCGCAATGGCAAATTTTGTACAAGAAATTATGCAGCAAGGCATTGCCCAGCGGAGTGTGCGTTACCTCAGGATGAAACTGCAAACCATAAATGGGCTTCGTCTCGTGCTTCATCGCGGCATACGGACAAGTCACCGTCTTGGCAATCGCCTGAAAACCTTCCGGCAATTCGACTACCTTGTCTCCATGGCTCATCCAAACTTCCATCTCATCAGGAAGTCCATCGGTCAGACCATTTTTTCCGAAGACCTCGCAACTCGCTCGACCGAATTCGCGATGCGGTGAATTCTGAACTTGCCCACCCAACAAATGGCAGGTCAACTGCATCCCATAACAAATTCCAAGAATGGGAATGCCCAAATCCAGAATTTCTCGATGACAACGCGGCGAACCTTTTTCGTATACGCTCGATGGGCTGCCGGAGAAAATAATCCCCTTAGGTTGCCGGCGTGCAATCGCTTCCAGCGAAATATCTGCTCGAACGATTTCGCAATAGACATTGTGCTCCCGAACCCGGCGTGCGATTAGCTGCGCGTACTGCGAACCGAAATCGAGAACCAAAATGCGTTCATCGTTCATCTTCAGGAACTCCCATTCATACTCATGAAGGCCCTTATGAAGGCCAGGAGAATCCCGAATTGTAAAGTGCAATGATAAAAATCGATAGGACTCCCTGCCTTCTCTTCCCAAAACCGTGCTGGCTTAGCGTTTGCCCAGTGGAACAAAGGGACGAATCGTCGGCCCCGTATAGATCTGACGCGGTCGGCATATTTTCTTGCCCGGTGAACGATGCATTTCCAGCCAGTGAGCAATCCAACCAGGCAATCGACCTATGGCGAACAATACCGTAAACATTTGCTCCGGAATTCCCATCGCCCTATAAATCACACCCGAATAGAAATCGACGTTGGGATAGAGTTTTCGCTCGACAAAATACGGATCCTTCAACGCCACTTCCTCCAGTTGTTGGGCAACATCAAACAATGGATCTTTCAAGTGCAATTTGCCCAACAATCGATCGCAAGCCGCTTTGATGATTTTCGCCCGAGGGTCGTAGTTTTTGTAGACGCGATGACCAAAACCCATCAAGCGGAAATTGCTCTTCTTGTCTTTCGCCATATCCACGTATTTTTTAACATTGCCACCGTCGTCCGCAATTTGCTGGAGCATCTGCACACACGCCTCGTTCGCTCCACCGTGCAGCGGACCCCACAACGCACAAATCCCCGCGGAAATCGATGCAAAAAGGTTCGCGTTGGAGGAACCAACCATTCGCACTGTCGATGTGCTGCAGTTCTGTTCATGGTCTGCATGAACGACCAAAAGCAAATTCAATGCCGACACAAAATCAGGGTCCGGCTCGTAAGGCTCACTGGGCACAGCGAACATCATCCGCAAGAAGTTCTCGCAGTAGCCAAGGCTATTTTGCGGATAGATAAAGGGCTGCCCGGTATGTTTCTTGAAACTGTAAGCGGCGATGGTCGGCAATTTGGCCATCAACCGATGAATCGAAATGGATATTTGATCCGGATTGTGAACGTCGAGAGAGTCTTGATAAAACGTCGATAATGCCCCCACCACCGATGACAAGATGGCCATCGGGTGCGCATCTCGCGGAAAGCCATTATAAAAGCTTCGCATATCTTCATGCAGCATCGTGTGACGGCGAATGCTCTCTTTGAAATCCTCAAGCTGAGATTTATCGGGCAACTCCCCGTAAATCAACAAATAGCTGACTTCCACAAAATCACAGTGCACCGCCAATTCTTCGATCGGATATCCTCGATAACGGAGAATACCTTTGTCCCCGTCCAAAAATGTGATATCGCTCGTCGTCGCCCCAGTATTGACGTAACCTTCATCCAAGGTCACATATCCGGTGTTCTTCAGCAGTGCCGAAATATCAAGGGCTTTCTCATTTTCGGTTCCTTGAATCACCGGAAACTCGAAACTCTGATCCTCCAAAGTCAACCTGGCACTTGGGAGCGATTGATTTCCTTTGGAACTAGTATTGGACATGAGTTCGAACTCCAAACGATCTTGGAAGGGATGGCCTAGGCAGCAGACAATCGAAGCATGCAGGATTTGCACGCAGCAGTGTATTCGGTTAGCCGGCTATCGACAATTGACCCTCGGCCAACTTTGGAACTGGTATTTCGATTCTGAACCTGAGTTCTCCGAAGAATACCACTCAACGTGAACCTTTGTCCCCATCGCTCACAGCTTTGCGGGAAAATGGGCAAGCCATGCCCGGTTATCAAGAATATTCAAAACTCACCATTATGGTTGGGCGATTCCATCCTAAAATCTTGCCCCAAGCCTTGCCTTGACACAACCGTAACAAACCCAGCACCACAAACCGACTCGAAAGTTTGCTGCGAAACACTATCCCCCTCGACCGACGAGCTTCGCGTTACACCGCTTACCACAAACGGACGACATACTCGGTCACGGCCGCACTAACCCCACCATTTGGCTTCAAGAATTTGGCGTCAAGAAATTCGCGTCAAGAAATTGACCACGCGAATTGGGTCCACGAGACGACAAGCACCAAAAACAGAATCCCAAAATACGGGAATCAGAACCAAGAGTCGCAAGCTGATAGCTGCCGGCAGGTCGCATCTCAAAAATCTTCCTGCTCCGCAGACATTTTGGCGATTTGAGCCTGGTCGACCAGAAAATGAGCCAAGTATTTTTTCTCAGCAACTCTCATCTGCCGCCGCAACGCCGGTTGCACATCATCCAGCCCCACCAAATGCAACATGCCGTGAATCACGTAGAGCAGCAATTCATCTTCGGCTCCCCACCCCCCCTCACCAGCTTCGCGCATCGCCGTGTCTGCACTGACGAGAATCTCTCCCTCGAGCTCTCCGTGCTCTGCCAGGAAAACAAAACTGATCACGTCGGTTGGATAATCGTGCTGCAAATGCTCTCGGTTGATTTGATGAATCGCCGGATCGTCCACGATCACGATGCCAACTTCACCGGTTTGAAACCCATGGTCCAACGCAATCCGCTCCACCGCAGCCTTTAAACGAGACTCGTCAACTTGAAGAGCCGTTTGCCTATCTTGAAAATCAATTTCGAGCATGTCGATGGCTTAAGCTGATTTCTTTAGAACTCGGGTTACTAGTGTGGGTATGATTAGGCGGTTTGTTGCCCAGGATATTTGAGCCGACCATGATAAATGGCTGTGAGGCTTTTGACCAAGCTCTGTTTGACCAAACCGAGCTGGCTCAGTGTCATACCGCACTCTTCAAACTGGCCATCCAATAGTCTTTTGGTTGCGATATCGTTTACGAGGTTCTGCAAACGGGCCGACGTCGGCTCCACCAAAGTTCGCGACGCACTCTCAACAGCATCCGCCAACATCAACACTGCCGCTTCCAACGACTGAGGCTTCGGACCGGGATAACGGAATCCATGCTCGGATACCTCTTCGCCATTGGGATCCTCTTCGGACTTTTTGGTCGCTTGACGGAAAAAGTATTCCACAAGTGTCGTTCCATGATGCTGTTCAATAAAGTCGATAATGGGTTGCGGCAAACGATATTGACGAGCCAAGTCGGCTCCATCTTTCACATGGGCGATGATCACTAAGGTGCTCATCGCCGGTTGCAAGGAATCGTGCCGATTGCCTCCGCTTTGATTTTCGACGAAATAGGTGGGCTTAAACATTTTCCCGATGTCATGAAAATAGGCACCGACTCGAGTTAACAAACCATTGCCACCGATCGATTCGGCAGCGGGCTCGGCAATAGCGGCTACGTTAATCGAATGGTTAAACGTACCGGGCGCCCGCTGAGCAAGTTGTCGAAGTAAAGGATGGGCCGTGTCGCCGAGTTCCAGCAAACTTAGATCGGTTTGCACACCAAACAAACGTTCCACAATCGGCAATAAACCCGTCATCAGTAAGCAAGCGGTCATAACGTAAATTGCATGGCGGCCAGCTTCGGCAACCAGTTGGGTAAGCAAACCTAAAATCATCGATCCCGATATCGAATTGGTACCAAGGCCTGGAACCATATCGACCGTCTGCCCAACCATGACCCCAACGCCCAACAAGGTTGTCGCGGTAATTGCGGCCGTTCCAAAGCCGACATAAATCAGCCGAGTTCGACTGCGAATCCTTCCCAGGAACAAGATCGCCGAACATGCGGCTGCCCCCAGTACAACCAGCGAATCGGAACCCTGCCCTAAAGCGAGCGTGATGGTAATGATCATGGTGGTTAACAGCACCAACGCAAACGGCCTGCCATATGCAATGGTCGCAGTGATTGCGCAAATAACGATCGGTATCACTTCGGCTCGCCATGCATCATTCGCGGCACACCAACATCCCCAACATACGACAAATACCAACATCATCAATCGAACAAAGCGGCCAGTGTCTCGAACTAGACTCGGATCGTACTGAAAATAGATATACAGCCCGACGAGCAAATACATCGCCGCCAGCATGCCAAAAAAGGAGATCAATCGAATCAGCTGCTCGCTTAATGGTAACTGGCTAATCCAAGCATTATGCTCCTGCTTGAGTAACTCCAATTCGGCAACTCCAAGCGGCTTACCTCCTGCTGCCAGCACGCTCTCGCCAGGCAAATAAGGTGTGGTGATCGCTGGCAATCCTTCCAAAACCTGTTTGCGGATCGACTCGCTTAAAGCGCTATCATAACGCAGCGTAATCGGTAAACCTATTTCGGAAACGAAGTTAAACACCATCGAACCGACCAACTCCGATTTGGAAGCTGGAAAGGTTCGCTTGATCTCATTTCTCAAATTGCTCAATAAAGTCTTTTTCACTTCGGGAATTCGAACGCTGGCGACTTCGACCACCTTCGCTTCATCGACTTTATCACCGATGTAGACCTTGATCTTCTCTTGATTGCCTTTAGCCAAGTCATGTGACAACAAATCGAGCAGTCCATTTTCCTCCAACGGTTGAAAGACGGCTTTCATCGTTTGGTCGAACTTGTCCAGTTGCTTATCTTCCAACAGCATCTCGCGAATAGCGAGCAAGGATTCCTTGGGATCAATTTTCTCACTCGCCTTTGAATTTGCAAAAAGCCCAAGTGACTTAAGAACTTTGGAATTGAGATTGTCTAAATCGATATCTTCTTCATTCGGATTGGCCCCCTCCATCAAGGCAAAGACAGCATCCTTTAAGGCTGCCCTCAACTGCGTAAGAGGTTGCGGCCTATTCTCGTAAAAGTTGAGTATCTCTTGACTTTTCTGAGTGACACTCGCCTGTGTTTTTACTTTATCAACGACCTCAAATCGAACTCGGGCAATGATGGCTCGCGGCGGTATGTAGCCGGTGCGATACGCGAAGGTCGGTTCCCAACCTTGCATAATGAAGGCCAATGCGACAGCCACGCCCAGCGCGATGGCAAATCGAAGTAGCGAGGGAGTCGTGATTACGACGTCGAGCCAACGCCGCCAGAGTGGCTGTTCAGAACTTAAGGCGGCAACCCGTTCACTGCGAGTTCGAATGCTCGAGCTAGAATTGGACATGGAATTGCCTTGAAGGGACTCCTAAATTCGACTTCAACGGGGCATCCTTAACGACCACTCGATCCACTGCTGGGCCCCGGATCGTACGCCCGAACAATCTGTTGTACCAATTTATGGCGGACAATATCACCCTCTCCTAGCTGTACAAAACCAATTCCTGGAATTCCCGACAAGCGGTGCAGGGCATCCTTCAATCCGCTCGTAACTCCAGCAGGTAAATCGACTTGCGACACATCGCCCGACACGACAATCTTAGAGCCCTCCCCCATACGAGTAAGGAACATCTTCATCTGAGCGACCGTTGTGTTTTGTGCTTCATCCAAAATAATAAACGCTTGATTCAAGGTCCGCCCACGCATGTAAGCCAGCGGAATCACCTCGATGACATCCTGGTCCATGTAGAATTTTACCTGATCATAATCCACCATCTCGTTAAGAGCATCCAACAACGGGCGGAGATACGGATTCAGTTTGGCTTGCATATCGCCTGGGAGAAACCCAAGGCTTTCTCCGGCTTCAACGGCTGGGCGGACCAAAACGATTTTGCGGATTTGGCGGGTTTTCAGAGCTTCAACCGCCGCTGCAACCGCCAGGTAGGTTTTTCCGCAACCGGCAGGGCCGATACAAAAGGTCATGTCGTGCTGTCGAATCGCGGCGACATAAACTGTCTGACCTTCAGTTCTGGGACGAATTTTTCGCACCGGATGCGCAATGGCCAATTCATCTCGTATCGGAGTGATCTGCACTCCGGTCACCGTGGCGATCGCCAAATTGACATCTTCGCGCGTCACCTGCCCTTTGTTGGCCAAAACCTGAGTTAAACGTTCCAGCACCTCGATCGCCTGCTTGACCCCCGCTTCGCTCCCCGAGAATCGCACCTGTCCATCGCGGAATGTGACTGCGACGCCCAGTTGATTCCTCAGCAGCCGAAGATGCTGATCCTGCGGACCAAACAACTGCGGAGCGACCGCCGGATCCACCAAACTGACCGATGCTTCCGTCGTCATGCTTCCTCGATTCTAGAAATGCTCGCCACGCCGCGATTCAAACCGTTTTTCCTCTGCAAAGGAATGGAGATCCAATCGATCCTGAAATTATTCGAGCTATTTCGCTGATAAGAAAGGAAAAAAAACGGTTCGACGGGTTGGTTTTCGGCAGAAAAGAACAATTACGCTGCCTGTGGCACCAATCCTGCCACCACCCCCAGAAATCCGATCACGGCCGTCGGGAGAAGCGAGTCGGTTACATCCCATACTCCCCCCATCCCCGGAAGCAGATGCCCACTATCTTTGCTCCCAACGTCCCGCTTGATCACCGATTCGGTCAAGTCACCGACCAAACCGGTAATCGTTAGTAAAATCGCCAGCACGATGGGCCCCCATTGTCCCAAAATTCCCGATTCGGTCGGTTGCATCCAGGGAACAAAATGGACAAAGTAACCCCAACTCCCCAGACCGGCGAACAAAAATCCTCCCAGTAATCCTTCCCATGTCTTGCCAGGACTAATCTGAGGACAGAGCTTGGTTCGCCCCATTAATTTGCCCGAAACATAAGCTCCGATATCAGCCAACTTAGTCACCGCGATGATGCCCACCAAAGTTAACAACGCCCACTGAGATGCGGGCTGCGTTCGTAATACCACCCAGAAACTGCAACAGCCCCCCGCGTAAAGGACCACCAATCCCCCAATACTGATCCGCTCGAGAGCCTTGCCATCCTTGGAGTAATTGACCATGTGAAATGCGGACAATCCAAACAAGGCAACGGGGACTGCAATCCCCGGCCAACCGGCGATTCCCACCGGACAATCGGTCGGATAGGCCGAACCGCTGAAGCCCCAAAACAACGGCACACTGGCAACCAGATAGACAGATCCCACCGCGACCAAAATCGCCGGCCGCGACAGAGTGTGACCACCATGCAGGGCCAACTTGGTAAACTCCGAAGCCGTTGCCAAAGCTGCATAAAGCCCCAGAGGCCACATCCATAAACCGGCCACACCGAATAACGGGTACCAATAATCAAGCCACACCACAACCATCAGGAGAGTGATCAATCCGATCGCTGAGATGAGGCGCAAATGAAACATAAGCCCCGCTACCTAATTGGCTTCGTCTAGTAAAGAAGATGCGGCAACAGCACCAAAACGACGTTGCCGTTGGGAATAGTCGCGTATCGCGTGAGCCAATGCGCTACGCCCAAACTCGGGCCAGCAGACGTCGGTCACATACAACTCGCTGTAGCTGATCTGCCAAAGTAGATAATTGCTGATCCGCATTTCACCACTGGTGCGAATCAGCAAATCTGGGTCGGGTAGTCCAGCCGTGTAAAGATGATTGGATACCGTTTCTTCATCAATCGATTCGATGGAAATCTTCTCATTCACAACCTCCGAGGCAATCGATTTTATCGCATCGACGATCTCACCCCGAGCACCGTAATTGATCGCCAAACAGAGTGTCATACCCGTGCAAGCCGAACAGGCCGCTATCGTCCGATCCATTTCCTCCAGCACATCTTGCGGCAAAGGGGATCGCCGACCAATGATCTTTAATCGAATATTTTGCTCAATGATTTTCGGACATTCCGAAATCAAATAGGCCTTAAGTAACTCCATCAAAAATTCGAGTTCATCGGAAGGTCTCCGCCAATTCTCGCTGGAAAAACAGTACAGCGTTAGACATTCAATCCCGAATTCGCGACAGCTTTCAAGCACCTCTCGTACCGACTCCACGCCGCGACGATGCCCCTCGATTCGAGGAAAACCCTGCGACTCTGCCCACCTTCCATTGCCATCCATGATGATGGCAATGTGCTTGGGACGTCGCGGTAAAGGCACGTCCGCCAACGGATCGATCGCTGGGCCACTCTGTTTGAACATCTCAACTGGCTCGCTCAAACCCGATGCACCTTCCACAAAATATCACCCGGGCTCCCATCCTCACACCATTAATTCACTGAACTTTAATTCGCAGCACTTCAGGTCATTTCTCTTTACTTTTGAGACCTTCCGGCCCTCAGCAATTTCGAAAGCTTCGTGGAGTTGGCAAAGATCGTTTGCTCACGATCAGGTCCAACCGAAACGACTTCGATCGGCACACCAATCAGTTCGCTTATGAAATCAAGGTACTTCAGCAACTGCGAGGGAAGATCTCGCCAGCGACGAACACCGGTCACATCTACTTTCCAACCCTCAACCGTTTCATATATGGGCTGACAGCGACGCAGTTCATCGGCATCGGCTGGAAAACGCGTAATTCGCTGACCATCCAATTCATACGCTACGCAAACTTCGATTTTGTCGAAATGGCTCAGCACATCCAACATCATAAGCGACAATCCATGAATCCCACTCAGTCTTGTCGTGTAACGCACCGCCACCGCGTCAAACCAACCGCATCGCCGAGGTCGACCAGTTGTCGTGCCATACTCTCGGCCAATCTCGCGAATTTTATTCCCGGTCTCGTTGTTCAACTCCGTTGGAAATGGCCCTCCACCAACTCGAGTCGTATAGGCCTTGGCGACTCCAATGACATGCTCGATCCAACGCCCCGGTACGCCAGAGCCAGCCGAGACACCAACCCCCGAACTATTGCTGCTCGTCACAAATGGATAGGTACCATGATCAATATCCAACAGCGATCCCTGCGCACCTTCCAGTAATAATTTCCGATTATCGTCTAACGCATCGAGCAAATAATTGGTGGTATCCCCGATCAACGGCCCCAACGTTTCTGACCAGCGATTCGCCATCGAATAAATGGCATCCGCATTCAACTGACCGGCCAACTCACCACCACCCAAACCCACCAACCAATTTCGCTTGGCCGCAACGATTTCATCGATCCGATTTCGCAAATTCCCCCGAATCAGATCCGACATTCGCATCGCAAAGGTTCGCCCAACCTTGTCTCGATAACACGGTCCAATACCCCGCAATGTCGTCCCAATATTCTCGCCCGCCACGACCTGCTTATTGAGCACCTGGTCTTCCAGTAGGTGCCAAGGCATCACCATGTGTGCCCGTTCGCTGATCATCAGATTCTTGCGAGGGGCATTCCCCCGACTCTCCAATCCTGTGATCTCGCGAATCAACGTATCCGGCTCAATCACCACACCAGGAGTAATCACGTTCATCACACCCGGATGAAGAATCCCACTGGGTACGTGATGCAACTTGTAGACTTGATCACCAAACACCACCGTGTGCCCAGCATTCGCTCCACCCTGATACCGAACCACCACGTCGTGCTGCGGAGCCAAGATGTCGACGAGCTTACCCTTCGCCTCGTCCCCCCACTGCAATCCAATCACGCAACTAGCTGGCACGCTTGTTCATCCTTTACTGCAATTCAATTCTCGTTCACTCTTCCAACGAATCGTTCACATCGACTCTTGCCCTTCACCGAATCACCCTGTCAGCCAATTCGGGCGAAGTATAACCACAGCGAGAGTTTAGCAACTCTACTTGTGCCGCGACAGATAATAGTGAACAAAAAAACACACCCTTACCATCATGGAGCCTGCACCAAAAGCGGTACCTTTATCGCTTTTATTCTCTTATTCCCCCCAACGAACACAAATAACCAACTACCTCGCTGAACCTCAAACCCCCCCCTCCTAAGCCCTTCGCGAAATCCCTTCACTAAGGTATCATTAAGATAACCTGTTTTGCCCATTTCACCACGACGACACCAAAAACCCCTCTTTTGGGCAAAGAGTGCACGCCGGAGCCATGCCGTGAACGCATTTCCGATCGCAATTGGGAGTAGCTTCAGCGCCGAACCGCTGAGAATGCCACTCGAGCGTTGGCTCCATTTTCTCGGCCATTCAGCGAACCTCACGTTTGTTCCCTACGGTCAGATGCTGAGGCATTTGGTAGATGGTCATAGCGCTTGGCATAAGAACCAAAACGGGTGCAACATCGTCATCGTTCGGCCCAGCGACTTTTACAACCCCGCCCTGGGAATCCGCGACCAAGGACAGCCCTTAGAGGAATTTCTGGAAACTTTTGCCAGAGCCTCTCAAACATGGACGGCCCACACACTTGTGCTGCTTGCTCCTTCAAGAATCGATGCGCCCAGAGCCAACGGCAGTCTGACCTGGGAAGAACTCGAAACAGAACTTGAGCAACGTTTGAAGACCACACGCCGCATCGATGTGATGCGAGTCGAGCGGCTTTTTGCTGCGTATCGCTGTCCGTCCCCCGACGATGCGTTTTCTGAGCATGTCGCGCATATTCCTTGGAACGATTCCGCTTGGCTCGCCGTTGCCACCGCAATCTCTCGCTTCATCGATTCCAAATTTCGCGCCCCACTGAAGGCGATTATTGTCGACTGCGACAATACACTTTGGAATGGTGTTTGTGGCGAGGATGGGCCACAGGGTGTCCGCATCGAGTCGCGTCATGCGAAACTGCAAAACATGCTACTCGAGCAACGATCGCAAGGACGTCTGATCTGTTTATGCAGTAAAAACAATGCGGACGATGTTTGGAACGTCTTTGAATCACGCTCTGATATGGTTCTCCAGCGACAGCACATCACCGCTGCCCGAGTGAATTGGATGCCCAAATCAACCAACCTATTTCAACTGTCCAGGGAACTCAATTTGTCGCCCGACAGTTTCCTGTTTTTGGATGACAATCCTCTTGAAATCGGTGAAGTACAAGCCAACCTTCCCGAAATCATCTCGATCGTTTTACCCAATGATTCGACGAGTGATTGGTCTGATATTCTGAACCACCTCTGGCCACTGGACGGACAATCACAAACCGGCGAGGACCTAAAACGCGCGCAGCTTTACCAAGAAGAAGCTTCGCGATCAGCCTTGCGAACTCAAGTTCAATCGCTACCAGATTTCTTGACTTCCCTGAATATCTTGGTCGATATTCAACCTCTTGTGGCAGAGGACCGATCTCGAGCGGACCAATTGCTTCAGCGAACCAATCAATTCAATATTCGCCCTTCGGTGCGAACGCTTGCGGATCTGACAACTTTATTGGCCCATCATGAATTGGAAATTCATACGGTACGCTGCCAAGACCGCTTCGGTGACTATGGTCTGGTCGGTTTGATGATTTCGCATTCTGAAGGCAACACCATTCATCTTGATCAGGTCGTTCTAAGTTGCCGTGCACTGGGACGCACCGTAGAAGTCCTCATGCTCCAGCACCTGGCACGCCTAGCTCACGCCCGCTGGAAAAGTGAAATGCGAATCGGCTTTGAAGCTTCCACGCGAAATATTCCAGCCCTTCAGTTTCTCAGCGATATCGCTGGGCAAACCGTAGCAACCGAAATGGCATCGACCGTTTTTTCACTCGATGTCGAACGTCTGCTCTCGATCGATCCCATCGACTTTGCTTCACAACAAAAGCAGATCGATTATGCAGCCCAACAGACTCGTCCAGCGAACGACTCTCCGATCCTTTCTCAAAAATATCAAACGATTACGGAACTCAACTCGGCAGATGCTGTGGATCGTTTCCATCGTTCGCTTTTCTTGCGCAAAATAGAGCGACTCGATGCCATAGAATATCCCACCACCGATTTAGAGAAGCGGATTTGCGCTATCTGCGAAAATGTCCTCTATCTGCACAATCTCGGCTTATCGGATTCCTTTCGAGAACTAGGCTGTAGTTCCCTACATTTTGTTCGTATTTGCTCGCACATCAAAAGCCAACTGGGTATCACTCTGGCAATCGCGGAAACCTTCGGTCTAGCTACCATTGAGGACTTGGTGCAACTGGTGACGCGAGTTTTGAACATAAAACCGACCATAATTGACACGCCAAACCGGCTCATAAATTCTGGGGATGACGCTACCGCTTCAAGCACTCTGCATCGCAACATCCATGTCGGCTCAAACGATCATGCGATCGCAATCATCGGTATGGCAGGCCGTTTTCCAGGTGCGGATGATATCAACATTTTCTGGGATAACTTGCGGCAAGGTATCGAAAGTATCGAAACACTTTCGGAAGCCGAATTAAATATTCCGCAGAACAGTCCACTTCGTAGCAACCCGAATCTGGTTCGCAGAGCATCCTACCTCAAAGGTGCCGATCAATTCGATGCGAGATTCTTCGGTGTGTTTCCGAAGGAAGCCGCCTCCATGGACCCTCAACATCGTCTGCTTTTGGAAGAAGCCTACCATGCCTTGGAGGATGCAGGCTATATTCCCGATCAAATCAATGATGTCGTTGGTGTCTTCGCCGGTTGCTACATGGACACCTATGTGCTCTCTTGCCTGGAAAGCCACCCTGCTTGGATTCAAGGACTGGCCAACTCATTTCACGGAGGTGATCTGCTGGCCGAACTTGGAAACGATAAAGATTATTTGGCGACACGTATTTCTTTTTTACTGAACTTGCGTGGACCTGCCCTAACCGTTCAAACCGCGTGTTCCACTTCGCTGGTGGCTATTATCCAAGCGTGCCAAAGCTTGCACAGCCAACAATGTCGAATGGCATTAGCCGGGGGTGTAACGCTTAAATTTCCACAAAAAAGAGGCTACCTCTACACCGAAGGAGGCATGGTTTCACCGGAAGGAAAATGCCGAACCTTTGACGCGAATGCCAAAGGAACCATCTTTGGTGAAGGTGTAGCCGTGGTGGTACTGAAGCGACTTGAAGACGCGCTGCAAGATGGAGATTCCATCTACGCCGTCATCAAGGGATGGGGCCTCAATAACGATGGGAGAAGCAAATCGGGCTACGCGGCCCCGAGTGTATACGGACAAACCGAAGCTATTGCGCTGGCGCATCAACATGCCAATGTTTCAGCCGATACGATTCAATATGTCGAAGCGCACGGGACGGGTACTGCATTGGGAGATCCGATTGAAATCGAAGCCCTCACGCAAGCCTTTCGAAGGACTACCCCTTCCAAACAATTCTGTCGAATCGGTTCGGCAAAAACAAATATCGGCCACCTTGATGTGGCCGCCGGCGCATGTGGATTGATCAAAGCGAGCCTCGCATTACAGCATGAACTGATTCCAGCTTCACTCAATTTTGATACACCGAACCCCAATATTGACTTCGCCAACTCACCCTTTGTTGTCAACTCTCAATCAACCGCTTGGCCTCGAAACTCGAGACCTCGTCGCGCCGGAGTTAGTTCTTTCGGCGTCGGCGGCACGAATGCGCACGTTGTCATCGAAGAGGCCCCACCGGTTGACGCAACACCAACAGCGAACACTATTCATCTCCTCTCCCTCTCGGCTCGCAGCGAATCTGCCCTCTGTGAACTCAAAAAACGCTTGCTGCGGTGGCTCCAAGCACATCCTGAAGCAAGGCTAGCAGACATCTGTTACACATTGACCAAGGGTCGCAAAAGATTCAATCACTCGTGGACCGCAGTCGTCTCAAGTATCGAAGATGCGCTCCGAGCTTTGAGCGATAACGAGTCACCCCAACAACTCGTATTTTCAAGTCGAAAAAATGTGCCCGTTGCATTTGTTTTTCCCGGTCAAGGCTCGCAGCATATCGAAATGGGATATGAACTTTACAAGAAAGAGCCCCGATTTGCCGCCGCTTTCGATCGTTGTAGTGAACTGCTGCTAAAGCACTTAAAATTTAATTTACGCGATGCGATCTTTCCAAAAGAGCGAGCAGATTGCACGACTACCCTGCCACAGATCGATCAAACCATCGTTGCGCAGCCAGCGATATTCTCAATCACCTATGCGACAACCTGCTGGCTGCAATCGCTCGGACTCACGCCATCAGCTCTGATAGGTCATAGTGTGGGTGAATTCGTTGCAGCCTGCATCAGCGGCATCTTCTCATTAGAAGACGCATTGTCGGTTATCGCATTTCGCGCCCAATGCATGCAACATATCCCGCCAGGTCATATGATGGCTGCGAGAGTCGGTAAGGAGGCACTCCTCCTCTCGCCCAGTTATCAAAAACATTCTTCGCGTGTTTCGCTGGCTGCGGTGAATTCGCCAAACCTTACCGTCTTGGCGGGGGAATGCGATGTGATCGAATCGCTTCAGCACGATTTAGAACTAGAGGGAATCGTCTCAAAAGTACTCAAGACATCCCACGCCTTTCACTCTTGGATGATGGAACCAGTGGTAACTCTATTGAAGGATCATGTGCAACAAATCCCTCTAGGAACGCCCAAGATTCCTATCATCTCCTCCGTTACGGGCGACTGGTTAAGCGATGCAGAAGCGCTCTCGCCCGAATACTGGGCTTCTCACTTACGAAAGACTGTTGACTTCTCAACTGCTGCAGAAACGCTGCTCAAGCATGATATTCCGATCCTCTTGGAAGTCGGGCCAGGGCAGACGCTTACCACTTGCCTGAAGCAACAGAAGCCTACCAAAGCCAAGGCCATACTCCCCTTGTTCCCGCATATCCAAGAAGAAACAAGCCTACTACAACATGCGACCCGCATCCTGGGCCGAATTTGGCAAGAAGGCGCGAACCTGGATTTAACCCGACTATATTCAGGTGAAATGCGGCAGCGACTTCACCTGCCCGGCTACCCTTTTGAACGCCAACGCTATTGGTTCGATCAATTGCTGGCAGTGGACGAATGGAAGAAAACGCCCACCCATCCCGCCGGTCCATCCGATGCAAGTCAACCTGAGCTCAGCGTTGCAACTTGCCCTACGTCAAACCAAGATACCCTGTCCAATAACGCTTTAAACACCGCCGGATCGGTCCCAAATGACGAATACTCCCGATTGGTACAGCAAGTTATTCAACAACAACTGCACATAATGTCGCAGCAATTGAAATTATGGCAAACATGAGAGCCTTCCCGAAAACCATGAGCTGACGGCGTTAGCCGCGGCTCTCATATAGGAGCGAAGAGTCAATCCGATTACCATTCACCACCCTGGCTTTAGCCGCAGTTTCGGGGTTTTCGGATAAGCGCTTGGTATGAATCAAACGATTTTCCCAGCTCTTGGTCTTTTGAACTATAATTGACATTAGGTCCCAATCCTCGAGAATTATCTTCTATGTCAACTGAGAAACACTCGCAAGCTATATCCATTTTGAGCGAATTGCTTCGCGATTCAGCGGGTATTGAATTGCGGGACCTCGATCCGAATTCCACATTTCTAGAACTGGGATTTGATTCACTTTTTCTGATTCAATTTAGTCAGAAGATCAAGCAAAAAACGGGAGTGAAAATTACATTCCGGCAATTAATTGAATCCATTCCGAACATAGGTTTGTTGATCGACTACATCGCGGGCGAAATGCGATCAGACCCTACGAAGGACAACGCTGCACCTGACGACCGTACCGTTGCTGCTATCGAGTCGACAAACTTGCCCCCAACAACGCCAATAGACTCGCCGAAGCCATTGACAGCAGCTAGCGTATCAGTGGCTTCCTCTGCAATTCCCACTGCATTCACTGCACCTTCCATTCCAAGTTCATTCGGCTCGACCAATCCGTTGCCTTCACTTGCTTCGGTACCCTTCGCCACCAACTCGGCCAAGTTGCAGGGCCTGGAACAGATCATTGCGCAACAAAATCAGTTGATGGCAATGCAGTTGCAGATCTTGCAAGCAGCGGCTGGCCAAATGATCCAACCTACACCCAACTTGGACATTTCTTCGGTTCCCATAAATGCAGCACAGAGAGACAACCCCAAGAATCCCGCACTGCAAACTTCGGCCACCCCGACGATCCAAGAATTAGCCGCTATATCTCAACCCGTCGCTGCCGTCTCGCAACAGCGATCCGAAGCAGTGAATCCCAGCAAAGAGCAAGAGAAGAAAGCCTTTGAACGTTTTGGTCCATATAAACCCATTCGCAAATCCACATTGGGTGGCCTGACGGAGTTGCAACAAAAACATCTAACACAATTCATCGTTCGCTTTACAAAAAAGACTCGAAATTCTCGAGAGCATGCGCAGAAATATCGGGATGTTTTTGCGGATCCACGCGGTGTTGCGGGTTACCGCAGCATTTGGAAATCGATGGTATATCAAATCGCTGTCGCTCGTTCCTCCGGCAGTAAATTATGGGATATCGACGGAAACGAATACATCGATATTGCGATGGGCTTTGGACTAAATTTATTCGGGCAATCTCCCGACTTTGTGACTGAGGCACTCAGGGCACAACTGGAACGCGGTATTGAAGTTGGACCGCAGTCGCCCTTAGCAGGTGAAGTGGCCAAAATGCTGTGTCATTTCAGCGGTATGGATCGAGCGACTTTTTGCAATACCGGCTCCGAAGCCGTCATGGCCGCCATGAGAATCGCTCGCACGGTAACGGGTAAAGCAATCTGCGTCTTTTTCAATAAAGATTATCACGGCAATTTTGATGAGGTGTTATTGAGAAGTGCGGTTGTTGGTGGCAAACGTCGCACCTCGCCGGCTGCGCCCGGCGTTCCTCAAATTCTCGCAGACAATACGATCGTACTTGACTACGGAACCGATGAAGCATTAATCGAGATTGAGAAGCGATCCCACGAAATAGCAGCCATACTTGTCGAGCCTGTGCAGAGCGCTGATCCTGATTTTCAACCCCGGGAATTCTTGCATAAATTGCGTGCACTCACCGAACGGTTCGGCATTGCGATGGTCATGGATGAAGTGATTTCCGGTTTCCGTGCGGCTCCCGGTGGCGCTCAGGAATACTTCGGAGTCCAAGCGGATTTGGCCACGTACGGCAAAATTTTGGGGGGAGGATTACCCATAGGGGCGCTCGCAGGAAAAAGCAAATACATGAACGCTCTCGACGGTGGAACATGGAGATACGAGGATTCAAGTAGCCCAGAAGCCGATATGACATTCTTCGCCGGCACATTTGTGCGTCATCCACTAGCGATGACCGCTGCCTATCAAATACTCAAACAAGTAGAACAGGCAGGCCCAGCGTTACAAAAGAATCTATCGCACCGCACCGAGCAGATGGCGCAAAGTCTTAATGAATTTTTCCGCGTAGAGGGATTTCCGATTCGACTTGCTCGCTTCAGTTCCCTATTCCGATTCATGTTCCCTGCGGATTTAGAATATGCCGATATGCTCTATTTCCATCTTTTGGATCGAGGGATCTTCACGAGAGGCTGGGGGGATAATTGCTTCCTCTCAACGACTCACAGCGATCAAGACATCAAGCGCATTATTGAAGCCGTCAAAGAAAGTTGCTTAGAGTTAAGGGAGTCTGAATTTTTTCCTGAGAAATCCTCCGTTGCTGTCGAAACACTTTCTCCGTCAAACTCAAAAACATCGATTCTCTCGAATACTGAGAATCAACCTAGCGAAAATCACCCCAGTATTCATTCAGAAGTAATCGAAAAAAAAAAGTGCCTCTATGCACTGACTGATGCCCAAAAAGAAATATGGCTCAGCAGCCTCATGGGCGATATGGCTTCTTGCGCCTATAACGAACCTTTTTTCGTTCGCTTTCATGGCCCATTCAATCTGCCTATCCTTCAACGATCACTCGATCACGTCCTCTCTCGGCATGAAGCCTTGAAGCTTCGTTTTGATACCATTGAGCCTCTGCAATACATTGACCTCGAAAGCCGAGTTTATGATTTAAAGCTTCATGATTGGTCTGCTCTGAGTGATCCGCAGCGCAGTGACCAAGCAAACCATATCATAAAAGAACTGGCTACCACGCCCTTTGATTTGGCTCGTGGTCCCTTAGTACGATTGCACTACGCGCGAGAAACCGTCGATCAATCGATTCTCTATGTTTCGGCACACCACATCATCTGTGATGGCTGGTCATGGAACTTGATATTGAGAGAATTGGGCGAAACCTACTCTGCCTGGCTGACCGAAAAAGAGCCCCACTTACCGTACTGCGGCTCATTTTTGAATGAGTTTGTCCAAAGCGAGACTCTGCAAGATGAGAAGGAATCGCTTCTCTATTGGCGTAAAGTTTTCGAGCAACTTCCTGAACCTCTCGAGTTACCCACCGACTCGATTCGACCACCTACAAAGGTTTACGCTGGGGCGACAATCTCCCGAGAATTTGACCCTGAAGTTGTCAAGCATGTCAAACGATTTGCGAGCGAAAGACGGGTCAGTTTGTTTTCACTTGCGTTCACCGCCTTTAATCTTTTTCTGAGCAGACTCAGCGGGCAGCACGATATCGTTGTCACCGTCCCAACGGCCGGGCAATCAGCGCTTGATAATAGCCATATCGTTGGACATTGCGTCAATTTACTCCCCGTTCGGACCCAGATACGCGATGAACAAACTTTTGCTCAACTTTTAAAAGCTACGGCGAGTTTGCTGCTCGATGCATACGATCATCAAAACTGTACGCTCGGAAGCATCGTGCGCGAAATCCGAGTTCCGCGGGACCCGAGTAGAATGCCCCTGGTTGAAGTCAACTTTAACCTGGACCGAGACTCCAAGGGAGTTCATTTCGAAAGTCTTTCTGTCGAAATCGCTCAGACAGCAAAATCGGCTGTTAATTTTGAGATATTCTTTAATCTCAATGAACACGAAAGCGGCTTAAGACTCGATTTGGACTACAACCGTCATATTTTCCGTAGCGAAACCTTGAATCATTGGCTTGCATGCTTTGAGCATCTTTTGCGATTAATACCCGATCAATCAGATGTGCCAATATCACAACTCGATATACTCCCCGAGCTAGTAAAGAGCGACTTGATCGTACGGTGCACAGGTCCAACATCAGATGTTACTTCCGGTGTAACGGTTATCGATTGGATTGAGAAACAGGTTGAAAAAACGCCTCGTGCAATTGCGATTTCGTATCAGGATAGGCGTCTGACTTATGAGCAACTGAATCATTTCGCTAATCAAATCGCGCGAGAGTTACAGCGACTTGGTGTTGAGGCCAACCAACTTGTTGGACTTTTCCTACCGCGGTCCGAATTACTTCCTGCCACGCTACTTGCCGTTCAAAAACTCGGGGCGGCCTACATTCCACTGGACCCCGATTTCCCAACTCAGCGTTTACAGCTGATGGTCGATGATTCTCAACCCTCTTGCATTGTGACCGTCGAATCATTGCAGAGCTTTCTCCCTCGATCCAATGCGAAGCAACTCCGACTAGATAGCGATCTTGTCAGGATTCGCAGTCATGCAAAATCTAATCTTTCCATTTCCATCGCGACTTCGCAACGCGCATATATTCTGTACACCTCCGGTTCATCCGGTCGCCCCAAGGGGGTTGAAATACCTCATCGGGCGCTCACCAATTTTCTGGAGTCCATGC
>JBIKMB010000389.1:0-3450 GCA_044359485.1 Pirellulaceae bacterium | reverse complement strand
ATATGCAAGGTGAATTGAGTATAACCAAAGAGACTCGGTCACAATCCAATCAGACCAAACACGAGTCGAGTTTTCAGCGTACCTTGAGTTATATCAAGGCTCAAGCTAACCAGGCTCCGGACGTGCGGAGAAGTATCATGGACGGTACGCGAGCAATCGCAGAGCACTTTTGCTCTCCCTATTTGATTGTTAAGCTCGATTTGGAAGGCCGCCCCTTCGAACATTCTGTCCATTTTGGAGACATACCCGCTGAAACATGGCAGCAATTATGCTCCATGCCGATGCTCGAGTGTATTTCAACTCAAAAACCGCAAGCAAGTTTTTTTGCGGAAAAGAATTCCGGCACGAAAATGGCCATACTTACGATACCCGTTCAGTCGCGTGACAATTGTCCCGTAGGTATTGCGGGCATTGTGATTCAGACCAGTGACGCTACGGCAGCGAAGCAACATCTCACCGAATTTGAGAATTTACTTCAATCGCTTATTCAGGCAAATAGTCGAGGAGCGGTAGCGGCAGGAGTTCCGGAGTCTGCGTCGGCGAATGTTGCCGCTGGGCAAAGGGCACATTCAACAACTACACCCTCATTCCTCAGTGATTTTTGCTGTGGAAAGTATTGGGACGATCCAACGCAACTTGCCTATCATATCGTAAACGGCTTGCGCAATGAACTAAAATGTCTCGACGTTTCTTTTGGAATTGTCGAGAACCATCAAGTTCGCCTGTTGGCGATCTCGGGACATGATTCGGTATACCGACGCTCACCAGGCTGTGTGGCAATCGAGCAAGCCATGACTGAGGCCCTTGATTGTGGCCAGCCAATACTCGCTCAAGGGACCAATGAGGTCGAATCCGTAGGTTCACGCTTAAATTGTGGTATTCATAATACTTGGCGGGTCAACAGCGGAAATTGTTGCTGTCTTTCGATACCTATCAGAAGTGACAAAGAGATAGTAGCCGTTTGCAGTTTTCGTCGCGATGAAACTCAACCGTTTACTGCTGCAGAGTTGGCTTACCTTGAACAATATCAGGCTGAGCTCGCGGTGAAAACCGCCATAGCTCGAAATCTGAACCGAACTTTATGGAGTCATCTCAAGACATTCGCAGATCGAGCTTTGCAACGATACGTTGGCAGCACAGTTCGAAAAGTTGTGGTTTTATCGCTTTTCAGTGCCGCGATTGCTTTTCTGGTATTACCATGGCCTCACTCTATCAATGTTCCCTGTAAACTCGTCAGCGCATCACCCAGGATTTATTCGGCTCCTTTCGCCGGAGAGATCAAAAAAGTTCATTTCCGAAATGGCGATTTGGTCAAAGCGGGTTCGATTTTATTCGAAATGGATACGGAGGAATTGCGACTGCGGCAATCCAAACTGGAGGCAGAACGAGCTTCCAGGAATCAAGCAATGCTTCGCCATTTGCAGAGTGATGAAACAGCCAAGGCAGGTGAAGAGAAATCGAACCTAGACGTTATCGATAGTGAATTACAAATCATCAAGACCAAACTTGACCAAGCTCTTGTACGAGCTGTAGAGGATGGAACGATTTTTGATAGCGATCTGATCAAAAGAGAAGGTGAGGCGGTGGCAATGGGAGAGCAACTCCTTAATTTTGCCCCAACCGACTCCCAGCAAATTGAATTGCTCATTCCCGATTACCTGGGCATGGAAATCAAAGCGGGACAGACGGGCCACTTTGTTACCGCTGCGGAACCAGATATCTGGCATGCGATCGAACTGGAACGCGTCGAAACAGCCAGTACATCGCAGGATGGTGAGAATATCATTAAGGCGATAGGCAAAAGCGGCAACTTTGGACAGGAAACCAAATTCGGCATGTCTGGCTTTGCTCAGGTTTCCGTGGGTAAACAATCTGGTTGGTGGATATTATTGCAAAAACCGATTCGATACTTGCAACGAAAGGTTTGGCAATTATGAGCATAGGCGAGTCTAAACCGACTGGAGCCACGACGATGAATACAAGCGTTGCAGAAAGCGATATTGCAGCAAAGAAGGAAAAAATCCTCGCAACACTTGCCCCTTTATCGATCGGAATTCGTCGTGACTTGGAAGTCTCACGCCAAGTTACCAAAGGCGAAGTCCAATACGTTCTTCGCGATCCCATCACCTTCAACAGTTGTTCATTGACGCATGAAGATTATCAAGTCTTTTTGCACCTTGAACATATGCAGAGTATTCAACAGGCATTTTCCAAACTTTCTGTAATGGGAATTGTGGGTGCTGATCAACGCGACGAGTTCTTCCAGTTTATTGTCGACCTTCATCGCCACAATCTGATTTTGCTTCCGATTGTCGACGGTAAAGTTCTGTACGAGCGTTTCGCCGAGCGACGCAAGAAAGAGAAAGCGAGTTTGCCTATGCGACTGCTCTCTTTCCAATTGCCGCTTTTTAATCCAGATCGTTATTTGGAGCTTTCAAAGCGATTCGCTTGGCCACTTTTCCAGAATTGGTTTTTGGTTATATGGCTTTTCATGGCCTGCTTGGCTGGTTACATGGTGTCCGTGCGCTGGACGGAATTCAGCGACGCGACTGCTTCGTTACTCGCTTTGAAGAGCGTACCACTGCTGCTCCTAATTTTGTGCGGCCTGAAGGTATGGCATGAGTTGGGCCATGCATATGCCTGCAAGATTTTCGGTGGCACAGTTCCCGAGATAGGCATTTTCTTCATCTTGGGTACACCTTGCGCTTATGTCGACGCTTCGTCGGCATGGGGTTTCAGAGAACGATGGCAGCGAATCGCGGTGAATCTCGCCGGTATGTATTTTGAATCCATCATCGCTATCACAGCGGTTTTTGTATGGTCTTTCTCACATCCTGGCTTGGTCAATTCGATCGCGCATTACACGATTGTTCTGTCCACCGTAGTGACCATCATGTTCAACGCGAACCCACTACTCAAATTTGACGGTTATTACGTCCTGTGCGATTATTTGGCACTCCCCAATTTGAAACGAATGGCGACCGCGTCGATGCACAATTGCCTGAAAAGGATTTTCCTCGGCCTTGAAGCTGCCAGAATCGGATCGACCTGGTGGAGCGATCGACTGTTTACGTTATTCGGCGTCGCATCCGAGCTCTATCGTATCGTTATAACGCTTGGAATCTTCGCTTTTCTCAGTTTACAGATACCCACGGTCGGCTTGCTACTGGCGATTTTTTATCTGCTGGCCGGATTGCTGCCCGCAGTGGATCGCATCGTGCGTTACCTTTTGTTTCAACCAGAAACTCGGGGTGCACGTCGCCGTGCCGCGATTCTGATCGGTGGGACCGCAGCGGTTATGACTGCCTTAATCATTATGCCGATATGGTCCGCCATTTCCTTCACCGGCATCGTTGGACGAGAAAACGAAACCTTCATTCGCTCACCCGAAACCGGCTTTGTCACACAAATTGGCTTCAAGCTCTCCCAAAACGTAAAACCCGGTGATGT
>JBIKMB010000174.1:0-11977 GCA_044359485.1 Pirellulaceae bacterium | reverse complement strand
CATGAAGCAAATCATGGTGAGCCACAAGTTTCCTTGGGTGAAGGGAGCTACAAGGAAGGCGAGCGAGCCAAGAGCAATGGGGATAGCCGCATGCCAGCGTCTTTCTTGAAAATGGTCGGAACTCCAGCCGATTCCCAATTGTCCGATAAGCACCAAGATCGAAGGTGCAATGGTAAGCAACGCAGCTTGAGTCGAGGTGAGTTGATACCAATCTTTCAGAATGGTTGGCAGGAACCCTTCCACGCCATAGTTGGCCGCAACAGCGCCAAAATAAATCAATGTCAGCATTAGTATTCGAGGATTGGTGAGACCGTGCAGAATGGAGGAATGCTTATGATCGTGTTGTGAAAGTTTTTCGCGTTCCAGCTCTCTTTCCAGGGCTTCACGTTCTTCTGGTTTGAGCCAGCGGGCATCTTTAGGATAGTCGGGGAGAATAAAGGGAAGCATCGCTCCAATCAGTACGGCGGGAATACCCCACATAATGTAAACCCATTGCCAGCCATCAAGTCCCCAGAGCTTGGGATAATGGATCGTTTGTCCGTTGATGATCTCGGTGGACCCATAAAACAGTACCGTCTGCGAAACAATCGGCGAGAGCATCATCGCGATGGGAGTCGCGATGAAGAAGACAGCTAAGACTCGACTGCGATCGCGCTGTGGAAACCAATGCGTCAAATAGACGATGACACCCGGAAAGAAACCCGCTTCAGCGACACCGAGCAAAAAACGAATGATGTAAAAGTGCATGGGAGTTTGCACAAAAGCGGTGAGGGCTGCGATGATTCCCCAAGTCACCATGATGCGACAGATCCACTTATTCGCACTCCAGCGTTCCACCAAAACGGTGCCCGGTACTTCGAGCAGCATATAGCCCCAGAAGAAAACGCCGATTCCAAACCCGAAGACTCGTTCGTCGAATTGCTTGAGATCTTGAACCATATTGAGCTTAGCAATCGCGACATTATTGCGATCGACATAAGCGATCATGTAGCAGATGATGAGAATCGGCAGCAGACGGCAATAGGCCTTGACGCGAGCGGTCGTTAGTCCGGAAGACATGATGATTGATACTTTTTAGACGACAAGCGAGGTGGGAGAGGAGCGTAGAGAACAAATAACAAAGGGCTTGAAAGGATGCTCGTACTATTAAGCACTCGCTCAAGCCTACCCACAGTACAAAGAGATGGCATCGCTTACCAAAGGGATTGCCAAGTCAAGTTTGACTGAAAATGGGCTATTCCGTTTCTGCGGCGAATCGGGGAGCCGCAGAAACGGGAAAATTTTTTCCGCCGAACATTTTGCGACTTACATTTTACCCTGAGCACTCTATCGGAGTGAGGGTGCGGTGGTTGAATGAGAACGAGATAGGTGAGCGTTAATCCATTGGCTGGCAGAGATTAAGCGCTAGGCCGTCCACTAACTACAGGGTACCTTTGCTGCTCGGAATGCCCGTTTGCCGAGGGTCTAGTTCGGTGGCCATGCGAAGAGTGCGGGCGGAAGCCTTAAAGATCGCTTCTGCAATGTGGTGACTATTGCGACCATAATTGAGTAGGACATGGAAATTGCAGAGTGCGTTGTTTGCAAATGCTTGCCAAAAATCCTCAACTAATTCGCTGTCGAACTGACCGATTTTCTGAGAGGGAATCGGGGCGTTGAAGACGAGATAGGCGCGGCCGCTTAGATCGCAGGCGACCGTCACTAAGGTTTCTTCCATTGGCAAAATAATGTGTCCATAGCGACGGATGCCGCGTTTGTCCCCCAGCGCCTTCATCATCGCTTGGCCGAGGCAAATCCCAACATCTTCCGTGGTATGATGCGCGTCGACTTCCAAATCGCCGTGTGCATCAACCATCAAGTCAAATTGAGAGTGCTTGGCGAACAAGACCAGCATGTGGTCCAAAAAACCGACACCCGTGCGGATCTCACTTTTACCGGTACCGTCGAGATTCAATTCCAGGCGGATCTTTGTTTCTGCCGTTTCACGGTGAATGGCGGCCGTTCGAATTTGAGTCACAGTAAACTCTCCAAAACACTAAAGCAGGCATCCATCTGCGAATCAGTGCCCACGCTGATTCGCAAACCATCACCCCAGCCTTCATACTTCATATAACGCACAAGAATCTTGTTTGCTTTCAATTGCTCATACAAGGGTTGAACAGGTCGGTCTTTTCGGGTGCACCAGACAAAGTTTGCCGAGGAGGGCGTCACTTGAAAACCCATGTCTGCCAAACGGCTTTGCATCCGCCCGCGTGTTGCAATGATCTTGGCACGATTCTCAAGTAGCCAATCTTGGCGGTGCATCGCGGCTGTCGCTCCGGCTAACGAGAGGGTGTCGCAATTGTAGCTATCCTTAACATTGCGACAGACTCGAATCCACTCCGGATGGGCCACCAAAAAACCAAACCTTAAACCTGCTAAACCATACGACTTACTTAGCGTCCGCGACACAAGGACATTGGGATATTGTCGAACAAGATCTAGGCAATTCGTGTCCGCAAAATCGGCATAAGCCTCATCAACTAACAGAGGGCAGGGGAGTTGGTTGGCGAGTTCGCCGATCTTCTCGGGTGAAATCAGTGTGCCGCTTGGGCTATTTGGATTGGGTAAAAAAACTAAACGCAACCGATCGTGTCCGATGCCGAACGCCGCAGGTAATGAAAAATCGTTCAAGAACTGCACTTCTTCCCACCGCGCATTTTGAAGTTGCGCTAGGGTGCGGTAGAGGATGTAGCTTGGGTAGGGCAAGCGCAAGGTATCGCCTTCGCCAACACAGGCCCGCGTGAGGATTGTCAGGATGTCATCACTGCCGTTGCCGCACAAAATCCAATCGGGATCGAATCCCAAAACCTCGCCGGCACGAATGCGAAATGCGGTTCCCAGCGGATCGGGATAGCGTTCCAAACGATCACGGGCAGCGGCCGCAATTGCCTCCGCCACATCGGGATGCGGTGGATATGGATTCTCGTTGGTGTTGAGTTTAATGAATTTGCCACCTTGCGGTTGCTCGCCGGGTATGTAGGGCGACATGGCGGCGATCGCGGGGCGAATCATGTTTTGGACTTTTGATTTCGGGTCCACGGTTTTCTCGGGGTTTAGGAGGGGGCTGTTGGGTCGGTGTCACTTCGGTTGACTGGCAACATGAAATTCATCATTTCAATCTCAAGACGTGCGGAGGGTGACGCTGCGTTGATGCGCGGTTAAGCCTTCGCACTGTGCGATCACACTGATCTGCTGGGCAATACTTTGCAGGGCGGACTTCGAATATTCAATCACACTGCCGCTGCGGAGAAAGCTATTGGAGTTCAGGCCTGAAGCCCACCGCGCGGTGCCTCCGGTTGGTAACACGTGCGATGGGCCGGCTGCATAATCTCCTAATGCGACCGGCGAGTAGTCGCCCAAGAAGGTAGCGCCCGCATTGCGAATCCGTGCGCTCATCGCCGCTGGGTCTTTTGTCGCGATATGCAAATGTTCTGGTGCTAAGAGATCCGTCAGTTCGATCGCGTGCGCTTCATCGCGAGCAACGATCAACGCTCCAAACTGCATCAGCGAGTCGAGTGTCAAATCACAACGCTCCAGCGTCTGCAATTGCTTCACGAGCTCATGCTCGACTTGGTCTAAAATTTCAGCTTCCCAGGTGATCAGCAAACTCGAGCCTGGGGAATGTTCTGCCTGAGCCAACATATCTGCGGCGATGTATTCTGGTCGTGCGGAGGCATCGGCTAGTACGATCACCTCGCTTGGTCCTGCGATCGAGTCGATATCGACATCGCCGTAAACATGTTTTTTGGCTAGAGCTACAAACAAATTACCTGGCCCAACAATTTTGTCCACTGCCGGCAAAGCGCTTGTACCATAAGCCATGGCTGCGACAGCTTGTGCGCCACCGACGGCATAGACTTCGCGAATTCCGAGTTCATAACAGGTCGCGAGAACATTGTGGTTGTAGGCGCCAAACGGAGTCGGAGGAGCAACGATGGCAATCTCTTGTACTCCAGCAGCTTGTGCGGGGAGGACGGTCATCAGCACGGTCGATGGATAAGCGGCTGCGCCACCGGGCACGCAAACACCGACGCGTTTAAGTGGCCAGTAGCGGTGCTGCAGGCAAACACCCGCTTCCGGTTCCACTGTCACATCGCGATGCAGAATGGCTTTTTGGAAACGGAGAACATTATCGCGAATACGACGGATCGCATCGATAAAGTCGGGCGAGCTTTGGCGATGGGCTTCTTCAAGCTTGCGTACATCGACACGAAATTCATCAGCCGATTGGGGATGACCGTCGAGTTGTTGGCTGTAGTGGAGCAGGGCAGGGGTTCCGCGCAGGCGGACATCTTCACAGATCGTTTCGACAACTTGCTGGGGTGTCAGAGGTTTGCCGAACACGCGTTCGGTCAATTTTTTTCCTTTTTCGCTGACGATGTTTCCTTGGGGACTCAGTTTACGGCGAAGCTCGGTCAGTGCGGCAGCTGACGCGCTACTGCGGGCGTCAATTCGTTGAATTCGGAAATTCGAAAGGGGATTTTGCATCAAAAAGGTCCGTTGAGCGCATCTACAATCGGTTAGGCACGTTTTCTTGTGCGGGTCTTGGGTGGGGGCACGTTCCCAGGTCGGGACCGCTGAAATTGTAGTTTTGGGAGCAAGTTTCAGCGACCCGTAGTTGTACGATGAAGTCGGTTGGCGGAAAGGAGCTTAGGGGAGGTACGACACCAGAGAGACCGTAAAAAAAAGCCACAGTTCATTCTAAACTCGAATTGTGGGTACATTTGTGTAGTGGTGTGATTCTTCACAGGGGTCGGCAGCGAAGTAGCCTTTTACCCCCGAACCGACTCACCGCTGATATGCCTCACCGCTGATATGCCAAAGCGCGGCTTGGAACGCGGGGGTCCGATGCCGCGTGCAGTTTGCCCTCGCTAGTCCATTGAATTGCCTGGGCGATGGCCGATGCGGAAATGCGGCGTGTGACATGCCCCCGCCCCTTCAAGTCGGAGTGTGTCTCTTCAGGTAACCGCTCTTCGATCAGCGCTTCGTCTGGCTGCCATTGATGATGAACCCGCGGAGCTGCGACCGCGGAGGCCACACCCAAGTTTTGGTCCAGTACGGCGGTGATGATGCGAAGCACAGCGGTAATAATCTTGGGACCTCCCGCCGCACCACAGCTCAACACCGGTTGCTTTTGAGAGTTAAGGACTATCGTTGGGCTCATACTAGACAGTGGGCGTTTACCCGCCGAGATCGAATTATTTTCCGAGCCGACTAGACCAAAAGCGTTTGGCGTATTGGGGGCGATACTGAAATCATCCATTTCATTGTTCAGTACGACACCGGTTCCGGGAACAATCACTTTACTGCCGAAAGTTGTGTTGACCGTCGAAGTTAAAGCGACCCAATTGCCATATTGATCGGCTGTGGTTAAGTGCGTTGTGTGCTTACGATCATCCAATAGATCGGTCGAAGCGTTTGCAGGTACATGATGGGTTGTAAAACGCGTTTTCATCGTGGGTGAGATCTTTTGCGAAAGCGTTCGCGCATAGACCGAATCGATCAAGCCACGGGGAACTTTTACAAAGTCGGAATCGCCCAGCCAGTAGGCTCGATCGGCGAATGCAAGTTGCATTGCTTCAAGGAGCAAGTGATACGCTTGGGCGGGATCAGACTTCCAAAGCTGGGGGAGAGGGAATTCCTGAAGGATGTTGAGCATTTGAGCGATATGAACACCACCGGAGCTAGGTGGTGGCATACCGATCACTGTATAGCCGCGATAAAAGGATTGGATAGGTTCGCGGAATTTGCATCGGTAAGCAGCAAAATCATCGGCGCTGAGAATACCTCCATTTTGCTGCATCCAGTCACCGATGGTTTTGGCGAATGGACCACGGTAGAACCAATCAGGACCCGAATCGGCGATCGACTTCATGGTTAACGCTAAATCGGGTTGTCGAAGCATGTCGTCCTTCGCATACGGAGTACCGTCGGGCTTCAGCAGAATGCGAGCTGTTTCAGGATAGCGTCGAATCATTTCCATTTCAGACGCGATACGGCTCGCGAGTACTCGGTCGACAGCGAATCCATTTTCGGCGTGGGTGATAGCAGGCTCGAATAATTCGTTCCAGCGGAGATAGCCGTGATTTACCGACAGTTCGTAAAGAGCGGCAAGTTGGCCCGGTGTTGCGACAGCCAGCGGTCCATTTTGGCTGAGTGATCCATCGGGCTTGCCCTCGCGGATATACATATCGCGATGCGCTTTTTGGGGCGCCATTTCGCGTCCGTCCAGGGCGAGGACCTGACCATTTGCGGTACGTACCACGGCTAGGCAACCACCACCGATGCCGGAGTTGTGGCCGTCGACGACTGAGAGAGTCAGCGCGGCGGCGATCGCCGCATCGAAGGCGTTGCCCCCTTTTTGATACATACGGATCGCCGCTTCAGTGGCCAGCGGATGTACGGTCGCTGCAACATTGTCGCCACTCGCATAGGTTCCTTCGACAGGCAGCGAATCATGGGCGGCAGCTTGGTGCTTCCGTAGGCCGCCTTGGAAGGGATTTAAGGTCTCTGCCGCCAATAATCCTAGGCTCATGGCCGAAGTGATTCGAAAGCATTCTCGGCGTGAAAAAGTATTGCCGAACATCGATGAAAGCTGGGGTCGTTTCATGGGATGCGAACGCACAAAAATAGGAGCGACATGTTGAAAAATGTCGCGAATTTGAGAAACGCTGAGACGAAAGCGGACCGTCGATCGTAAAACCCAAAGATACCGAATGACATGTCCACTTTGCCATCCTCAAGGTCCGTTTTCCGTGGATTCTTGGAGGCATTTCCAAAGGATTCATGTAGGCGAGTTCGTTAGAATCGTTACAATAAGACTGGGCCCATCGGTGGGGTGCGTGTAGGTTGTTCTTTTTAAATTGGAATCTTTTAATCGGATTGGTTGTTCGCCATGCATACCCAAAATAATAGGCAATGCGTTTGGCATATGTCGCGGATGTTGCTCGCTGCTGTGGCCCTGCTGAGCTTGGCTGGGTGCGATGCAAGTTCGTTTGTCATAGATATCAAGCCAGTCGAGCCACCTGCCGCACCCACAAAGTCATCGCCCGAGGTTCAAGCGATGGATGCAGCCAAAATGGATGCAGCTAAAATCGAAGAGGCCATTCAAAAAATAAGCGTCTTAACCCAGCAAGCGGTGCAATCCTCTCCAGCGAATTATGAAATGCTGCTTGAAGCTGGGGGAATAGCAGAGAGTTTGCTCCCTCATGTGGATGCGCTTGATCCCGCTGCCAAGCCTTTGATCTCGCAGGCGTTGTACAATCAAGCCTGTGGTTACTCCATCAAAAAAGATTTGGATCGAGCTTTCAAAGCGTTGGACGCATCGATTGTCCTTGGCTTTGACGACAAGAAGTTGATGGAGAGTGATACCGACTTAGACAATCTTCGCGAAGATCCACGTTACCAAGAAGCGATCAAGAAGTTTGATGAAATCGCTAAAACGTTGATCGAAAAAAGGATCGAAGAATTTTTTATCTCCACTTCTCCATTTCCATTCGATTTCCAATTGGAGAATTTAGAGGGGAGCAGTGTTTCGCTAAAGGACATTCAAGGCAAGAAAGCGACGATTGTTGACTTCTGGGGTACGTGGTGTCCGCCATGTCGTATGGAAATTCCACACTTCATCGCTTTGCAGAAACGTTTTGGCGAGCAGGGATTGCAAGTGATAGGCATCAATTATGAACGGGGTACGAAGGAAGAAAATATTGCTAAAATCAAAGAGTATTCCGCCGAAGCGGGCATCGATTATCCACTGGTGTTAGGCGATGACACAACTCGAAATCAAGTACCCAATTTTCGTGGCTATCCAACCACCTTATTTCTCGATAGCCGAGGAGTCGTTCGGGCTCAAACTGTCGGTTACGTTTCCGAAGAAATCTTGGAAGGTATTGTAAAACGTATCTTAGAAAAGAGTGGGGATTGATGACTCCGTCGTGGATGTAATGCTGGCATCAGCCTCAACGAATATTTAGTGGGAGCGGTTTCTAATGGGTCACGCTGGAAGTCGCTCTGGCGAGGAATCATCGCAAACTTCTGGGCTATCGGGTCGTCCTGATCACCCCTTTGGATTTATCTCCTTGGTAGCGTTGGTCGTTGCCAGCATGATCGGCTCGGGGGTTTTTACCACGAGCGGATTTGCAATGGGAGATTTGAAAGATGCGCGACTGGTGATCTCGGTGTGGTGTATCGGTGGCGTGGTAGCGCTCTGCGGCGCGATTGGATATGGAGCGCTAGCAGCCAGGTTGCCTGGATCTGGCGGTGAGTATCTTTATCTATCGCGAGCGATTCATCCAGCCATTGGTTTTTTGGCGGGTTGGATCTCTCTGATCGCGGGCTTCACGGTGCCGATGGCGGCCGCGGCAAAAACCTTCGCCACTTATTTGCTAAGTGGTTGGGCTGGGGGTGAGCAGAATGTGGTGTGGGTTGCTGCGGGAGCCATTCTTCTGTCGGCTGTCGCCAATATGATTTCTGCATCGACAGGGGCTTGGTTACAAAACAGCATGGTTATTGTGAAACTGCTGCTATTGGGAATCTTTTTAGCGATAGCCTGGATGGCACCTGCTGAGAAATGGTATGCCAACGAAATTGAAACCACTGCCTGGTCGCAAACGGCAGGCGACAATTTGCGTTCCATCGGAATGGTCATCCTGGCGATGGCGAGTTCCTTGGTCTGGGTATCGCTGAGTTATACCGGATTTAATGCTGCGATTTATGTGGCGGGCGAAGCGCGGCGAGCGGAGCGTTGGGTTCCGCGCTCGATGTTGGTCGCGACGTGTATCGTTACGGTGCTGTATGTGGCCCTGAACTATGTCTTCGTCCATGGAGCACCAGCCGAGAAGATTGTCAATGTTGCTGAGGTCGCCCTAGTCGTCGCAAGAGAGTTGTCAGGGGACGGTTTAGCATCTTTGGTGCGAGTGATTGTTTGCTTGGCAACTTTGACATCGGTGTGGTCGATCGCGATTGCTGGACCAAGAGTCTATGTGCAAATGACTCGCGATTCCGTGATGCCAAATTGGCTGGTTGGTAAAGGGAGCGAACCACGACTGGCGATTCTCGCCCAAGCCATTTTGGCGATAGTGGTTTTGTTTTTTGCCACGTTGCAGCAAATGCTCGGCTATCTTGGTTTGACGCTATCGCTGTGCGCTGCGGTAACCGTGGCGTGTGTTTGGATACCACCGAAAACGGGGCAAGTTGCCATATCGAGTCCGGTGAAAATCGCAGCCACGATTTATGTCATCGCGAATTTGACATTGATTCTATTAGCGTCGTTCTCAAGAGTTCACGAAGCGATTGCAACGGGCGTTACAATCTCCTTGGGGGTGTTGCTGTTAATCATCTGGCAGCCGATCCGCTCCCAGCGGCCAGCGTAGCTCGATCTTGGTGATTCCATCTCCCATTTGCCAGCCAAAGTAAGGGCTTTACACTTCTTAGCTCATTTGGATCCTTTCTTTGACTCTGAGGTATCTGCAGATCCAAATAGCAGAAAGAGGGCAGGGGTAACAAGTTGATCGAGCATGGTCGAGGCAAGCATACCGCCAAATAACACAATCGAGAGGGGATACAGAATCTCTTTACCGGGTTCGCCATAGCCAAAAAGAAGTGGAATAAGACCGATGAAACTTGTCATCGCGGTCATCATTACGGGCGCCAATCTTTCGAGGCTTCCTCGTATAATCATTTCCTTTCCAAAGGGCATTCCTTCGACTTGCATCAGATGTTGATAGTGGGAAATCATCATAATACCGTTGCGGCTGACGATTCCGATCAGTGTGATAAAGCCAACCCAATGAGCCAAGGATAAATGAGTGGACTGAATCCAGAGGATAGGCCAGAGATACCATGCTGATTGATAAAGCGTTTCAAGCTCAGGGCGATTTACGATCAAAAGCGCCACAATAGCACCGAAAGCGGCAAGCGGAATATTTGCGATAACTTGCAAGGCAGATCGCTGAGAGCCGAGTGCTTTGACAAGCAGCAGATATACGCCTAATACGGAAAGGCTACCAAATCCCCAGAGCCGAAGACTGGCGGCCTGCTGAGCCTCGAATTGACCGCTGTAGTCGAGGTGATACTCTCCGGGCAAGTTGAGCAGCGTTTGTTCAACGGGCTGCAGTACTGCGCGGATATCTTTGACGACGTTGGCCAAATCACGACCTTCGACATTGCAGAAGATAGCAATCCTCCTTTGTACATTTTCGCGGTTCAGAACATTGGGACCGGTTGTGTCCAGAACTTCGGCGACCTGGGATAGTGCAACTTTAGCACCGGAAGGAGTTTCGAGAATGGTCTCTTCAATCACCCTGGGATCACTGCGTGATTCTTCATCGTACCAAACCACTAAATCAAAATAGCGATCTTCTTCAAGAACTTGTGAGACAACACGTCCCTTAAATGCGGTTTCCAAAAGTTCTGCGATATCTCCAGGGGCTAATCCGTAACGTGCGGCTGAATCGCGACGGACTCGAAGCTGCAATTGAGATATTTCGATTTGGGGTTCTATTTGTAGATCGACAACGCCCTTTACCGTTTGCATTCGTTCTTGAATGTCATATGCCGCGGTGCGAAGCTCACTCAAATCGGGGCCGAATACCTTTACGGCAACTTGAGCACGAATTCCTGATGTCATGTGATCCAAGCGGTGTGAAATCGGCTGACCGACATTTACGGCTGCACCTGGAATAGCTGAAATCCTGTCGCGAATGTCAGAGAGTATGACTTCTTGTGGGCGTCCATGGTAGTCAAAGCTCCAGAGATGGGCGATCGGTATTGTCCTAAGGACTGAGTAGAGCCAACCAAGCTTATCTGTTTTATACTCTATTAAACGAACTTCAAATTCAGTGTTATTGACACCTTCTGCGTGCTCATCCAACTCAGCACGTCCTGTGCGTCGCGCGACCGAAATAACTTCCGGAATGGTGATAAGCAGTGTCTCAACGCGGCTTGCGATTCTTTGACTTTCGGCCAGAGAGGTACCTGGTTCCAATCTCAAATTGACGGTCGCAGTCCCTTCGTTAAGTGTTGGCAGGAATTCGCCTCCCATCCAGGGTAAGGTAAGGCAGCTGGCAAGGACAAGAAAGGCAACACTTGCGACGATGGTACGAGGTCGGTCGAGTGTCCATCGCAATAATTTTTCGTTGAGAAATTTGAGATATCGTAAAAGCACGGGATCTCGTTTCTCTGCTAAAAATGGCGCAGTGGGTAACAGAAAGCTCGCAAGAACAGGGGTGAAGGTGAGCGAGACGCCGAGGGAGCAGAGTAAGGAAATAATATAGGCAAGTCCCAACGGAGCAAATAGGCGACCTTCTAGACCTGACATCAGGAAGAGTGGAACAACCACCAAGACGACGATGAATGTCGCATAGACAATCGAATTGCGGATTTCGCTCGAAGCGGCGTAGATAACTTCCAATGCCGGTTTTCTCATGTCCCTCGAAAGCTGCTGATTCTCTCGCAAACGCCGATAGATATTTTCTATATCGACAATGGAATCGTCGACCAGGTCACCAATGGCCACGGCAATACCGCCGAGGGTCATGGTATTGATGGTAATGCCGAAGAAATGAAACACGATCAGCGTCAGGAAAATCGAGAGAGGCATCGAGATCAGGGAGCTGACACTGGTTCGAAAATTTCCCATCAATAAGAAAAGTACAACGACGACCCACAGAGCACCATCGCGCACCGCTTCGCTAACATTGTGTATTGCCGTTTCAATGAATCGGCTTTGGCGAAATATATCCCTTTCGATGCGGATATCGGGCGGTAATTCCTGCTGAATAGATTCCAGGATTTCGTTTATTCGCCGATCGATTTGGAGCGTATCGGCATCCGGTTGTTTCTGTAGGGTCAACATGACGGCGGTTCCACCGCGCAATTCGCGATAGAGTGGAGATGAGTCGTTCAGGCCGTCGCGGCTTTCCGTTACACTCCCTGTCGC
>JBIKMB010000173.1:0-11987 GCA_044359485.1 Pirellulaceae bacterium | reverse complement strand
ATTGGCCAACCCTTTTCGGTTGGCTCTATGATCAGACCCTGACGGCCCCCGTGACCGCTCTAGGGGTCCGCATGTTTCCCCTAGCGGTTGCCGCTCTGGTGATCGTTCGCAATCTGCTCCCCGCCGCCTGCCTCCAGGTCGCCGCCGTGGATGGAATCGCCGCCTGGCGGCTGTGGTTCAGTTGGTACGTGAAGCATTTTCACGCACTTTTCGCGGCATGGATTGTATTATTTTTGCTGAGCGTAGCAGATTTATCGGCAATACTTTTGGTTTTGCCCCCGGGGGTCACCCCAATTTCCACTCGGATCTTCGAATTGCTGCATTACGGAGTACGATACCAAGAGTCGGGAATATGCCTGTTTTTGTCGACTGCATCGATGGCAGGGGCCCTAATCGCTTATTTACTAAGTGCCTATCCGAAAACCACTAGCCGACGGCATTAGCCGCGGTTTGCCTTTAGCCACTATCCGACGGCCCCTTAGCCGCGGTTTGCCTACAGGAGCGAAAAATCAATCCCAATAACCATCAACCGCCCTCGCGTTGATCGTGGTATTTGGAGTTTATCGAATAAACCCCAAGTGTCCGCTCGAACTCAAAAGTCCGTTTTAGGAACACATTTTGCACCAGCACCCGAATTGTGCGCAGTCTTTTGAAGTTACCTATCGAATCGTCCGCTCAACTCCGCAATAATGATGACTCGTTTTAAACCTACCGATTCGAATTCTCTGGGTCGCACGACCGCTCCCCGCCGGGATCGGTTCGGCGGACTTTTGCTCGCGCACAATGGAATGATTACGGTGACCGAACTGAAAAGGACAGCAATGTTCATGTCGCATCCATCCGCTATGAGAATCGGCAAGGGATTGCCTCCCTTCGTTCGCCCGACGACATTTTTGTTGATGTGGGTCCTCGCATGCTGGACGAACCCATACAGCTGGGCAACCTGCCAATCGGATGAACCGGTAGGGGAAAAAAAAGCTTACGAAGTTCGAGAAGTAAAGTTCCGTGATGGAGATCAACTTCGGCAAGTCATCGGCGAAGTTTTGGTTGAAGCCGTCGATGGAGGAATTTTGCTGCAAGGTGCCGATGGCCGACAATGGGCCATTCAGCCCGATGAAATCGAAAACTCCATGGCATCGGACCTCCCCTTGAAACCGCTCTCCACCGAGGACATGGAACGCGCTATGCTGGCTGAATTACCCTCTGGTTTCAATGCGCTGCGCACCGAACATTACTTGATCATGTACAACACAACGAAAGCGTACAGTCAGTGGACTGGCAATCTTTTGGAGCGATTGTACAAAGCGCACTTCACCTTTTGGAAAAAGAAAGGTGTCGATTTGGTCGAACCTCGCTTCCCTTTGGTTGCCATCATTTTTGAAACTAAGGATGGATATAAAAAGTATGCAGTAAAAGAATTGGGCGAGGGAGTGGATGCGATCATCGGCTACTATCACTTGCAAAGCAACCGCATCACGATGTTCGATCTGACCGGCGTGGAAGGTTTGATTCCAAGCAATGCGAAAGTTTCAAAAAATGTTTTGCTCAACGAGATAATGCGACAACCGGGTGCGGAACGCACAGTCGCAACGATTGTTCATGAAGCATTCCACCAACTAGCTTACAACACGGGCTTACAGGTTCGATTAGCGGATAACCCGTTTTGGGTCAGCGAAGGATTAGCGGTTTACTTTGAGTCGCCCGACTTTGGATCCTCTCAGGGTTGGAGCACCATTGGCAAAGTCAATCAATATAATTTGCGGGAGTTTTCCAACTATCTTCGCATTCGACCGGGAGATTCCCTAATCACGCTTTTAAGCGATGATCAGCGTTTCCGAAATTCGGCAACTTCTTCCGTCGCCTATGCGGAAGCGTGGGCATTGAACTATTATCTACTGCGCAGACGTAGTAAGGAGTACGCGGAATATTTGACTTATCTCGCTAAGAAGCCACCACTAGGACAGAACGATCCCAAAAGTCGAATCGAAGAATTCAAAAAGTTTTTTGGCGACGATCTACAAAAGTTTGACCAGCAATTTGTAAATTACATCGCAACTCAAGTTCGATAGTGTTGGCATTTACGAAGTGGATGGACTCCATGATCGGCAATCGCCAAAAAAATACTCTCATCTATCGCCTCATCGGCGGCACACTCTTGCTCGCGCTGACAGCGACTGGTGGGTTCCTGGGAACGAGATATAGAGAGAAATCTTCCTCGCGCTGGACTTGGCCAGGTTACCTCCTCTCCACCAAACCGAGCCAATCGATACGCCTCCCTTCCAATAGTTCGATCGCCGTCGGTGATCCTCTGTTTTTGGAGATCGCACCCGGTGTCTATGAATTCGCAGGAGACGTTGTTTCCGTCAACACGAATCCGAGCGGCGAGAAACGAGCTCAAATTTTGTGGCGCAATTCATCGACGCTCCCTCAAAACGCCCGCATAGAATTCTACGAAACTCCCCGTTCCTTGGTCTGGATCGCTCGCACTCTTCTTCCACCCGAGAAAAAGAAAAAAGTGATCGATAAGATCTTGGCCCACTACCAGGCCGAGTCTCCTAAGATCAATGCGAAGTTGATGCCCGTGCTTCGCGAAGTCTTTGAGAAGTCGATACCGATCATCGAAAAATCGGCCCTAGACTACGTTCGCAGTCAACGCTCTCGAGTTCAAGGGCTCGGCCAAAAATACCAAGAGGAATTGGTTCGCAAAAAACTCATCCCTTTGCTTCGTCGCGATGTCATGCCCATCGTTGAAAAACATGCGGTTCCGGTTGTCGAAAAGATCGGCGAGGAACTATGGGACCGAGCATCGCTGTGGAGATTTGGTTGGCGGTATGCCTACGATGTACTCCCACTCACCAATCGCAATTTGGTGCAAGCGGAATGGCGTCGCTTCGTCGAGGAAGAAGCGATACCCGTAGTCGAATCCCACTTTGATGAACTTGTTGACGTCCAAAAGAAAATCATTGTGGAAACGACCGCGAATCCAGCCGTGCGAACCGCGATCCAAGAATCGATCGAATCCCTCATCGACGACAAGGAACTGCGTGCGCTTCTGAGTGATATCTTGCAGCATGCCATCGTCAACAATCAAGAATTGCATCAAGTACTGCAAGAAGTTATGCAGAGCGAACAAGCAGGTCAATTGAGCCAGCAATTTGAAGCCAGCTTGCAGCCGCTCGCAAACGAGATAGGCGTCGAACTCTTCGGCACAGAAACAGATGGTTTGACACCCGAACTTGTCGCCGTCTTGCGCAGTCAAATCCTTGGAAAGGACCAGCGTTGGTTGGTCGTACGATACGACAACACAACACTTCCTCCCACCGCGGCAAAAGGAGAGGAATGGATCGCCGAGTGGGGCCAAGATACTCCGCTGTTCCCTTTTCAAAACGCCGATTTGGAACTTAGGCCCGTCGAGACGCCCCCGCGCGAGGTGTCACAATGAGCGAGCCCGGTTCCAATATTCAAGAAAGGGAAGTGTTTTCACACACACCGGTTCACTTGCAAGACTTTGGCCTTAAGGTGGCCGACCGGTGGTTGCTGGAAAATGTCGAACTCGAATTCCCAGCCGGTAAACTATGCGTCATCGTCGGAGCTAGCGGAAGCGGAAAATCGTCGCTGCTGAAAGTGCTGGCAGGCCTTAATGATGAAGATAGTCCACTGAAAACCTCCGGCAAAATAGTGACGGACCGGGACGGAAAACCAGGACACGTTGGCCTGGTGTTCCAAAGCTTTGCGCTCTTGGATGAATTCTCGGCAGTGGAAAACGTAAAGATCGCCCTCGATCATCAACCTGCACACGCCAGCAATACTCAGCAGCGACAGCTCTCCGCCCGCGAATGGCTCGAGGCCCTGCATGTTCCAACCCAAGGTTTCATTTCCAATTTAAGCGGTGGACAAAAACAGCGGCTAGCGATCGCGCGAACGCTCGCCGGCCACCCCGATATTCTACTCTACGATGAGCCGACTTCCGGACTCGACGCATTGGCCGCCCAACGAGTTGCCCGACTGATTCAAGAAACACAAGAGAAGTTCGGAATCACATCGATTGTCGTTACGCATGATTACGCGAGTTGGCTCGCTGTTGCCGATGTTGTCTATTTATTAGAACCCAAGACTCGAAAGCTGGTTGAACTGCAGTCGCGCACTGCCGATGAGGTAGCCAGTCACATCGAACGCGGCTCGCCCACGGAAGTCGAAACCGTCATAACATCAATGCAATTTGTGGGCCAGCGCGATCGCGTCGTCAACGGACTACTCAAGCCCCTCGAAATCCTCGGTTGGTTAGCAATCGAATGGATCTGCTTACCATTCCTGCTTGTGCCGATGTGGAGAAGGCCAGCCTGGGGCTGCCGATTTCTTCTTCATTACGCCAACCTGGTAGCGGGATTATCCGCTTGGTTTTACATCGGCGTCGCCGGTGTCATTGTAGGTTTTGTTGCTACCTACTTCACGTTTCGATATCTGCCGTACCAACTGTACACAAAACCGCTTTTGATGGAAGATCTGTTAGCATCGATCGGTTTTGCACTCTATCGAATTCTGGTCCCCGTCTTGGCAACCATCTTGATTGCGGCACGTTGCGGCGCTGCAGTCGCTGCAGATGTTGGAGGCAAAAAGTATGGCGGCCAAATCGATGCTCTCAAAACTTTGGGAATCCGAGCCAAGGACTATTTGTTCACGCCCATCTTAATCGCATTTCTCGTGGGCACACCCTTGCTGACTCAATTCGCTTTCTGGATTGCCAAGTTGACCAGTTTGGTGGCCTTCAATTCGGTGCATCCCCATTTGGGACCCTATTATTGGGAATTTCACTTCCATCGCCGCTTAATGACCGGCAATCAGTGGGTCTATGAAGGCTTTGGCTGGAACCTTCTCAAGTGCCTGTTATGCGGCTTGATGGTGGGGTGGGTGGCCTACCTCTGCGGTTGCCAACCCAAATCAAGCTCACGCGATGTAAGCCGCGCGATCACATCGACCGTCCTCTGGGCCACACTCGCCGTGCTGCTGGTGCACTTCTGCCTCGCCTTCTTTGAGTTCGATTCGCCTCAGTAAGCCGCTATTGATAGCAATCCATCCACACAGCGGTATTTTGGAAAGGCGATTTCTTACCGATTTCAGAGTTCATTCACCGCATTATGACATTGCTGTGAAGTCGCGGAATTGATAATTACCCTCCAATCAGAGCCCAAGTGGGACTGTGCCGTGCAGATTTGGCCGGAACAGTCGCCTTGATTCGGCGGTCATAGAAGTAAATGGCGGCAGTTATTCATCACGGAAGAGATGCGATGCACATAAGAAATCTCTCGATTCTGCGTAGTTACGCGCGAATTGGGCTTATTCTATTTGTGCTTGCTTACGCTGCGGAAGTAGCACAAGCTCAACCGGGAGGGGGTGGTCAACCGGCCTTACCCGCTTTCGATGAACCGAAATTCCGCGATCGCGTTTGGGAATCTGGCGGACCACGCATCAATGCGGCGGACGGCGGAAAAATCATTGTCGCTGTAGAGATCCGCGGCAATCGCACGGTATCAGAACATCGAATTCTATCTCATATGCAAACGCGAACCGACCGCGCCTTTGACAGCAAGCAATTAGAAGCGGACATCCGCGAATTGTGGAGAACCGAATTGTTTGAATCAATCAAGCCTGCCACCTATGATGCGGATGGCGGTGTGGTCGTTGTTTTGGAAGTACGTGAGCGACCGATTGCCACAGACGTTGTGTTCCAAGGTAACCGCGGAATCAGCAACGGTATGCTGGAGAAGCACTGCGGCATCAAAAAAGGAGACCCAATCAATCCTGCCTCACTCGATTTAGCTCGACGTCGTTTGATTGAACTCTATCTCGAAAATGGATTCAATCATATCGATATTCAAATCAGCTCGGGCAAAAAACCGACCGAACGCTTGGTACTGTTTGAGATCAATGAAGGTCCGCTCGAACGAATCGATAATATCTTATTCGAAGGCAATACCTTCGCCTCCGATGAATTGCTCAAGGTTCGCATTGAATCGCGCGACGCCCGCTGGGGCTTGACGCAGTATATGGCAAACAAAGCCGTCATCTCTAAAATCGAATCGGATAAGGAAACACTCGCAGGCTATTATCGTAGCCTCGGTTTCTTCCAGGCTCGTGTTGGTTACCGAATGGATTACGATGAATCCGGCAAGTGGATCACACTGACATTCGTTATCTATGAAGGAATACGTTTCCAAGTTCGTAACGTGGCTGTCATGGGAAATAAATTCCACAACGAATCCGAGCTTGGACAACTCTTGAAGATGGGCGGTGGCGAATACTTCAATGAAGATAAAATGATGCGAGATGTACGCTCCATCAAAGATCTTTACGGCGCCCAAGGTTTCGTCTTTGTGGATGTCCAGCCGGAGCCTCGATACCTCGAACAACCAGGTATGATCGATATCGTCTATCGCGTGGAAGAGGGAGATCGATATCGAGCTGGCGACATTCGAGTGCATATCGAAGGCGATTCGAGTCACACCAAGCATACCGTTGCCCTGAACTATCTCGGTCGAGTGCGGCCAGGATCCATGATTGATATGCGAGAATTACAGCGGGCGGAGCGAAGATTGGCAGCATCAGGTATTTTTGCGACGCAACAAACGGGAGGTGCACCTCCATCGATCGAGGTGAAACCACCGGATCAAGAAGATACAAAAATGCGTTAACGTTTCGCTGAACGACATTGAATTGATTTTGGATAAACACTACTCTCCGCCCAAGCAAGTAAGAATCGTAAAGAAAATTAGCAGACGCTCAGCGTTTCATGTGGGAACAAGGATAGTTCATGGCCATCAACCCGGAAAAGCATATTCATCGCTTGACCCGCTTTGCGGTCGTGGTTGCCGCATTGCTGATGGCGGGTTGTCATACGCTTGCTCCCATCAACACTCAAACTGCCGTTCCCTCCAATCCTGTATTACCAACCGCTCCACAAAAACAAGAAAAGCCATCGCCCTCCTCAAGTCAGCAAACAACGCTCGGACATGTGGCACCTACTGGCTATACGGTCAGTGATAAAACATCAACCACAACAGCAGTCGCAGGGGTGTGGGATGAACTCGATGTCGTTCGCGGTCAAAATCCGCAGCAACCTACCTCACCTCAACCACCTGGAATGCCAGGTAATCCTTACTATCCACAAACCGACGCCGGCTCAGGCAATTACTTTCGCCAGCCTTTAGTACCTTCGCAAGCCGGAACGCCTTCCCCTGGAACCGCACCACAAGCTGGTGTGATATCTGGCAATACATCCGCGAACAATGGTACCACGGGAACAGTGCAAAGTGGTTACTTAGATACTGGGGCGAGTGGTATTCCGGTACCGGGCCAGCCGATGGGCGTTAATCCCTACGGTATCGATGCCAGCGGCACGATGCCCGATTTAACATCACCCATTCTGCCAAGATATCAACCTCGGGAACGCGTCGCGCCAATCGATGTTTATGTTCAAGAAGAACGAACCGGTCGAGTGATGTTGGGTGGCTCGGTCAACAGCGACCTCGGCGTAGCGGGCCAGTTTATTGTAGAAGAGCGCAACTTTGATATATTCCGACCTGCCACCAGCTGGGAAGAAGTTTGGAGCGGACGAGCTTATCGAGGAGCGGGCCAAAACTTTCGGCTTGAAATCATGCCCGGTAACCGCGTCGAGCGATACACGGTCAACTGGACAGAACGGAATTTGTTCGGTTACTTACCCGTAAGCTTATCCGTCGGGGGCTTTCTCTTTACGCGACGTTTTCGCGACTGGGACGAACAACGCCTCGGAGCGCGAGTGATGTTGGGCTATGAATTAACTCCTGACTTATCGATCTCCTCAGAGCTTAAGGGCGAAAACGTTAAGATATTCGACCCGAGAATTCTGGGAGTACCAGAACTCGACGAGGTATTGGGTAGTAATGAGCTGTATACAGCGCGATTTCGACTAGCGCATGATACACGCGATAATCCCTTCATGGCGACCGAAGGTCATTTGCTGGAATTGATTTACGATCAAGTTTTCGGCGACTATTCCTTCCCGCGCGGACAAGTGAATTACTCCAATTATTTGCTAATGCGTGAACGAGCCGACGGAAGTGGACGTCATGTTCTGGCGAACTCTTTGCGGTTTGGTTTCAGCGGCGAAGATACGCCAGTCTTTGAAAACTTTTTTGCAGGTGGCTACAGCACAATGCGAGGATTCAGTTTCCGAGGTGCTAGCCCGCGAGTCAACGATGTGATTGTCGGGGGTCGCTTTCAAATGCTCGGTTCTTTAGAGTACATCTTCCCGTTGACAGCGGACGATATGCTGCGAGGAATCGTGTTCTGCGATTATGGTACGATCGAACAGGATATCGAATTGAACTCGGAGAATTTCCGCGTCGCCCCTGGACTTGGCTTCCGAGTGATGATTCCCGCGATGGGACCCGCTCCCCTGGCGTTCGACTTCGCTTTCCCTGTCAACTACGCCGATACCGACGATCGACAAGTCTTCAGCTTCTTCCTCGGCTTCACTCGCTAGTTGATAATTCCCAAGAAGCGTCAGCGAGATCAACGTTGCGCTGCTATTGGGTGAGAATCCATTTCTTGAATCACGAAGATATTTCTACGCGGTATTTTACTGATCGATTTCGGGCAAACTACCGCTAACATTTCTCTCGCTCATGCATTAGAAGCTTGCGAACGCACTCGCCACTGATCGACGGCAACCGCCGCGATAATAATGGCCCCCAGCAAAATATCTTCCAGTTGATTCGCAAGGCCCAGTGCAGAGCAACCTTGCTTGATGACGCTCATGATCGCCGCACCGCATAGTGTGCCAACGATAGATCCTCTTCCACCGCTCAGGCTCGCGCCGCCGATCACAACCGCTGCGATGATGCGCAGCTCCAGTCCGACTCCCGAAGTTGCATCACCTTGAGAAAGTCTGGCAAATTGAAAGACTCCGCCAATTCCCACCAAAAATCCCGCTAACGTATAGATCACAATTTTGGTTTGAGCGATGGGAACCCCGCATAAGCGAGCGGTCGATTCATTGGAACCAATCGCGAAAATATAGCGCCCAAAAACGGTTCGATGCAGAATGGCAGCTACCACAATAGCCAGCCCTAATACAAACCAGATACCCCAGGCAAAATTGGGAAGCAATGGATACGCGATCCATGAAGGGCTGGGAAACAAGGTGACCATTTCCGAAATCCAGTTCGGAATGCTGCCCGCTGGTGGTTTTACCGTTCCACCATCGGTCGCAATCATCTTGCCGATACCTAAAAAGATGGTCATCGATCCCAACGTGATGATGAAGGGTGGAAGTCGCATTAGACTGATAAGCGTTCCATTGAGCGCTCCGCAGAACGTCCCGCACAAGATGCATAGAAGTGCTGCCGTCGTAAACGGAAGATTGGCTTTTAGACCAAGTCCCAGAACAACGCCCGACAATGCCAAAGCGGTTCCTGCCGATAGATCGATTCCTCCGGATACGATGATCATGGTCATACCCAAAGCGGCCACAGCAACAACAGCCGTTTGAAGCATGATGAGGCGAAAACTGGATAGGGACCAAAAATTACCCTCAAATCCCTGCCGCGCATCCGCGATGGCGAACAGAGCCGATACTAATCCCATCACCACTAAGGGTCCAAGTACACCAATCAATTGCTCCGTTTGACGAGCAGGAAGCCAGTTTGCAAATATCGAGTTAGGCTGCTGAAGGTGAAGCTTTAGCGTTTGCAGAAAGCCCATTACCAAACCGATTCCCAAGAGCCAACCGCCAAGCGAAAAGTACTGGGATGTAAACTGCTGATCGATGCAATAGCCCACATAGACCAATAGTCCGAGCACAAAAAAAATGGCGATGAGAATCGTGGGGGGAATTAGTGAGCGTGGCATAAATGGAATGTTATGGATAAAGACAAGAAAGGATTCTCAAGGCAGCATATGCTTTAAGTTCGATTCAGCGCTCTACGATATATTGGATTGCATCGCGCTTTGCATCAGGTCATGTTCCGTCCACTGTTCGGTCGGACGAATGTCGACAAGTCTACCTTTTGCGATCACCGCGATTCGATCGCAGGTTGCGAGCAATTCCTGAAAATAGGAACTCACAAACAAAAGGGAATCCCCCTGCTCGGCCAATTTGGCCATCCAGCGGTAGAGTTCTGCTTTGGTGCCAACATCGATACCTCGGGTCGGTTCATCAAGAAGCCATACCGATCCCTGTTGATGCACGGCGCGGGCCAATGCTACTTTTTGCTGATTGCCCCCAGATAAAGTCCAGATGGGCGCATCGACACTGGTAGTCTTAATGGCAAACTTATCCTTCAGTTCGTGAACGTTGCGTTCTCGCTGCGTCTCATTCAGCCATCCCAATACGCTGTAGGGCTGCAAGTGGCTCAAAGTCATATTGTCTTTGATGCTCATGTTCTGAGCCAAGCCCTCCTGCTTTCGATCTTCGGAGATCATCGCGATACCGGCCCGAATGCGTGTGGCGGGACGACCATTGTTGGCAATCGATTTTCCATCCAACAAAACCTCGCCTGTTTGAACCACCGCGAGACCGAAAATCGATCGCAGCAATTCGGTTCTCCCGGCACCAACCAATCCAGCAAGTCCAAGAATCTCACCGCGATGCAGCGTCAAACTCATCTGATTCGGTAGCGGTCTACCACTGAGTTGCTTAATTTCAACTCGCACTCCACCGGCACTCGCTTGTCGTGCTGGATAAAGTTGCTCAATATCGCGGCCTGCCATCAGTTTGAGCAGTTGGCTTTGCGGTGTATCTTGCAGTTTCCCACTCCCAGCGATCAGGCCATCGCGAAGTACGAGATAGGATGAACATAAAGATCGCACCTCTTCCAGGAAATGGGAAATATAGATTACCGCCAGTCCTTGATCTCGTAGGCGACGGACTACATCAAACAATCGCCTCGCATCCTCTTGCGTGAGTGAACTGGTTGGTTCATCGAGGATAAGGACTTTTGCATTTTGCGCGATAGCTCGCGCGATTTCGACGAGTTGCTTTTGACCGACGGATAAGCTGGACACGGGCATATCGAGCCAAGAATCGGGCTGGCCGAGTTTGCTCAATGCCTCTGCGGCAATTTTTCTCTGCGTAGAACGTTGCAATATGCCGAATCGACTATGCTCACGCCCCAGCATAATATTATCTTCAACGGTCATCGGATCGCAAAGGCTCAGCTCTTGATAAACGACCGCCACCCCTTGCTGCCTGGCTTGAGCGGTATCGCCGAATTCGATCTTGTGGCCATCCATGGATACTGTACCGCTATCGGGGCGGACAGCACCTGTGAGAATTTTAATTAAGGTGCTTTTGCCGGCTCCATTTTCCCCAAGGATCGCAAGAATTTCTCCTGTGCACAACTGAAAGCTGATATTCGCCAACACTCGATTGGCCGCATAGCTCTTCGAAATTCCAGCAACGCTCAAAATTGGAGAAGTTTCCAAAATTAAACTTCCTTGAATGGATCAGGAAATGAGAGAACTATTTCTGAGCTGGATTGAGCAAGGTTTTCATTTTTTCGTCGTTTAGATTTTCGGGGGTAGCGATGAATTCTCCCGTGTCGATTCGCTTTTCAACTTCTTTGCCATTCAGATGTTCGATCATCGTCTTGACTGCCTGATAACCCATATTGACTGGATCCTGCAAAATGATGGCGGACATTTTCTTTTCTGTGAGGGCCGCTCGCAAAGTTTCGCTGGGATCAAAGCCTACAAAGACAATCTTGCCCGCCAGTCCGCTATCTTCGATCGCCTTTAGGACTCCATCTGCATTGGATTCGCACACGGCAAAGATACCATCGACTTTATTATCAAAACGTTGAAAGAGTTGCTGTGTTTTATCGACGGACGACATAACCGAGGTGCCCGCGTATTGATCGGAGGAGAGAACTTCGATTTGGGGATACTCTTTGATCTTTGCCAAGAACCCTTCTTCACGCTGCTCAGTGCTCTCGCTTCCCACGGCATAG
>JBIKMB010000036.1:0-38080 GCA_044359485.1 Pirellulaceae bacterium | reverse complement strand
TGCTGAGGCCTACTATGAAAGTAGTCGTTAGCTTTTGAAACCAACTCTTGAATCGCGATACTTTCGTGCTGGACCTGAAAACGCTTAACGCGATTGTGCAGTAAAAATTTTGGTATCCGCGGTTTTCCACCCGTCCATGCAACGCCATCGGCACTCGTAGCCTTGTCGGACTGGAGAATGTAGCGGCTCAGTAGAGAAGCCGCATATCCGAGCGGACTCCCCAAAACGTCATCAATCACGTGCATCAATTCGGGAAAACGCTGTTTGCCAGCACCTTCCAGAGGAAAACAGGTCAAACAGAGTAGCAATTTTTTATCTTCTGAAATCCTTTCGTAAATCCACCGATCCTGGGGTTCCAGCTTTAGGTTTTCCGACAGCACCATAACTCCCTCTCCTTCCCATACGACTTTTGTCTTTCAACCTTAAAAAGGGCAAATCTCATTTGGAAACGTAAATTTTGGATGGATATTGGCGAGATTTTGCGAAAAAAACCACACCCGAAACACCTAAACCTCTACCAGAAATAGACTTACATCAAAAAAAACGCACCAAAAGAAAAACGCAAATCGAAAATTGTTTTCCTAATTTGCCCCGGAAACCTACCCCTAAGTGTAGCGAATTCGCAATTTATTTATTCGCATTCTGCGCCATGGCACCCCAGACCCATCAGCTATCTGCGTTAGCCACGGTTTTACCACCAGGCTTCAATCACATTTCGGGCTGCTGACACAGCGGACGCAGCGCAGGATGGGGAGTGCTGAGGGGCGACCGTCACGCGGGTACCGATGGAACGAGAAAACCGTAGCTAACACTGTCGGCTAATGCTTCGAGAACCAAATTAAGATCCCGAGGAAAAGAGAGATCATAACAAGTCTCTGTTTCAGCGAGGTTCGCTTTCGTCGTTGCCAATACGTCTCATCATCCAGCTCATACTCCACACGATTGTGAGCGTCGTCAAGGTAAATCTCATTGCGAACAAATCGGTTCTTGCCAAGCACAACAAAGGTTCGTTTTGTATGCATCTGCCATACTCCTTACCAGAAATTCTCAACACCACATTCCAGATCGCTTTACTCTAGAAAAGGGCAACTGAGTACTTGGCAATAACAAACTCCAGATCCCTTTCGAGAGAATCTGCTCGTTGAACATAGGCCCCAGAATGATTCGCTCATTTGCTTGATCTGCAGAGAGAATGCATCAAGCCCGCGATGGTGTAAACGTGATCTCAAAACGATCTGTGTACCGCGGTAGCAGAGGTGCACGAACTGATGTTGCTAAGAACGATTGTTCCAAGTGATGAGGATTTGCAAAATAGTGGCAGTCGAAACCCAAATAAAATAAGGTACTTGAGCAAAAGCGATCCAGGGATGATGCTTCCATATCGCGATGATCATCCAGAGGATGGTGATCCAAACGATGAGAATATCAAGAGTCGCCAGCGGTAGATTTCGTAGACCAAACTGAATACGTGTAAAGATAAGATTGGCAAACAAATTGATTGCAAACGGCAACGCCACTTGCCAAGGAATTTCTCGACGTATGGCTTTCCAAAAAACATAGGAAAAGGTCACCAAGATCACTGGATAGAGACATTGCCAAATGAACCCAATCGTCGCAGGTTCCGGCGTCCAATTGGGCTTATCCAACGAATCATACCACTGCTTCCAGTCCATCGATCGCTTTGCCTCTTTATGTTTATTAGAGCCTATTGGAAAACCGTGGTTAACGCCGGGACGGCTGAAGGTTTTCGGATAGACTCCTGGTTCGAAATCAACTTTTGTCAGGTCAGCTACTGTCGGAGAATCGTCTCGATCTATTATCCTATAAGAAAAGTGCGTCGGAATAATCTCTAACTTTTCTACTCGCAGCACGTCACTATGCATGATCTCATTTGGCTTAAGGCAACTCAAGAGACCATCCTCGCATATCGTCGCTTGATCGATGGTGCGATCCATCAATTGACCGATGATGAACTTTGGATTCGGCCTACACCAGAAACGAACTCGGTCGCTGTTATCTTGCGACATTTGGGAGGCAATCTCCGCAGTCGCTGGACAGATTTTCTTACCACCGATGGCGAAAAACCAGATCGCGATCGAGATCGTGAGTTTTGTGACTGGGAAGGGGATCGAGCCTCTTTGATGTCCTGGTTTAATGATGGGTGGAAAGCATTCGAAACTGCCATCGAGTCTATAGATAACAGCAATATCCACCAGACGATTTTTGTTCGTGGGGAACCGCATAGCATTCCGCAAGCCATTCTTCGATCATTGACGCATTTGAGCTATCATGCTGGCCAAATACTGCTGATCGCGCGCACGGTTCATAGTGGGCCATGGACATGGCTGAGTATCGCCCCTGGACAGTCGAACCAGCATAATCAAGCCACTTGGGGAAAGGCGACCAGCCGCGCGGCATTGGGTATAGAAAAGGTTGATCCCGGCTCGAATCTTAAGTGAATCAGCGGTGCGCGAGTTCAGGTAGACTTTACGGCACTCATCCAAGGCAATGGGATCAGTTCTCAAGATGGAAGACGCAGCAGAAAACCAGCGAACCTTTTCGGCGGAAACGCTAATGAGTCGAGATAGCTCGGCCCCGAACCCGTTCCGAACAAAGTTGCGTAGGCTCGCGATGCGTTTAATCGCAGCAACTCTCGGTTTGGTGGTCGCATTAGGCTTTTGCGAAGTCATTCTTCATGCTCTCGGAATCAGTTTTCCTCTTCCTTATCAGACGGATCCTCACTGCGGCACGAAACTACAGCCCCATTTTTCAGGCTTGTTCACGAAAGAGGGGAGAGGAAAAGTCACGACCACCGGCGACGGTCGCAGAGATCGAGAGTATGCTTTCACTAAAGAGCCCAATACTTTTCGAATTGCCATCCTAGGCGACTCTTATGCCGAAGCATTACAAGTTCAATTGGAAGAAACTTTTTGGTCGGTATTACAGGTCGAACTTCAAGCGTGTGGGCCACTGGCAGGAAAAAAACTAGAGGTACTTAATTTTGGGGTATCAGGTTTTGGTACAGCTCAAGAATTGCAAATGCTGGAACATTATGTTTGGGATTATCAACCAGACCTAGTGCTAGTGGCATTTCTAACGGGGAACGATATCAGCGATAACTCAGCATCGCTCTCGACCAATCCTGTGCGACCTTTTTATTACCTCGCAGAGAATCAATTGAGACTGGATAACTCTTTTCAGCAACATCCCACCTACATAGCCGCTAGCAGTCCCTGGGGTAAGCTGAAGACTCGCATGATCAATAGCTTCCGCAGTTTGCAGTTGCTACGGGAAATTTCCGCTCAGTTGCGCAACCGCTCTGCTGCAGCGTCGCAAACCCATCCAACCGAACTGGGTTTAGATCCTATCTATGAATCACCTCAAACGACAACCTGGAGCGATGCGTGGAATGTCACGGAAAAAATTTTACAGACCATGCATCTCCGCTCCCGCGAAAAGGGTTCGCAATTCTGCGTCGTTACGCTCACCAATGCGATTCAAGTGGAACCGGATCCCAAAATCAGAGTCAAACTACAGCAGTCGTTGGGAGTCGAGAATTTGTTTTACCCCGATTTTCGCGTGGTCGACATCGGCAAACGACATGGATTCCGAGTTTTCACTCTTGCCCCCAAAATGCAGGCCGAAGCTGAAAAAAATCAACGGTACTTTCATGGCTTTCCCAACACAAAACTGGGAACCGGACATTGGAACCAAGAGGGTCATCGCAGGGCGGGTCAGATTATGGCCACGGAAATTTGCCAATGGCTGAGCCAAGCTCAGGGAACAAACGTTTCCCCTAAACCTTAGGCGATACCCAAAGGAAATCCCTGGCTCAAGAATCGGCCTTGGGATAATGACGCTTGTGCGTTACACTCCCGGAAATTTGGTTGTCCAAGGAAGCCGGAAGGAATCTGGTTATGAGCATGAATTGTCCGATCGTGGACCGTCCCACTTCAGGATACAAGGTGGTTCTTCGTCGCGAGACATGGGAACTGGTTCGCTGTCAAGAAACGGGCTTTGTCTTTCTTTCCAATCCACCGGTTTACAACCAACTCAAGAGCGAGTTTGCTTGGGAAAAGACCTATGAAGCGGAAAAAAAGCGGCGTCAGGAGACAGAGCCTACCATCTATGCCGCCTCACAAATCGCTAAAGATATCAAATATCGAATCAACCCCCGCCGCAATCGAATTGCGGATATCGCGATGCGTTCTTTCACCGGCTCCGCGGCAGAAAAAGTTCGCATCCTGGATATCGGCTGTGGCAATGGCCGCCTGATGCTGGAACTCGTTCAACGCTATGCACAACGCAGCTTGCAAGCTGTGCCATTTGGAATAGAAGTATCTGAACAATTAGCGGCTGAGGCATCTGAAATGGTGAATCCCTTGGGTGGAGCCATCATCATGAATCATGCCATTGGTGGCTGTCACCAGCTCAAGGGTGAATCTTTCCATTTGGTGATGATGTCCTGCTTTCTAGAGCATGAAGCGCAACCGCTAGAGCTGCTTCGCTCCTTGCATTGGCTACTGGCTGCGGAAGGTTCTATCGTGATCAAGGTTCCCAATTACGCCAGTTGGAATCGATATATCCGTGGCTCAAAATGGTGCGGTTATCGATTTCCAGACCATGTAAACTACTTCACGCCACACACTCTGAAGCTGTTGGCACAAGAGGCGGGCTACTCTCGTTTTGAACAATCCTGGCTCGATCGAAACCCTCTCAACGACAACATGTACGCCGTTCTCAAGAAATAACACTACTAATCCTTTGTTTATCTATCGAATAAGCTAGAAGACCCGTATACACTATTCCTGGGTAGATTCGTTGGTGGGCTTTCCATCCCAATGAGGCCTGATCCATAATGGACCTAACTCGGGGTGGACTCGATCGAGGCTCTGCCGGAAAGCTGCACTGAAAAACGTGCACGGTTTAGGCGTTGCTGGGTTGCAGAGTGTTGTTCTTTGGAAGTTTGGCCTGATGGGCTAACATGTCTGAGAGCGTTAGGATTGCGGCCATCGAACCGCGCTTTCGCTTAGAGATATTCTTCCTCAAGATCATCACCGATTAGGAGGATGGCTTATGGGTCGTGTTTCGACCGTCGGAATGGAACGAGAGATTCAGGATGTGCTTCGTCGATTGCGTAAGATGGAAAAGACAGCCGACTATTGGCTGCAGCAACGCCATCGCGAAGGAGCCAACGATGAAAACATGCAGGCGCTTTGGACCAGTTTGGGTGGTCTGACCCAATGCTTAGATACAATCTATTCCTTCCAGCCGATGCTTCAACGTGCGCTTGAAAGCGGTGACTCGGCCTGTCGTTGCCATGCGGCCGCCTTGCTTGTACGCATGGGCGTTACCATCAAACCGACCATCCTGCTTGCGATTCTGGAGGAAAGCTTTTCTTCCAACGATTTGCAGTGCCGTCGTAACGCGGCGCGGATGATGTATGAACTCCGTTCCAAGGGCTTGCCCGTTCTTAGCCGTGCCCTGGTGGATAAAGACGAGCATGTTCGCAGCTGGGGATTGAAGTTGGTACACGAAGTCGGCAAAGAAGCCTTGCCAGCATTACCTGCACTGTGCGACCTGATTCGCAGTGCGGTGCAAGTTTCCGGGGCAGACATTCCCAATATTCAACTGCGAGCAGATGCCTGCGACCTGATCGCCGAGTGGGGTATGGCCGCTGCCGGGGCAGCCAAAGTGTTGCTGGCGGTTAGTGAAGAACGATTCGATGGCGAAGATAATCGCTATTTGCGATTGAGAGCAGCGAGAGCTCTGCATGCAGTTTCCAATAACCCCAAACAAGTGATCAAAGTTGCGCTCGAAATACTCGAGACCAGACCGGTCACCATTCAAGTGGATGAAGCTGGTTTGCCGATCGACGATGGCAGCTATTGGCCCCGAGTTTGGGCCTGCGATCTCATTGCCGAACTTGGCTCCGAAGCTACCTTCGCGATACCAAAACTTGAGAAACTTCTCAAGGAAGAGGAAAATGCGACTGTTCGCGCTGCGGCGGAGGAAGCGCTGCGCGTGATCAATCCAAACTAAAAAAATTGTCTCTCTGCGGACCGCAAAAGCACAAATCCTATCCCCGCAAGTGTCAGCTGATAGGGACGCCAGCGAACCGAAACGCCCACAAACACGACTCGCCGCTGCGATCTTGCAGCATGTTTGCACGTTCTCCGCTAGATCTCAGAGGGAATCAGGGCAGGGGGGTAGGATTGGGAGTAGTTGATTGGGTTCAACTCAAAATCGCTTGGACGACATTTCCGTGGACATCGGTAAGCCGATAATCACGCCCCTGGAAACGATAGGTTAAGCGAGTGTGATCAAATCCAAGTTGATGCAAGATGGTAGCTTGCAGATCGTGAACATGGACTTTGTTTTCAGCGACAGAGAAACCGAGCTCATCGGTTTCACCATAGGACATTCCCCCACGCACACCACCACCAGCCAAGAACATGCAGTAGCAATCTGGATAATGATCGCGTCCCAGCACACTGCCGGCCGCGGTTCGCCCTTCACGGAATGGGGTTCGGCCGAACTCGCCGCCCCATACGATCAATGTTTCATCGAGCAATCCACGTTGTCGTAAATCTTTAATGAGCGCTGCGACCGGTTTATCCATCGTTGCGCATTTGTTCGTCAGACCATCTCGAATATCTTCCCCTGGTCCGGTGCCATGGAAATCCCAGCCCCAATCAAAGAGTTGCACATAGCGGACGCCTTGCTCCACCAATCTTCGCGCCAACAAACAATTGTTGGCCAAGCTTGATGCTCCCGGTTTGGCTCCGTACTGTTCGAGCACCTCGGCAGGTTCGCGGGATATGTCCATCACTTCGGGGACTGACATCTGCATTCGGAAAGCTAATTCATACTGTGCGATACGAGTTGCCGTTTCTGGGTGTCCCATTTCGGCAGCTTGCTGTTGGTTCAGTTCGCCGATCGCATCCAAAGTGAGTCTGCGCACATCTCGGCTCATTCCGGGTGGATCGGTAACGTACAGCACCGGGTCACCTTGTGAACGACACTGCACACCTTGATAAACGCTGGGCAAAAACCCGCTGCCAAAGGAGTTCTTGCCACCATTCGGTTGAACGCCGCTGGAAATCAGCACGACAAATCCAGGTAGGTTTTCATTCTCAGACCCAAGTCCGTAGGTAACCCAAGACCCCAAGGAGGGACGCCCCGACCGCGCCGATCCGGTATAGAGTAACAACTCGGCTGGCGCATGATTGAATTGTTCGGTGAACATCGACTTAATTACACAGAGTTCATCCGCGACCCCGTGAAAGTTCGGTATTGCATCGCTCATCCAGGTGCCGTTGGGGCCATGCTGCGAAAACTTACGTGGCGTTCCCAAAAGCTTGGGTACTCCCGAAGTAAACGCGAAGCGTCTCCCTTTCAAAAAGGAATCAGGACAATCTTGACCAGTGCGAGCAACCAGTTCTGGCTTGTAATCAAAGAGATCCAAATGAGGAGGAGAGCCCGTGCAATGGATGTAGATAACACGCTTTGCTTTGGCAGCAAAATGGGGAGCCTTGGGGGCGATCGGATTGACCACTTCCGATGTCGAAGTGGGTGTTTCGCTCCTCGCCTCCTGTTGCAACATCGACGTCAGAGCTAAGGCCCCCAAACCACCTGTGGCATTCTTTAAAAAATGCCGACGTGTTTGCCAAGCAATGCGTTCGACGCGCGGGTCATTCCATGCTGGATTCATTTTCTTATCCTCAATCTATGTGGTTGCCGATCGGCTCATTTATTTTATTATGTCAACCATTCAGCGATTGCTCGACTGAAGTTTACTTGACTGGCTATCAACGTCGCATCAAGAATTCATCTAAGTTTAAAATCGAGTTTGAAACGATCGTCCAGGCGGCCAGATCAATTGTATCGGTTCCCTCGGGCACTGCACCAATAGGATCTGTTGCCAACTTTTTCGCTTGCTCGGGTTGTGACCTTAGCGCATCGACGGCTTTGTCATAGAGCCGTTTTAAAACGGCAACTTCCTCTGGTTTCACCGGTCGCGACAGCGCTCTGGATAGAGCGAACTCTAATTTTTCATTCAAACTTCCAGGCTGCCGAATTGCAATTCGACCATAAGCTTGAGCGGCTTCGATATAAACTGGATCATTCATGGTCACGAGTGCTTGAAGTGGCGTATTGGTCCGCACTCGACGCAAGGTGCATACCTCACGATTGGGCGCATCGAATGTGCTCATCGATGGATAAGGATTCGAACGTCGCCATGTCGTATAGATTCCTCTGCGATAGCGATCATCGCCACTGCTTGCTTGCCAATCTGTGCTCGATCCGAAAGCCGCATTGAGTCCAAGGGATGGTTGCGGTGGCTTGACGGGGGGACCGAATTTTTTCTGACTCAGCAAGCCGGCTATAGCCAGAGCTTGGTCGCGAATCGTCTCGGCCGGCAATCGGAATCTAGGTCCGCGAGCCAATAAACGATTATCTGGATCTAGTTGAGCGAGTTCCCGACTCACTTTGGAGCTTTGCCGATAGGTTGCGCTCATCAGGATTGTCTTGAGCAACCGTTTCATATCCCAACCTTGATCCATGAATTCCACCGCCAGCCAATCCAGCAATTCAGGATGTGTGGGAAGATCCCCTTGCGACCCAAATTCTTCTGCGGTGGCCACCAAGCCCGTTCCGAACAGTTGCTCCCAGTATCGATTTACGGTCACGCGGGCAGTGAGAGGATTGTCGCGTGCAACCAGCCAACGGGCCAGGGCCAAGCGATCCTTCACTTTTTCATTACCGACTTGAAACACTCCTGGAATCCCCGGCTCTACTTGCTCACCGAGGTCCATATAGTTTCCGCGATTATGAACCTTCGTAATCCGCAAGCGATCTGCGGAGAGTTCCTTCATAACCGGTACGGTTGTCGTCGCCTTAAGAGAGTTCAATTCCTGTCGGCGATCTGCGAGCCGTTTTCGAACCGGCTCAAGTTCGGCGGCGATCGTTCGATAATAGCCGAACAACTGATCCTTCTGCTGTTGGCTGCGATCGTTTTCCGACTTTAGAATGATGCTCTGTATCTCTCCTGGGACACCAGCCCATTTAGATATTTCTTGATCACCTGTAACACGCACTCGGAACTTGCCAAGAATATGCTGGACGTGAGGCGATTGCTGCAGCAAGCGAATTCGCAACCGACTAGCTGCGGGCACTTTAGCCGGTTGGCTGGCGACCAGCGTGAGTTGATGATCTTTGCCGGTCGCACCTCCGATAGCCCAACCTTTGCTGTTATCGATTTTTGGGGCGACCAAGTTCGCTGCAGCGAAGCCATCTTGATTGAAATCGGCAAAAGCGGCCGCGAAGGATAGCGTCTGTGAGCCATCCAAACTCCAAGCAATATCGGCTTTAGATGTGTCAGCGATGGTACCTTCCCATAGAACGGTTCTTTTTTCATCGAGTACTTTTACGACTGCACCCTTGAGGCGATCCATGATACCGACTCCCCCATCGGTTCGATTCCATACGACAATGCGTTCGATGGGGAGTTGACCTTTGAGATCGACCTCCCACCAAGGATCCGTACTATCCGCTTTGGAGTGTGTCACCGAGTTAGATTGAAAGTAGTTACCATCCGAATTACCGTCGATGGCCTTGATCGCCTCGCCTCCAAAATCGGTGCTGCTTTGTGTTGCAGCGCCGGTGGGGGCAATGTTTTTGCCGTCCGAAAAAACCTCGACTTCCGCCAGGGAAAGAATGCGATTCGCACCGGGGTGTTCTACTCGAACAAAACGAGCAACTTGTTTAGTACCAGCGGGAGGTACAATGGTAGCTTGAACTTCGCTCAGCACAAAATTCCCACCGCTCCAACCGGGTCCATTTGCGGGAAGACTTGCATCCGACAAAGCTTCGATTTGAATTGCAGCTAGGGAGCCTAGCGACGATGGCAAGGCCGACTCTAAATCCAATTCGATTTCAAAATTATCTCTTGCGGCACCGACTGTACTGCGAATGACCGATGTTTCCTGCTCCAATTTGAGATCTACTCCACCTTCACTTTTGGCCGCTAAAACCTTGGGAGTCAACCACATCGGCTGTCGCGGCAGAGAGGATTCCCATTGCCTGAGCGATTGCTGAAGTTCTGGTGTCAGCGTATCGAGAATTTTTTGATCCTCGGCGAGTTGTTGTTGCAGTGTTTGTCGTTTCTGCAATTGCTCCTCAGTCCAAATTTCATACAACGGTGACTCATCGCCGCGATCTGCATCTTCCGAATTATTGAAAATGGCAAAAGACTGATAGAACTCTTTTTGGCTGAGGGGATCGTATTTATGGGTATGGCATTGAGCGCAGGCCATCGTGGTCCCCATCCAAACGGCATACGTTGTGTTGACACGATCCACGACTGCAACGTTGCGAAATTCTTCATCATTAGTACCACCTTCATTGTTGGTCAGGGTGTTTCGATGAAAGGCAGTCGCGATTTTTTGTTCGTTGGTTGGTTCCGGTAGCAGATCACCGGCAATCTGTTCGACGGTGAATTGATCGAAGGGCAAATTCTTGTTGAATGACCTGATGACATAATCGCGATAAGCCCAGATCGTTCGCGCTGGATCATCCGCATAGCCCGCTGAATCGGCATAGCGTGCCAGATCGAGCCACATGCGAGCCCAATGTTCTCCGTAAGCTTCTTTGGCCAAAAATCGGTCGACCATTTTCTCGTACGCTTGGCTCGACGAATCCGTTACAAACTCCTGCACCTCTTCCCACGTGGGGGGCAAGCCTGTGATATCCAGTGACACTCGGCGAACCAGCGCGTATTTATCCGCTTCGGGCTGCGGTCGAAGTTTTTGTGAATGGAGGCGTTCGAGCACAAAGTGATCGATTGCATTTTTGGCCCACTCGTTTTCCGCTGGGTTAGGCAGTGGGGGAACCTCTGGACGCGACGGAACAACGTAGGACCAATGCATCGAAAAGGGTGCACCTTGCTCAATCCATTGTCGCAACAACTGCACTTCCGCGGCGGAAAGTTTTCTTCCGGTTTCCGGTGGAGGCATGACCTCTGTTGGATCATTGCTGAGAATGCGGGCGATCATATGACTCTCGTCCGGCTTGCCAGGAACGACCGCAAAATGGCCCCCTAAGTCCTCGCGCAGTCCCTCGGGAGAATCAAGTCGCAAGCCTTGAGCGCCTCCGCCTGAGCGTTCGGCTTCATCCGGACCATGACAGCGAAAGCAATTATTGGAGAGGATCGGTCGAATATCGCGATTGAAATCCAATTTCGCTTTTTGGCTCTGGTTGGATTGCTCCGAAGTTAGGACCTCAGTTTTTTCAACGCGGGCTTCAGCGACCGAAGTTTGTTGGGCTTGAGCCGCAGTGAGAATAAATCCCAAGAGGACGACCGGTGAAAGTCCACAAGCGAGCATGGCTGTCCGCATGATCGAAATCTCGTTAGGTAGGATCGAAAAGGAGGGAAACTGCTTCTCTCTCAGTATACTCCATCGACCAATACATTTCGAGCGATTTACGGGACCATTAAACGCTCGGATCGCTAATTTCGAATTCGCTTGAGTTTTTCGTTAATCGGATCAAGGGAACGAATTTCGGGCTCGAACGTCGGGCCTAACGCCGCGCAGACCGATTTATGTTGCGGATGGTTAGGATTTCCCCAGGCTTGCAGCCACTGTTCGTATTCTCGCGGACCCGAACATCGTTCACTTGGGGCAACTCGCTCTGCCTCGACGCAACATGGGTAATGGGTCTTAGGTTCACGTTCTTCGGGTCCTTCAATCACGATCGCGTGGACCCAATTGTGCGACATATCATAGACGTAACTAAACTCGCTTATGCCTTTTTTCCACAGTTGGCTGAGCGTGATGCGAGCTGAGTTTTCCCATTCGAATTCAGAGATCGCTTTGCGATCGGCCGTATACTCTTTCCCTTCGATGTCGAAGTAGTGCAACTGGCGATCTTGCCATCCCATAACCACCTGCAAAATTTCATGCAATTTGGCGAGATTGCAATCGCGAACTTGAATACGACGGAACACTGGAGGCTCAATGCCTTCGATTTGGCAACTCAACTGAAAGATAACGGGTTCTGAGGTTGTAGCCGAGGAGTTGGTTGCGGACGACGCATTTTGGGACATGACTATGCCTGTCGATTGAGGCTTTCAAGGAAAGTAAAGAAATCAAAGATGACTCGACGGAGCAGTGAACCCGACCGTTTGTTTCCGGAAACGTTTGTATTCCAAAAAAATTGTTTCGGGATACAATTTCAGTGCACCAAATCAGTTGGGTTCAGGAAATACTGGGGCCGCCGAAAGCGTTTCAAACGGTGTTTCTCCCCAGAACAAATTGCCCGCTTCGGGCGATGCCTCTCGGCGTTCGGCCGGCATGTTCTCGATGGCCGTGGTGATGATCAGTCTTACTTTCCCTTCGTGCAAGACCAGTTGAGGACAAGTGTTTTGCGGTGAGCCCAAGGTGCGCCACACGCGAACGAGTTTACCATCGGACAGTCGATATTCCCGCGTTTCACCATGCTCGGCCGGGTTGGGATTGTACATACTGACGATGCAGTACTGGTCGTTGGGAGTGAGTATCATTCCATCGGGAACGGAGTCATCCTCGGTCAGATCGACCAGCGTGGTTGGTTCGGAGATAGAACCTTTTTCGATGTTAAGGGTGTAGCCGACAATTTTCTTGGTCGGCGAATCGATATCCAGCAATTGCCAAGATCCATCTGCAAGTTTCCGAATTGCCTTGCCATTGCTGCAAATCTGATCGCGTCGCAGTGGGATTAACTTCTGATCAGCGGCTCGCCATAAATAGAGGCCCGCCTTGCGCGTTTTAAATTCGAGATCTTTCGTCCCAAAAATCAAATTCCCATCGAAGACTAGTCCATCATTGATGATGGTATTATCGACGTCTGCGTCGATTCCATCGCAGAACGTTTTCCAAGATTTTTCGATGGTATCGTAGATGCCCAGTGAACGCTCCAAGCCGATCACGAATCGACTGGGACGATGGGTGGGGAAGGCGAAGCCGGGTCTTCCCGGCAGTGGATAAGCATAATTGGTTTTGGTGATCAGGTCCAAGATGCATAGTGAACCCGTGCGGGCATCGGCTGCATGTTGAATGGCGACCCAGGAGAATCGGCTGGTCTGAAGTGGGTAGGGTCCCTCGGGCAAGAACTTCAAGTTTTCGTTCAGTGGACGATAAAGGACTTGGGCATCGACGATGGTTGGCATGTCGGTTCCTAGCTTTGCAAACGCTGGACTTTAGGAAGTGTCTAGTTCGGGCAATCCATTTTGGACAATCACACCTTTGGATTGTCCCCATACAATTCTGCGGAAAGCAAAAAAGAGAGGATATCCCATTTTGGCCTTTTTGTCGTCTCCCCCGACTTAGCCACCCAATCCCCTCGAAAACCGAACTATCCTGCGAGGGTATTTTCGGCACAATTTCTCAGCAAGTCTATATGCAGACGTGTGTTACGGTTGGGGCAACCGTATGGCAAGGTGGTGTTTTTCCGTATCTCTCGCTGGCAGGCATTTTGGCTTGCTATTCTGCTGGCGAGATGAAACAATCCAGTGCATCGGATTTCGCCATTGACCCCGCAGTTCAATTCTGCCTATGATCCGAGCCGTGTTAGAGATAACCGGGGCATAACGAGTTAGGAGGCGTTGTGTTCTGCTGGGAAATTGTCCCAGACGAAGCGACACTGCGGCCAGGTAATTGGAAGGGGAAGGACTCCCTAGTTTCCGACCTGATTGCCACAGGAGGTGCCGGTGTCCTTCACTATCGACCAAGAAATCAAAGAACGCGTGCGTCGCGCCGTCGACATCGTTGACCTGATGGGCAGCTACATGGATCTGCGCCGTCAAGGTCGAGGTTTTGTTGCGCGCTGTCCTTGGCATGATGACCGTCGTCCAAGTCTTCAAATCAATCCCGAACGCCAAAGCTGGAAGTGCTGGGTGTGCGATCTCGGTGGAGATATCTTCAGTTTCACCATGCAGCGCGAAGGGGTTACCTTTCCCGAAGCATTACGAATGCTAGCCGAGCGAGCTGGCATACCGATTGAGAGCAAGGATTCTGCAGGGCGTCCAAGTCTGTCGCCCGATGATAAACGGTTGCTTTACCAAGCCGTCCACTGGGCGTGCCAGGAATATCGGAAGGTGTTGACCAGTTCGGGTGAAGCGGAAAAAGCTCGCGGTTATTTAAAGGATCGCGGTCTCGAAGAGGTCACACTTGAAAAATTTCAAATCGGTTTCGCGCCAGCCAGCTGGGACTGGCTGGTGCGCCGCGCGTCTGACGCTCAGGTGTCCCTTGCCAATTTGGAAACAACCGGATTTCTGGGACGCAGCGAACGCGGCTCACGGTACGATCGTTTTCGTGACCGAGTCATTTTTCCGATCCGCGATCCACAAGGCCAAACCATAGCGGTCGGAGGACGAGTTCTTCCCGGTTCGACAGAGGCCGCCAAATATATCAACTCGCCGGAAACGCGTCTTTATTCCAAGAGCCATCAACTGTTTGGCTTGGACATGGCACGGGATGTTATCGGTAAAACTCGCCGTGCTTTGGTGATGGAAGGTTATACCGATGTCATGATGGCCCATCAGTATGGAGTTCACAATGCGGTCGCTGTGTGCGGGACCGCTTTGGGCAGCGGCCACATCCGCTTGCTACGACGATTCTGCGACGAAGTGATATTGATTCTGGATGGGGATGAGGCTGGTCAACGCAGAACCAACGAAGTGTTAGAGTTGTTTATTGCAGCTCAAATGAATCTCAGAATTTTAACGCTCCCTTCAGGATTGGATCCTTGCGATTATTTTCTGCAGCAGGGAGCGGAAGCCTTTCAAGTGTTGCTTGGAGAGGCGATCGATGCATTAGAACACAAGATCCGTGTCGCTTGTCGTGGTTTTGACCCGCTGGTGGATACGCACAAAGCCAATCGGGCGTTAGAGGAAATCCTATCGACAATCGCCCTTGCCCCACGGGCAAGCTTCACCGGCGATGAATCCATGCAATTGCGTCAAACTCAAGTGCTGTCTCGATTGTCGCGGCATTTTCATGTCGCGGAACCCGACTTGCGGCAACGCTTGAAGCAACTTCGTGAGAAACCGCAAACCGAGTCTGCTAGGTGGCTAAAGGCCGATTCGCCAATTGAGGTTGCCACAGCGAAGCAATATCGTTTTACTGATTTAAGCGTGATGGACCGCGAACTCTTCGAGATACTCATATTGCAAGCAGACCTGGTACCGCTGGCACTTGAACGCATAGCTCCGGGCCAATTGAGTTGCGATTGTGCTCGAGAATTGTTGGCCATTTATCAGCGATTGGAGATGGCTGGTGAATCGCTTCAATTCGCTTCGGTGCTCTCGAGCACCGAGGACGCTTCGCTCAAAAGTGTCTTAGTATCGCTGGAAGAAGATTGTTTTCGCAAATCGAAACGCAAACCGATCGAAGCCTATCATCGCTTGCAAGCTTTACTGGACCGATGGCATGAACAAGTCGTAGAAAAGACTCAGCAAGAAATTATTCGAACTTTAGAGGAGGCTAAACTGTCCGATGAAGAGACGCTAGACGTTCTTCAAGATTTAGTTCGCCAAGCCCAATTGCGACATGGCTTGGTGAGTAAAACGATTGGTCAAACGGATACGCATTCCTGAGGTAAGACCCAAACCTTAGCGGCAGTTCGTCAGCGCCCAGGCAGGAGCCGGCCGCTCGTGCGAAACCTCCCGCAACCCGGCAGGTAAGGCATAACCTAAAGATCGATTGATGGATGTCGCATACATTTCCCGCCCTTATCCGCGCAACATTGCGCGAACTGCATCGAAAAGGAGTTCGATTGTGGAACCGATGGATATTGATTTACAGACGTTGATTGAGAAGGCCAAAACACAAGGTTTTATTACCTACGAGCAAGTAAATCGTTATTTGCCCAACGAAGGTTTTAGTTCGGATCATCTCGATAAATTATTGGGTGTTCTTGATAAATTGGGACTGGAACTGGTCGATGCTGACCCAAACGCTCCAGCCAATTCCCTTTCGACAGCGACGAAAGAGGAGATCGGCATTCAAGGCGACATGCCTCGCTTGACCAATGACCCGATCCGCCTCTATTTAAGTCAAATGTCAGAGATCCCTTTGCTTTCACGCGACCAAGAAATCGCTCTAGCAAAGAAAATTGAAATCAATCGCAAGCGATTCAGACGGGCCGTTCTTGGCAGTGACTATGCAATGCGGCAAACGGTTGAGATTTTGAAAAAAGTTCACCTTGGCCAGCTTCCTTTCGATCGAACGATCAAAGTGTCGTTGACCGAAAATCTGACAAAAGAGCAAATCACAGCTCGCATGCCCAGCAATTTGAAGACTCTCGATCGATTGCTGGAACAAAATCGACAAGCCTTCAATGAGATTATTCGCAAGAGCACCTCACCGGTTCGCAAGCAGCAACTGATTCGACAGTATGTTCGTCGTCGCAATAAGTGCTTAGTGCTGGTGGAAGAACTAAGCCTTCGGTCGCGTCGTGTACAGCCCTTGATGCGCCAATTGGAACAGTTCGCCGATCGCATGGAAGCCATTCAGCGACGCATGGCCGTTATCGCGGATCAGTCTTTTTCATACATGGAGCGTGAAAAACTACAACGCGAATATCGCCAATTAATCATGCTCACGCATGAAAGTCCCCGTGTACTACGGACTCGTTGCCAAGAGTTTCGAAAGTACTTCACAGCGTACGAAAATGTGAAACGCGAATTATCCAGCGGCAATTTGCGTTTGGTGGTTTCAATCGCCAAGAAATATCGAAATCGTGGCTTATCCTTTTTGGATCTGATTCAAGAAGGCAATACGGGCTTGATGCGAGCGGTCGATAAGTATGAGTATCGCCGAGGCTTTAAGTTTTCGACTTATGCAACGTGGTGGATACGTCAAGCGATCACTCGCTCGATTGCCGATCAAGCGAGAACGATTCGTATACCTGTGCACATGATCGATGTCTTAAGCCGCTTGCGTCAGATTCAAAAACGCCTTCTGCAACAACTCAAGCGAGAACCCTCGGTCGAGGAGATCGCCGCTCAAATCGATTTACCCATCGAAGAAGTCCGGCGAGTCTTGGATATCGGCCGACATCCAGTTAGCTTGGATCGCCCCGTTGGCGAAGGGGAGGATAATTGCTTCGGTGAGTTTATCGAAGACAGCAGCGGCGATAATCCAGTCAAAAACGCAACCAACGGACTGCTGCGAGAGAAAATTGATTCGCTTTTGAAAACATTGACTTATCGCGAACGCGAAATCGTGCGACTGCGTTACGGTTTGACCGATGGTTACTCTTACACACTCGAAGAAGTAGGACGGATCTTTAAAGTCACCCGTGAGCGAGTTCGACAGATCGAGGCGAAAGCGGTAGCCAAATTGCAGAATCCACTTCGATCCCAGCAACTTGAAACGTTCTTGAAAAAGGCCGCCTAAAAAAAACGACTCCATAGCGAGTCGCTTTAAGTGCTTGGAACTCGTACACTCGGATGGATAACTCTAAGAGCCCATCCGCCCCCCCGAATACCGCGACCAACGGCAAGGCGGTTAATAGCGAATCAAATTGACGCTTCGCTCCGATATGAAAACCGCGGCTAACGCCGTCGGCTAATGGTTTTCGGATAGTCTCTAAAACTCCTGTCGAAAGACAGGAGTTTTTTTGTACACTCAGCCCACTACCTACTGGCAGAAGTCGGCCCAAGTGCACTACACTTGAGGGGCTATCACCCGATCAATGCAATCCACTCGATCAACGCAAAGAGAGTGTGTAACAACTCTTTTCCAATCGTTGCTCCCAGTTAGAAATTGGCATCCGCATGAAGATACCCAGTGTACAGCTCCGCGCACTCCATCATCTTTTGAAGCTGAGACAGGATCTCCGCAATCAATTGGAGCGTGGACCGCGTCAGATTGCCGCCAAAGCCGCCATGGTTGCGACCGCGGCCGCCGGTGTCGAAGCGGCCAAACTGAGACTTCGCGAACTAAAGATGTCGTCCGATCGCATGCAACTGCAGCTGCGCGATCGAGAGAATAAACTGGTGGGGCTTGAAACAAAAATGAATCAAGCTGCCAGCAATCGAGAATATCAGACGTTGAAAGAACAAATCGCGGCGGATAAGCAGGCCAATAACGTTCTTTCGGACGAAATCCTGGAAACCATGGAACAGATTGACACTGCACTGAAGGGAGTCGCAGAGGCTGAAGCAAAATTAAAAACGATCCAAGCAGAGGAAGTCGTCTTTAAGCAGCAAGTGAACACACGCCTGGAAATTGTTAAAGTGGATCTGCAACGAGTCAGTGATGAGTATAAGGCGGCTGAATCCAAACTTCCGGAAGAGTTTATGTCTGAGTATATCCGCCTGGTGAACGCTCGCAACGAAGAGGCCATGGCTGGGATCGAGAACAATACCTGCGGTGGTTGTTACCATGTTCTGACCCCCAAAGTCGTAGATCGCCTGACGCTCGAGCAAGTCGTTTTCTGCCCCTCTTGCGGAGTGCTGCTTTACCTGGGTTGATGCCGGAGAGAATCGCCCAAAACGACGCGATTTGCCGCAGTTTTCGCAAAAAAACGCCATTTAAGCCGCTATCGAGCCAAGGGTAGTCCACCAACTGGCACCAACTCGATTATGGCCGTATAATCCGAGAAAATCGTGCGACCGGAAATGGTTCAAATCTTGACAAGTTGGACCGCTGGCCGAACGATAACATTTTGGTTGATGTGTATGTCCCCGACCTCTTTTCGGCCTCGAGAAGAGGTCGGCTTTTTTTGGTAGAGATGCGAACATGAGCGAATATGTACCTATGACCCGTGAGGGTTACAACCGGATCAAAGCGGAAATCGAACGCCTTGAATCCGTTGAAATGCCGCTGATTGCCGAAAAAATCGCAGCCGCTCGTGCCGAAGGGGACCTCAAGGAAAACGCCGAATACCACGCCCAGCGGGAAAACCAGGGACTCCTTCAAGCTCGCATCAATCAATTGCGCAGCAAACTTGCCCGCGCCCATATTGTAGATACAGCCACCTTGCCCAAAGACGAAATCGTTTTCGGAGCTACCGTCAAAGTACGAGATATCGACTTCGACGATGTCGAAGAATTTACTCTCGTCGGTGATGGGGATGAGGATTACGACACTGGGAAAATTCTCGCCACTAGCCCGATCGGGGCTGCGTTGATCGGCAAGAAAAAAGGAGACCAGGTAAGTATCCCTGTTCCCCGCGGGTTACTCCGTTACGAAATTCTTGAAATCCAGTTTCGCGATTAGGCCAGTCGCTCAGGTTCTGAAGCGAGCCAGTCTGAGCGAATCGGGAGACTGGTCGCTTTACGGTTCGCTTCAGCACAATAGGTTCAGACATGAGTGACAATCTAGAGAGTGGTTCAAATCCGGGGCCCAATAAAGAAGTTCCACTCGCCCCCGCTTGCCTGATTGTCGTTATCTTTTTCAGTGTCACGATGAGCGTCGTGTGCGCGTTCTTGTCCTGGTACCTCAACCAGAATCAAAGTGAAAATGCCGCTCTCGCTCTCCGCGAACAACTGATTCCATGGGTCGAACAATCTGCGCTGGAACCCACCGATAAAGAAACGATATGCGGCGAACTCAACGAACTTGCGAGGCAAATGGATTCTAAAGAACTGACGGAATACCAACTGAGACAACTTCGGTTTTGTCTTACAGACAACCCGGTTCTCTTGTGGGGATTCGTGCAGGCTGCTGTTGGTAAAATCGAAAGCGCCTCCGAGCTGACCGATCTGGAAAAAGAACAGGCTCGACTCACTTCTGATAGATTGCTGCGACTGGTCGACGAGGGTGCTCTCACTCGCACAACTCTCGAGTTTATTTTGCAAACCGTTACCTTGGCCCGCTCGGATCGATCGGGATTAGTCGTCAAAGACAATCCAACACTCGAGGACTTGAGAACGTTCATGAAACGTGGAGCCGAGCAAGCTGATGGCTTAAAGGCTTCGACCGAACCCTATGAGAAGAGCCCCGCTCAAGTTTTTAGAATGATGCTTGATCGAGCATTAGCTGAGCCGAAAAAAACTTAGAGCCGAGTCCCTCTGCCCAACGCTGCGGCTAACGCTGAGATGTCGAACGCTTTTTGGACAGACGCTTAACCTGTTACATCTGCGCGACGAACTGACATGCATTGCTTCGCCAAAATGTTGGGGCAGCCCAACAAAACGCCTCCCAGCGATCGATCGAGGGAGTACCCTCGGTAACTCTTCAGACCTTGCGATTTACCATTTGTCCGAACCAAAAAGCAACATGCATGCCAACAACGTTTGCGCGAAGGCCACTTTGAGGGCGACCATGCTACTAAATTGCTTGTGCCAAATCCAAAGCACTTGCAGGACAAACAACACAAATATTGTTCCTGCGAATTTGCAGCCCAGAAACATTGCAATCTTCGGTGTGTCGCCGCTAAGTGGATCATCCAAACCCATCATGTAACGACCAACAGGATTAAGCTCCAGTCCCTGCAGCGAGTCAACATACATCACGGTGAGATAACTGTCGTAAGCCGACACGAAACCGATGAGCAACGAGCAAAGGGGCACAGTCAGGTAATGACCTAGAAGCCTATGGTAAATCTGTAAAACAGCAATTTGCGTTTTAGCCATATCGATACTCTCCGTTGGGTGCGTCCGAGATGGGACACTCTCTGTCCGCGGAAATCGTTTGCCGTTCTAGCCGGGGACGCAAAACCCATACCAATTCGAGCACTCTTCGGAGTTCGGTTGCGTGAATAGGTCTTAAGAGGTTTACTGCTAACGACTTACGCAGCTCGAATTCTATTGAATTTCATGATGCCTCGATTCTTTTTGGGAATCCAAACTTGCTTCCGTTTCCAGCAGATTCCATGGAATACCAGCGTCAAAGATGCCTGAGCGTAAACCATGCCCACCTTCTGAGTCGGCGATGGGGAGAAACCGCTACCTTGCGAGCGCGTTGCCACGGTTTGAGGCAGAGTGCTCAATAATCAGGCCAAACCCCGCCCAAATCGCGAATCAATCTTTGCACAAACTACCCAAACACGCTGCATTAAAGCCCCAAAAGCAATCCTGGAATCGTGCGTCCAAACCCTCTTGCCCTGAAAGGATGTTTTTCCGTAGAACACTCTTCGGTCTCGTACGGCATAGGATCGTTTCGTCTGCTTTTCGTTGGTGCGTGCATATGTCCAACCCACTTCTATTTGACGAACTTGCATTGAATGATTCCTGGGAGAGTCCTGGACGCACCATTACGGAAACGGACATCGTGCAGTTTGCATGCTTGACTGGGGACTTTGATCCATTGCATATCGATCATGAACATTGCAAACAAACTCCTTACGGCCGTCCGATTGCGCATGGATTACTCGGTCTTTCCTACTTGGCCGGCTTGAGTTCGCAACATCCGCGAATGAAAACGACTGCATTTATAAGACTCGAACAGTGGCAATTTCTTAAACCCATTCACATCGGTGACACTCTTCACGTGCGGACCGAAGTGGTCGGACTAAAGGAACATGGTCGACGACATGGGGAAGTGACCTGGAAGCGACAACTGCTCAATCAACGCGGTGAGGTCACTCAAGAAGGCGTGTTTGTTACCTTGGTGGCGCGAGCGGCTGTATCGGTAAAATATCCAGGAAGAAAGGCTGCCTAGTCGCTGACGGCTGATCCTGGTGCTCGTGATTCATTGCGGATGCTAGCTTGTTGCGAGGTCTGATGTTGTTGGATCGCAGCTGTCAATGTGTTTTTCAGCAACATGGCAATGGTGAGTGGACCGACACCTCCGGGCACTGGCGTAATCGCACTAGCGATGGAGCGCACGCTCTGGAAGTCCACATCGCCCACGATCCCCGCATCTGTGCGATTGATACCGACATCAATGACGACAGCGCCTGGTTTGACATGTTCGCTGGAAATGGCCTCCGCGCGACCGATAGCGACAATGAGAATATCCGCTTGCTTGGTGAATGTCTCCAAATTCTTGGTGTGACTATGACACACGGTGACCGTTGCATTGGCAATTTTATCGCCGACCGGACCGGAGCGTTGCATTAACATCATTGCCAGCGGCTTACCCACGATATCGCTTCTTCCGACGATGACGGCATGCTTGCCCGAGACTTCCACATCACATCTCGCCAACAGCTGAAGAACCCCATGCGGCGTGCAGGGAAGAAACCGTGGCCTTCCTTGGCAGATCAAGCCAACGTTTTCCGGTCCAAATGCATCGACATCTTTCGCTGGAGAGACGGCATCCAACACTTGATGGGTATCCCATCCGCTGGGTAGCGGAAGCTGTACCAGGATGCCATGCACGGAGGGATCGACATTCAGTCGAGCGATAAGTCCTAATAATTCCTCGGGGCGAGCCGTACTGGGCAAACGCTCCAAACGACTGGCCATCCCTACCTTCTCGCAGGTCTTTTGTTTGTTTCGAACGTACACCTCACTGGCTGGGTTATCGCCTACAAGTACCGCCACCAAACATGGGAGGATTCCTGTTAAATCCTTGAATTTTGTCACATCTGCGGCGATTTCAGCCTGAATCTGCACAGCGACTGCTTTTCCATCCAAAATTTTTGCCGTCATACTGAACTCTACCGCTTTCGGATTCAATCAAGATTTTTAATTCTAGCCAGAGCGCTGCCTGGATTGGACCTAGCGCTGTAGTGGGAAATTACTGTGGGCGTTATATTAACGACAAATTGACCAAAGTTTGACAGGGGGCAACCCCTTTTCCCACCTGCTGTGAGAGGATCGAGGAACTTCATGTCCGAGGAAACAGGATTAAGTGCTGTTGAAGCGATCAAGGACAAGAGCAATTATTTATTCGGTACGATTCGAGAAGACCTTCGAGAAGGTGCCGCAGGCTTCATCAAAGAGAATGCACAACTTCTAAAGTTTCATGGTACCTATCAACAAGATGACCGAGAAACTCGGACATCGACCGGTGAAGGCAAATCGCTCAAAGAAATCAGCTTCATGGTTCGTACCCGAGTGCCGGGCGGCAAGATGACAGTGCCGCAGCTTCTGGCTCACTTGGATATGTGCGATGAAATAGGCAACGCGACGCTCAAAATCACAACTCGACAAGCCCTACAGTTACATGGGATTGTTAAGTCGGATTTGTGGAAGTGTATTCATCGAATCAATGAAATTCAATTATCCACCTTGGCTGCTTGCGGCGATGTCAACCGAAATGTTATGTGTTGCCCGGCACCGTACAAAGATGCTGTCCACACAACGCTTCAGAAGTTTACCGATGAGCTCGCTCAGCATCTTGCGCCTCGTTCCAAAGCCTATTATGAAATCTGGGTGAAAGATCCCGATGCCAGCGAAGCCCAGCTTGTGGGCGGCGCAACGGAAGAAGATGTTGAGCCTATCTATGGCAAACATTATCTGCCTCGAAAGTTCAAGATTGCGGTCGGCCTTCCCGAAGACAATTGTGTCGATATCTATACCAATGACCTTGGGTTCTTGGCGATTGTTCGCGATGGACAAGTCGTTGGCTTTAATGTCTTGGTCGGCGGTGGACTCGGCACCACCCCTGCGAACAAGAAAACTTTCCCAGCACTAGCCAAACGCATGGCCTACTGCACGCTCGATCAAGCGATCGCTGTTGCCGAAGCGGTAGTCAAAGCGCAGCGCGATCATGGCAATCGAGCGGACCGTAAAACGGCTCGCCTGAAGTATGTGATCGCCGCGAAAGGCGTCGCTTGGTTTCGCGAACGCGTGGAAGAGCATCTTGGCTACAAATTGACCGACTGCCTGCCAGATGATGTCCACGGTTTCGATGACCATTTGGGTTGGTTCGAGCAGGGCGATGGTCTATGGTTTTATGGACTCAATGTCGAAAATGGTCGTCTGTTCGATCGCGATGACCGCCGCTGGAAATCGGCGTTTCGCGAGATTTGCAACCAGCTCAATCCGGGCATCCGCTTGACGCCGCATCAAAGCATCCTGTTCACCGACTTAAAGTCTGAACAGCGTGCAGTACTCGAAGAGATTCTCAAACGCAACGGAATTCCCCTCAGCGAAGAAATTTCCAATGTTCGCCGTTGGTCGCTCGCCTGTGTCGCACTACCGACATGCAGTTTGGCCATTACCGAAAGCGAACGCGTTCTTCCATCGGTAATGGATCAACTCGAAAAAGAAATTGCCAAGTTGGGACTCTCCAGCGAACGTTTCACGGTGCGAATGACGGGTTGTCCCAACGGTTGCGCTCGCCCGTACAACGCGGATGTTGGATTGGTCGGGAAAGCGAAAGGCCGATACACGCTGTACCTAGGAGGCGCCCTGCTGGGTACACGACTTGGTACTATTTACAAAGATCTGGTCCCTCTCGAACAAATCACCCCCACATTATCTCCGATTCTACTGGCATTCAAAAAGAACCGGTTATCAGCGAGTGAATCGTTTGGCGATTTTTGCCATCGAGCGGGTAAAGAACAGTTGGAAAAGTGGAGCGTCGAATACGCGTCGGCCTAACGATGGTCCACAGCATTCTGAAATGCGTTGAATGTGTATAACGCGTTTAGACGGATTGACTTGGCCAGCAGGTTGCTGTCGGATCGGTGTGAGCACTTTCTCGCTCCGCTGCTTCTTATTGGCACGGGCGACTGATTTGCAATTAACTTTGGAGAGGTCTTTGTAAGATGACTAAACTCGCTCGTTTTCAATCGGAACATGGGATCCAAGTTGGAAAAATTGAAGGCGACACCCTTGTTCCTCTGAATCTTCCCAAGGTCGGAATGACAATGCTACAGCAGTTGCTTGCCCACAGCGAGTTGCCTCAACTCGTGCGCGAATTACCTGCGTCCGGTCCCCCAATGTCCCTCACGGTTTGCAAATTACTTCCACCGATTGACCATCAGGAGGTTTGGGCCGCGGGCGTCACGTACAAACGGAGCCAGACAGCACGAATGGAGGAATCGGAAACAGCCGCATCTTGCTATGACCGAGTCTATCGTTCGCCGCGACCTGAATTATTTTTTAAAGCGACACCCCATCGCGTGAGCGGTACCGGTCAAGCTCTGCGAATACGAAAAGATGCCACTTGGAATGTGCCAGAACCGGAACTTACACTGGTCATTTCGCCTGATCAGAAATTGGTGGGCTTCACCATCGGCAACGACATGAGTTCGCGTGACATCGAAGGTGATAATCCTCTCTATTTACCGCAAGCTAAATGCTACAACCAATGCTGCGGTTTGGGGCCATGGATCACATTGATCGACGACATGCCAGATCGCAATAGTATCACGATCGAATTGAAGATTTTGCGAGAAGGGAACCTCGTCTACACCGGAAACACGAGTGTCGCTGAAATGGCGAGAACTTTTGAGGATCTCATCGGTTGGCTTTGCCGCGACAATTCTTTCCCCAACGGCGCATTTTTGCTCACAGGAACCGGTATTGTTCCCGATAGTCCCTTCACACTTCAAGCTAACGATCAAGTCGATATCACCATTGCAGGTATCGGAACGCTCACCAATACCGTGGTGCAGGGTTAGTTCCCAAAATGGTTGAACTGTCTGGCGCACCTTGTTGAATGAACTTGTAAACATCCTTGGCGAATACGAACATTATGTCTCAAAATCGATCCGTACAACCCGTTCCCGTTTTGATCCATGGACAATGGCAAGCTTCGCACGACAGCGATACTTTTCAGGCGACCAACCCAACCACTGGTGAAAAAATAACGACCGATTTCCCAGTTAGCAGCTGGAAGGACTGCGAACTTGCACTGCAAGCGGCCGAGCAAGCCTTTTGGGAACTCAAGAAATGTGGCACAGAAAAATTGGCGCGGTTCTTAGAGACTTATGCCGACAAAATTGATTCAGATAAAGCTCAATTAGTGGATCTTGCGCATCGAGAAACCGGCCTGCCGAGCGCACCTCGTCTTGGTGACGTTGAACTTCCTCGAACAACGCATCAACTGCGTCTGGCAGCGAAGGCTGCCCGAGAAGGGAGTTGGAGACTTCCGACGATCGATACCAAATCCAATATACGATCGTGTTACCAAGCGCTGGGGCCCGTTGTGGTTTTCGGTCCCAACAACTTTCCCTTTGCCTTCGGTAGTTTATCTGGCGGTGACTTTGCAGCAGCAATCGCGGCAGGGAATCCGGTCATCGGCAAGGCCAATAGCTCTCACCCCGGAACCACACAACGATTTGCTGAACTGGCTCTCGCAGCTGTCATCGAGGCGGGGCTCCCTCCTGCCACAGTTCAATTGATCTATCGCACGTCTCATGATGATGGAATGAAACTGGTGAGTGACCCACGCGTTGGAGCGACCGGCTATACGGGAAGTCGCCATGCCGGCTTGGCCCTTAAGGCGGCGGCTGATTCAGCAGGGAAACCCATTTATCTCGAATTGAGCAGCGTGAATCCGGTCGTCTTTCTTCCAGGTGCCTTAGCAGAAAGAGGCGAACAGCTTGTCGAAGAGTATCTAGGAAGTGTGTTGATGGGGGCTGGTCAATTTTGTACCAACCCCGGTTTTGTTTTGATTTTGGACAATGCCGATGGTCAGTTATGGCTCGATCGAATTGTCCAACGTTTCCAGGCCGCTCCTTGTGGAACATTACTTTCACCCGCAGTGCAGCGTTCACTGACGACGAGCATCAAAACGTTGATCGGTTTGGGCGCGAAATTGCTGACTGGCGGTGCTCCTATCGATGGACCACGTTGTGCTTTTTCCAACACCTTACTCGAGATTTCTGCCAAGACGTTTTTGAAAAACCCCGAGGGTTTTCAGACAGAAGCCTTTGGTAATGCGGCTCTCATTGTCAAAGCGCAAAGCATTTCTGAAATGGCGGACGTATTGAAAAGCTTGGAGGGAAATCTCACCGGCTGTATTTACTCTGCAGCCAAAGACCAGAGCGATGACAGCGATTACGATCAACTCGCGGAAATTCTTGAGTTCAAAGTTGGACGCATTCTCAATGATAAGATGCCAACGGGTGTTGCCGTGAGTCCCGCGATGAATCATGGTGGCCCTTATCCATCGACGGGTCACCCGGGATTTACTGCGGTCGGCTTACCTGCCTCCATGCTGCGTTTTGCCAAACTTACTTGTTTCGATAATGTACGACCAACTCGATTGCCCGACGTTCTGCGCGATCCGCCAAGTCATCCGCACACTTGGCGACTGGTAGATCTGCAATGGAAACAGGGCTAATCGCCCGAGTTTCGCGTGCAATGGATGAATTCTCAATTGTCGCTTCGACCGAGGATACTTTTGGCGATGCGTCTAGCAGTGGAATGGAGGGGTACTTCATGGAGTTGATCGAAACGCAGCCATCGATAGTTACCGATGATCGCTTGAGGCCCAGCCTTCCACTGGACATCAAAACAATCGAGCGTAATTTTGTATTTGGTCACTCCATGTTTGATTCTCATACGCAGCGTGGGAGCATGAACTTTTAAGCCGAAGCGTTTGAGAAGTAGGGCAAATCGTTCGTCATCGAGTTGTTGTTCCGCTTCGATCGCAAATCGTGGGAAGTCCCACAAGCCTTCCCAACGTTCACCCGGAAGGCACTCGCGCACCAGAACTTGGTCACGATCCCAAACAACCCAGGCGACTTCGTGTAGATGCTCAAACTCTTTTGGCTTTGGCGGCTTTGGAATATCGGCCTGTCGGTTTTGCGCGAACGTGGGACAGAACGTTTGGAGCGGACATTGTTCGCATTTTGGATGAGAAGGTGTGCAGACTAAACTCCCGAGTTCCATCAAGGCTTGATTGATCTCACCTGCATTTTTTTCTGGGACAAATTCCTCCGCAAAACGCCAAAGTGCTTTCTGACTTTGCCCACTTTTAGGATCACCTTCCCATTTCATAAGACGACAATAAAGCCGTTGGGTATTCGCTTCCAAAATCGGCTGTGATTGATCGAAGGCAAAAGAGCAGATCGCTCCTGCCGTATAGCGTCCGATGCCTGGCAAGGCGAGAATTTGATCGAAGTTCGAGGGGAATTCACCAGCATGTTCGGCAACGATTTGATTTGCGGCAGCATGCATTTGTCGAGCTCGACGATAATAGCCCAGCCCTTCCCAATACTTCAGTACCTCTTGAGTATCCGCTTGGGCAAGATCGACAACGGTGGGAAATCGATGAAGGAATCGAAAAAAGTAGTCGATCACCGTTGCCACTTGTGTTTGCTGCAACATGATCTCACTGACCCAAATGGCGTACGGATCATTGGTCTTTCGCCAGGGGAGATCTCGAGATCGCGTTCGAAACCAAGACCGAAGTTTGCGATGCATTTGACTTCGCACACTCGGTTCGAACCATTCGGCAGAAGTTGTTTTCTTCACAGCTTAACGAAACTCTGCGGCGGAATGAGACATTTATTCTTGGCGACCGAGGACAACGTTGATTTGAAGCACGTTCATCTCACCGTTGAAATTAACTCGTTCCAGTTCGACGACTACTTTTTCGCCTGGCCGCCTTTTACGTAAATTTGCTCGAATATCTTCAAATGTAGTGACAGCCTCGTCGTCGATTCGGGTGATGATATCTCCCGCTATGATTCCGGCTCGTTCCGCTGCGCCATTGGGAGTTGTCTCACTCACCGTCGAAGTGCGAGCCGCCTGAACATCGGACTGAATTCCCAAAAACCCACCACATCCGAATTGGACTTCGATCGCATCTAAATTTTGGATCAGTTTTTCGCCAGCTTCGAAACTGATATTGGTACCAAAAATTCGCATGGACTTCCAAACGGAAAGTCCAATGAGTGTGTCTACCGATTTGTCATCGATGGGGGAATAAAGGATTTCTAAATGATCTAGGTCATCGATTTCCTCAAGCCAATGAAGATCCGCAGAAACAATGGATGTATCGCGGATGAGCAACTTTTTGAGGCTGGGCATTTCGCCAAGGTACTTAAGACATTCGCCGTTGATGTTGGGGCCTTTTAAAATGACCAATTCCACTTTTGTAAGCCATTGTAGCCAAACCAAATCGTTGGCATTTCCGCGAAACCCTTCGTTCACTTCTACAAAAAGTTGCTGTTCGATCCCGGTTCGTCCATTGAGAGGATAGATTCCTTGGATGATTCCAGCACCGAGAGCTTGCAATTCTTTCCCAGCCCTTTCGCTGTGAAGTTCGCGAATCGATTCCAACAACTGCATTGCCAAGATGGAATTCCTGCTGGTTTCGGAAGCGATAAGTTTCTTTAGCGACTGCACTACTTTTCGCGTTGCTTCCGATTGAGGGTCGAGTGCAAATTGGCTGTAGATCTCGAAAATTTGGGTGCTGACGTCGACATCTGCGGTTGCCAAATTGTCATCCAGGGTCGAGATGATATCGCTTCCCAACTCCAAGAGTTTTGCTTTTGCGAGTTGGCGAGTTGTAAAGTTTTCGGAGGCCAAGCGAGTCACCAGTTCATTAACTTGCTGTCGATCGTTAGCCGAGTTGGGGGCAGATTTCGGGGTTTGAGTCTCAGAGCTTGCAGTTACCGGATTCGATTCATCCACGGTGATGGCAGACTGCGCCGGTATTTTTTCGGCGATGCCCCCGAGGAGGGCCAGGATAACGAAGCACCAGATCGCACGCGGTAGCGAGAAAGGTTGGAAGATCGCGGGTGTTGAATTCAAGTCAAAAAGTAACTTCATCATGAACGCCCAAACTAGACCTTCAATTGTTTATCCCTGGCTTGATACAGATACGGATTCATGGTCGGATCATTATACATCTTCATTTGGCGGTATGTGCGATGCCTTTTCTTACCGGAGAGCAAATCTTCGACAAGCTCCCTCAATCCTTGGCTGAGATCTCGGCGTTGTGCTTCACCGATTGCAAGTCGTTGCTGAACTTTATCGAGATGCTTTTGGTCCACATCCGTTCGCTCCAGTTGCTCCCGCAGGTGGTACAGCCGAAGGGCCAGGATCGATAACCGATCAATGCAACTGCCGGGGGTTTCGGTGTTTTGCTTGGCGGATTCGGCTGGAATGATATTGCTTTCACTCAGCTTTTCCGTGATCCAGTCATCAAGCTTTTCAATCCAATCGTTCCGCAATTGATTCAGGCGATCGATCGCTCGTTTTACGCCGGCGATTGCCTTATCGTCCACATCGGGGCTGCGAGCGATGTCTTCTTGGTGCCAGAGTTCATAATTGTATTGATGCTGTTGGCATACCACTTGGAGCCAACCTTCGTACGGATTAGCGAGGGGCTGATGGTGCCAAAGTGCGACCGTATCTTGGTGCAATTGCAATATATGATCAACATGAATCATGGTATTCCTCCGTGAATCTAACGGTTTGTCAGACGTCCTTTCGCTGGAGATTGCCGGATTTTAGGGCTGCCCCTTGCCGAATACTAAACCGGCCACTGGCATTGGGCAACGATACAAGCCTTTCCGAGCGGTGATGTATAGTGTTTTATAATCTTCGCCGCCGAATGTCACATTGGCCGGTACTTCCGGTACATCGATAATGGTCAGTAGCTTACCTGCGGGATCACAGACTTGAATACCCAATGCCGACGTGATGTAGAGATTTCCCTGCACATCGACCGTCATACCATCGCCACCGGTGTTATCTTCGCCGTTGGGCTGTTTCAATTCAAAGAGCACTCGCCCGTTGCCAATTTTGCCAGGCGCTTCGATGGGGTAGGCCATGATTTGCTTTTGCATTGAGGGAACTATGTAAAGTGTTTTTTCATCGGGCGAGAGTCCGATCCCGTTGGGGGCGAGCAGGTTTTGGCCGAGTCGTGTGACGGTTCCATCAGCGGCGCGGTAATAGAAAGCTTCCGTCCCTTGCGGATAGGGCTCAGGGGATTGATAACGCGGGTCGGTGAAATAGATTCCGCCCACCGAATCGATGACAAGATCGTTACAGGCATTGAAGCGAATGTTGCTATATTTATCGGAGAGCAATTTGGTTGCTTTGGTGGAGAGATCGATTGCGACCAATTGACCATCCATTTGACATGCCAACAATTCGCCCTTCGGGTTGAACATCAGTCCGTTGCTATGTCCGGTAGGTTCGGTGAACACCTCCAGAGCGCCATCCTTAGGCGAGTATTTATAGATTCGGTTGGCTGGAATATCGGTGAAGTAGAGAGCTTGGTTGGGTCCCCAGGCGGGGCCTTCGGTGAATTTGAAGCCATCCTTAACTAATTCAATAGGCCCCAGTGGTGCAAAGTTCGTTGGGGGATTTGCATCTTGCGCTATCGCTGGTGCGTAGGCCCATTCCCCGCTTGCGAGAAGTGCTGTGCAACAGAGAAGCAAAACGGCCGGGGCGAGTGACCGCTTTGATAAACCTACTACAGGAGAGGCCGTGACACGAGCGAAACGAAGGCGTGTAGAAAAATGACTTATCATGGACATTGGGAATTTAACGACATTGGGAACTCAGCGACATTGGGAACTCAGCGACATTGGGAACTCAGCGAATCTACGTGGGCGTTTTGTGGGGACGCGGCGGCGTGGAATGAAAACGCAGGAATCGTTATCATAACTCTCTGCCCATGCTAGGGATAGAGCGAGAAACGGCTCACCGGAGGGGTTACTCGGGACAAAATTCGGGGTGGTATCTGGGCGATTATTGCCAAAAAACCGAATACAAAGAGGTGGAAAATCGTTTGAATTCCCACCTGTCGAATTTGGGTGTTGGAGAGAAATCTGGGTCAAAAATGGGCTAATTGCCGCCGGTTGCCGCGGGGGTAGTTTCCGCGGGTTGTCCCGGTTCAGGTTCTTTCTTCTCGGGTTCTTTCTTCTCGGGTTCTTTTGGGTCAGATTCTTTTTTCTCGGGCTCTTTCTTTTGTTCTTGGGTGTTTTGGCTGGGGTCACTAACGGAGTTGGTATCTGCGTTAGGAGCAGCCTCGCTGGGGCGTTGGCGTTCTGAGGAACGTCGCGACTCTCTCATGGGATTTCCCGAGGGGTTTTCGCCGCTTGGATTAGGGGTCATGCGCCGCCCGCCGCGACCTCCGAATGCACCGCTTCCTTTGAATACTTCAAAGCGTGTGGGTTCCAATTCGGGAGGGAAGTAATTGTTATTGCGATCGACGTCGGCCGTTTCGCGATGGGGGTCCAATTCAAAGCGAACGACTTTTTTCTCAGTCACGATCATTTTCGTGAACTTGGAAGAATCGACTCGCCAAGCTTCTGCAGGAAGGCGCACTTCTTGAGCGGAACCATCTTCGAATTCCATTCTAAAGATGATAGGCATGATAAGGCCTCCGACATTACTAAAATGGAGGAGGTAGTAATTGGACTTCTTGGCCAGGAGTTTTTTTTCTGCATCGGTCAAACTCGCCATCATGCGCTCGTAGGCTTCGCGTTGTTGTGGTGTCGTTGTGAGCGGATCGTACGAGTTATAAAAATCTTTTAGATCTGGGATTTGGTCCACCAATTTGGGAAGAGTTTTGTTTCTCTCTTCTGAGAGTGTTGGTATTGTTGCCGCTCTTTCCTTCCGGATATCGGCTTCTTTCTGATCGGGAGATCGGTCGTCGGCAACCAGCCATTCGACTTTATCAAGTGAGATGTCGCAGTGGTCGGTGGTGTAGAACCAACCCCTCCAGAACCAATCAAGATCAACGCCGGAGGCATCTTCCATCGTGCGGAAAAAGTCGGCCGGCATGGGTCGTTTGAACTGCCAGCGGCGAGCATATTCTTTGAAGGAGTAATCAAATAGTTCGCGGCCGAGAATGGTTTCTCGTAGGATATTCAGGGCGGTAGCGGGCTTGGCATAAGCGTTGTTGCCAAACTGCATGATCGATTCGCTATTGGTCATGATGGGCACTTGGTCATTGCTGAGCATATAGGAAACAATCTCCGCGGGTTCACCGCGGCGAGAAGGATAATTTTCCTCCCATTCTTGTTCCGCGAGATATTGCAAAAACGTATTGATCCCTTCATCCATCCAAGTCCATTGTCGTTCATCGGTGTTGACAATCATGGGGAAATAATTGTGACCGACTTCGTGAATAATGACAGAAATGAGAGCGTATTTGGTTCGACTGCTGTACGTTCCATCTTCTTCGGGGCGCGGTCCATTGAAGCAGATCATTGGGTATTCCATGCCGCCGACGGGTCCGTTAACACTGATGGCAGTCGGATAAGGATAGGCGAAGGTGTAGCGACTGTAGACATTCAATGTGTGGATGATGGAAGGGGTTGAGTATTTGCTCCACAACGGTTCCCCTTCGTTGGGATAAAAGGACATGGCCATAACTTGATTGCCTTCAACATTGTGCAGCTGGGCATCCCAGATGAACTTTCGGCTGGTTGCGAAAGCAAAGTCGCGCACCTTTTGGGCGTGAAATACCCAAGTCTTGGTACCGGTGGATTTCTCTGCTTGATTCGCTTTTGCTTCCTCGGGGGTCACAATAAAAACTGGTTTTTTGGCCGTCTTGGCTTGTTCCCAACGTTGTCGTTGTTCGGGGGTTAATACGGCTTCCGCATTTTGCAACACTCCGGTCGCTGCAACGATGTGATCTTCGGGTACGGTGATTTTGACGACATAATCGCCCAGTTCGAGTGTAAATTCGCCTTGTCCGAGATACTGTTTGTGTTGCCAGCCTGTCGCATCAGTGTATGCACATAGCCTTGGAAACCATTGAGCGATTTCGTAGATATAATTTCCATCTTTGGAGAAGAATTCAAATCCAGTTCGTCCGCCCATCAGGCGAGCGTCGTTGATACGGTAATGCCAACTGACGGAGACTTTGGTTTCGCTTCCTGGGGGAAGCGGTTCAGCGAGATCGACACGCATCATGGTCTTAACGATGGTGTATTTGAGGGGGCGTCCGCTAGCGTCCTTTACTTCGCCGATCTTCACGCCACCATCGAACAGTTCTCTGGCCGACATTGCCTGTAGAACTTCGATAGGAACTCGCTCCGACAGTCGCGAAGATGTGGTGAGATTGGAGTCCGAATCGGGGCTGAAGATATTGGCATCGAGCTGGAACCACAAATACCTCAAGGTATGAGGAGAGTCGTTGTGGTAGGTTACCAGTTCGTTGCCGCGCAAGGTTTGGTCATCATCCTTGATAGTAACATCGATGACATAGTCGACTCGCTGTTGCCAGTAGCCCGGTCCCGGTTCGCCGGCAGCCGTTCGGTAGCTGTTGGGTGTTGGGAGGATTTCATCGAGCTGCCTAAAGTAGTCGGTTTGATTGTACTTTTTATTAGGGAAGGGTTGAGCTGTTGCGACATTGGAAATCGCCAGCCCCATCAACAACATGAACCATCCCAGAGCCAAAGCTGGGAGAAGCGAGCGATGTCGAAGAACGAAGCGGATCGTAAGGCTCATGCCGTATTCCTGGGCGAAATTCGGATCACAGTCAGCCGTTTTCTGGAGGGCACCTGGCAGCTGCGCCGAAGCGGCTGTATCGAGAAGCCCGAACCGAACTTAGACTGTCGCCAAACTACGCGATCAATGAAGGTCAAAAAATGAAAGAAAAAAACGCTGCTGGAACTTCAACGTTCTGCTGGCGGGATGTGCGGCGAAAAGTGCTCGACAACCCCTGTGAAGATCCCTCTTCGTCATTTAAGTTGGTCCAGGCGTGGTCGGCAACCTCTGAAACGCAATCAGACCCGGAAAAACGAGGGCTTTTTTCAAAATCCCTCCCAGTGATTTCCCATATTGCCTCGAAAATCTTTTCCCTGGTCGATAGACAACCAAAGGATAAAACGCGCGATGATTGATCAAGGCTGTCCGGAAGTGGGGCGACCAGCAAGTCGCTGGAAAACCGGGTACTGCACGAACGTGCATGCAGGGGTCGATTTGGCGGCCGCCCAAAGCAATCTGCTTCGATATGCGGTTCCGATACGCGAGGCTTTGGGGCCAGAAAGTCTATTGCCGGTGGGATTATGGCTGGCGGAACCGGCCGCCAGAACACTTCAACTGGACCAGCAAGTGACGAGCTTTCGGGAGTGGCTGGAGTCCCAAAGGCTTTTGCCATTTACGTTCAATGGTTTTCCTCAAGGAGACTTTCACCAACCGGTCGTCAAGCAACGAGTCTACCAGCCGAGTTGGGACACGCGTGAGCGACTCGACTACACATTACTGCTTATCGACCATCTTCACGCACTTTTGCCTGTTGGCGAGATTGGTTCCATTTCGACGCTTCCCTTGGGATGGGGCAAACCGGAGTGGAGCGACGAGCGGTTTCGCCAAGCGGCCGAGCATTTGGAGGAGGTAGCTGAGTATTTGCGGAAACTGGAAGAGACAACAGGTCGACGCATCGTGATCGCCATTGAGCCTGAACCGGGCTGCGTTCTCGATACATCGAAAGATATGGTGGATTTTTTTTCTGTATATTTGTCGGATTCTCGAAATATAGAACGCAATCGACGTTACTTGACCGTTTGCCACGACATTTGTCATGCGGCCGTCATGTTTGAATCTCAGAAGAACTTTTTTGATTCCCTCCGATCTGCTGGGCTCTTGGTTGGAAAAATACAGGTATCAGCGGCTTTGGAAGTGCGGTGGAGTGAACTGAGTACGGAACATCGTGGCCAAGGCTTACAGTTTCTGAGCCAATTTGCAGAAGATCGATACCTTCACCAAACAGGCATTCTCTCGAAAACGGGATTCAGTCTGTGGGACGATCTTCCTCAGTTATTGGCTTGCTACCCGATGAAAGACTTTGGCAAATTGGCCGCTCTGCGATCGGAGACAACGCTTGAGCCGCGTGATTTGGATGTCGGCAGCCTGGAAGAATCTATTTGGCGAATTCACTTTCACGTGCCGATTTGTGAATCCAAAATAGGTGAGCTGTACAGTACGCAGGGGGAGATCAAGGAGTGCTTTACCTTGCTCAACCAGGCGGATTATCTTGACCTTTGCCCGACCGGCCATTTGGAAGTCGAAACATATGCCTGGAGTGTTATCCCAACCCATTTAAGGCAGAACGATTTGGCCCAGAGTATCACCGGTGAGATTCGTTGGCTGAGAGATTTTTTGACGGAAATACATTTTGGCATCTAGGTCGACGCGATGCTTACAGCCGAATGCCGAACTACGCGTTGTTGGGCATGGCCAATTGGGCTCAATGGCGATAAACTTGAGCGTCTAGAGCAGAAGAAACAATGAGCTCGCTGAGCTAAGTATTTGGCGGCAATTAACATTAGAGCTGAGAGAAAATGGTCGAACTGGGTGTGAATATTGATCACGTGGCTACTCTGCGGCAAGCCCGCCGAGGGGCACAACCTGATCCGGTTGCTGCTGCTGTTTTAGCCGAATTGGGTGGTGCCGACAGTATTACCATACACCTTCGGGAAGATCGTAGACACATACAAGATCGCGATGTACGAGTTCTGCGGGAAACCGTCTCGACTCGCCTGAATCTTGAACTTGCTTGCTCCCAAGATGTACTGAATGTTGCGATTGAAATTCGCCCTGATCAGGCGACCTTGGTTCCGGAACGCAGAGAGGAAATAACCACCGAAGGGGGCTTAGATATTCTGCGCGACACGCCGCGGATTGCGGCAGCGGTGAAGCAGTTGCAAGCTCATGAGATTTTTGTCAGTCTGTTTTTGGATCCGGAGGAGGAGCAGATTCGAGCGGCAGCGAAACTTGGCGTGGAAGCCGTCGAATTGCACACCGGGCAATATGCGATTGAGCGGGGTGAGAAACGCAGGTACCAATTGGAGCGACTGAAAAAGGCCGGACAACTCATTCGCCAGTTGGGATTACAACTGCACGCCGGGCATGGACTTGATTATCAGAACGTTCACGATATTGCTGCGATCGAAGAAATGCACGAGTTGAATATCGGCCACAGCATTGTCTCGAGATCGGTGCTGATCGGAATGCGAGAAGCCGTGTCAGAAATGAAGCGATTAATGACCGAAGCGATTCGCTCAACACGCTGATCGCGACTGGCAGATTGTGCTATAAACGTTAGATTTTTATTGAAGAAGACGTCAGAAATTTTGTCACACGCCAGGAGCATTCGCCAAAATGGTTCGTAAAGGTTCTGCATTCGCTGGTTTATCGGTTGCCATTGTTACTCCGTTGGTCCACGGAGAAGTCGATTATGCAAAACTTCGGGAACAAGTGGAGTTTCAGATTTCGGCGGGTACCAATTGTTTGGTACCAGTTGGAACTACTGGGGAATCACCGACGCTATCTCATATCGAGCATGAACGAGTCATCAGCGAAGTGGTGCAAATCGCGCGGGGCCGCTGCAAAATCATGGCTGGTACCGGTAGTAACAGCACCGCTGAAGCGTTACGACTCACCAAATGGGCAGCGAAAGAAGGCTGTGATGCCTCCTTGCAAGTAGCTCCGTATTACAACAAGCCAACTCAAGAGGGTTTCTATCAGCATTTCAAGGCGATCGCGGAGGAAATTGGTATTCCCCACTGTGTGTACAATATTCCCGGGCGAACAGCCAAGAATATTGAACCGGAAACGATTGCTCGCTTAGCCGAGTTGCCAAACATTACGATGGTTAAAGAAGCCACCGGTTCGCTGGATCAATGTTCTCAAATCTTGAATACTACGGATCTGACCGTCCTGAGTGGCGACGACAGTTTGACGCTGCCCATGATGTCGGTTGGGGCAGAGGGAGTCATCTCGGTTGCTGGGAATATAGTGCCGCATGACGTCTTGGCGATGGTTCGCGCAGCATTGGCGGGTGATTTTGAAACCGCCCGGCGTTGGCATCACAAACTATTTCCGCTATGTCGTGATATGCTGGGACTTTCCACCAATCCTATCCCGGTCAAGGGAGCCATGAAACTTCTCGGTCGCGACACCGGTGAATTGCGATTACCGATGACCGCACTGGAAGAGAAGCAGTTCACTCAACTTCACCAAACCTTGCGCACCTACGGCTTGCTTCACTAACTCGCCTCACCCGGTGCCACTCACCCGGTGCCAGGCACTCGGTGGAGGCGGCCGCGCGAAACTCAGGTGCCAGGCACACGATGCTGGTGCTGGTGCCAGGCACTCAGGGTGGCGGCGGATGCCGATTCAAAGCGTTCGAGGCGCAGAGAATCCTCCCTGATGCCCCAAAATGATGGCAACCGGAGCCCAGTTGCCCGGCAGATCAGCAAAATCGGCCCCCACAGCGGCAGACGCCAATCGATTACTTGCCCTCTCAGCAGTTTCCAATAACCG
>JBIKMB010000388.1:0-3474 GCA_044359485.1 Pirellulaceae bacterium | reverse complement strand
TCTTTCGAATCCTTTTGTGAAAGAAGCTCCTCAACTTTCTTTCACCCTGGCTGACCAAAGGTGTCCGGTTTTGCTGGCATAGTTTGCCTCATCATGAATTTCAGCATCGTTTTCCAATGAGGGGCGCCGATATGCCGACTGACTTGAAACCAGGGAGGGACAGAAATCGCGAGGATGTGAACTTTGTTGTTGAGATCTTAGAAAAGGGCAAGCCGCCGAGGATTCTGTGGCAAGTTGATAACGCTGCTTTGGCTCAGGTGCTGGCCAGGGAGTTGAGCCGACGGAAGCAGAGGGCGATCGTGCGGCGGGCCAGGGTTGGAGAAATGCCACCGACAGGGGCGGCTGCCATTCCGCTCCCGCGCCGGCAGTTCAAGATTCGGATCAGTGCCAATCCGGTGGTGCCGGAAGAAGAGCTCTTCGAATGCCAAACGACCGGCGAGATGGTGGAGTTCATCCGCCGCTGGTTCAAGGAAGGGGAAGCGATCGTGCCGGTACCGATCACCATCGAGGCACAGGAACTGCGAGTTGCTTCCTGATGGTTCAGGTAGAGCAGAGCAACGAAAAGGACTCGTTACTCTGCTCATAAACCCTCATAAACCATCAATACTTTTCATTATAACTTTTGGCTCCGAATTCTCTCCATGAAGCTAAGGATAAAGTCCTTGTCGGCGTCGGATATTAAGCCCCAAATCTCGGCCATTTGGAGTAGCTTTTCGTCCACAGAATCGGTGTAGAACCCAAGTAAGAACCCGCTTTTCAGATCGAGCTCAATATAAGGCTCAATATTATTTCTTATCACTTCCCTCTTCGCCCACTGATGGATTCCATCAGCATCCTCACAAGAGCCATCAGGAGAGTCTTCTGATGGCTCTTTTTGTTGGTTTTCTCCACGCCAAACCGTCGCTCTGAGCCCATCCTGACGGTCAGTGATGGCACCCGCATTTGCCCCCGCTTTTGTGTCAAAAACGTCCTTTTCGGCCGGGCGCGCCCCCGCTGGCGCCCCCGGTAAAGTTGACTCAACACTAGCTCTTTCAAGGACTTCCGTTCGAGCCTGTGCGTAGAAGCGTGCTGCAACAGTCGGGGAATGGCCAAACCGTACAGTACGAAAGTATGAGTTCTAAGGACGTTGTGTCAGTTACTACGACGCCTTATATTTCGGCCTATGAGATTCGACGTGGTGAAGATTTGTTGTTGTCGAGTGCATCATCGAGCGGCGTCCCGCCAGTAATTTTTTTGGCGAGGGAACGCCGCAAGAGCAAGCGAGCAAATGGGAGAATGCGGATTATAGTTTTTTTCACGCGAGTCGACATTCCGCAATCGGTGATGGATCCGGCGAAAAAGAGAGGCTTGGGGGCATCGTCGATCTCGAATCGGGGTGTTGTCAAAGCGAATCGATAAGCACCATTTTGAATAGTAACTGGCCGTGAATTGAGGAAGAAAGATACAAACGAAAACGGTACAGCTAGTCGATGGTCAATCGTAGCATTTGACTTTGTTCAGATTGACTTCCCGAAGTTACGAATAGTGACTTTCCATCTTTAAAAATTTAGTTGCTAAAACCCAACCAGATAAGGGGAGTTCCATCCATGCCTTCGGTTCCCAACGTTCTGTATCCCAAAAACATAGATCTCCACTAGTCCCCCCGGAGATTAGTCTGCGGCCATCGGGAGAAAAGTCGACGGAAAAGGCACCGCGATTGTGCCCGTCTAATTGTTTGATGAGTGAATGATCGGTGAGGTTCCAAACTAAAATTGGGGCGGATTGGGAGTCGTTTCCCTTTAGAATCCAGAAACCTGCGGCGATCGCTTTTTCGTCGGGTGACAGAGTCATGGTTACGACCCAGCCAGGATGAGGAAGGGTTTTCAGTTTCTCAGCTGTTTGCACATTCCAAATTGAGATCATTTTACTGGTTCCGCCCGTGTAGAGTCGCTTGCCGTCGCTGGAGGCTTCGATTGCCCAAATGCCTTCCGGTAGCACCTTGTTCCACGCTGGAACGACATCCCAAGTCTTGCAATTCCAGGCAACGATTTTTCCATCGCTTTTTTCTAAGTCTGGTGCGTTGCGATGCAGACCAACGAACAAGGTTTGACAGTCAGGAGTAAAACAAAGTGTACGCACACCAAATTCAATGACACCTCCTGCAGGATGTAATGGAATTTCGCGCAAAAGTTCCCGCGAAGTTAAGTCCCAAATGCATACAGTGTCACTTCCCGCCGCTAAGTACCGACCATCGCTGCTAATGGCAACGGCATGCACACCGAAGCCCTTTAGCGATTGGTCGATCAAAATCTCACCGCTGTGTGCGTCCCAAAGTTTTACTGTACGATCTCTAGCCCCTGTGGCAACAAGCCGACCGTCCTGGCTAACGGCAATATCGTCGATTTCGTCCCGATGGCCGATAAAGGCCTTTCGAGCAGGTAGCGTATCCAGCTTCCACTCGATGAGTCTGCCGTCAGAGGTAAGCGATATCAGTTGCTTATTGTCTGGAGTAACCTGCAAATCAACGATCGAAGTATCGTGTCCAATCAGTTCAAGTTCTTGGTTTCCTTTTGCGACATTCCACTGACTGATGATTTGTGTGTCGTCAGATGCGGTAATCAATGTTCGTGAATCGGGAGAGAATGCAAGCGAATGGACATGCTTACCGCAGACAAGGAAGAATCGAGCAACTCAGTTGCCAAGCCTAAGACGATAAAGCTGAAGGGAAGCAAGTCTGGCGATCTACCAGGAGTCGTTCGCGATTTCGGAGAACAAGGTTGGGGCATCAAGTGTCTTACCTTCTCTGGTGATGGTGCATATTTGTTCGCGGGCAAGATGGATGAAATGGTGGCCATATCGTATAGCGAAATGTTGCTGCCTTCACAGTTAGGGCTATCGGATTGGTAAAGTGGTCTCACAGCAATCGTCACATTGGTGAAGGCACGTTGGCGACGAACTTATAGTTATTGCGGTCTGGGTCCGACAATCACCCGTTATTGTCGGACCGCTCAGATGCCCCAAGCTTCTCTTATTTGCATTCTGGCGTTGAATTGGAAATGCGATCGTCGACGGAAAATATGATTGGTGATCCATTCGATTACGAACTCGCTGATTCTATGATCCTTTGAAAGCAAGCACGAACGCTAATCGAAATTGTGAGCCGTCTTTTAGAAACAACGTTTCCCTCAGATTGAAGCGAGCTTTTCCTGAAATTGAAGCACAATTCTATTAGCACCACGTCGCAGTGCTCCTCACTTCGTAATACTAACTCGCGCTCGTCATCTTCATAGACTTGAAGGACGAGGACAAATCACGAAGCATAAGCTACGAGCGAGCCTCTTTGGCCGCATTCGTGCATCCCAGCTTTCGCTGCTGAAGATCCCTCCAGGGCATAAAATGGCGTGTATCACAGCCGGTAATAGTGTAGAATGAATGCAACCCATTTCCAAGGAAACCAAAGATGACAACGATAAGCGTTAATGTACCCGAACCTAT
>JBIKMB010000172.1:0-12038 GCA_044359485.1 Pirellulaceae bacterium | reverse complement strand
CCTCAGCATAGGCTTGATTGAGATACTCTCGCTGTGACTCCGCTTGGCGAGCAAATTGGCGATTGATTTGTTTGATCAATTTCTCCGCCCGATCCATCGGCTCGCTGCTGTATTCCGGCCCCTGATAGATTTCTATCAAAGAGCGCAATTCCAAAAAATGAGCCTCAAACTGATGCTTGCTATCTGGATAGGTGATACGAAGATCTTCATAGGTTTCGGCGGCCGTTTCGAAATCGCCACGTTGAAAAGCCTCATTCGCTAAAGCCATCGTCACGTCGTCAGCCAGCACGCCTGTCGGATCATCCAATCGCATTTTTTCTAAAACACGTCGACCATGACCACCAGTATCATTCAGCGGCCGCTTGTTATCGGACCAATTGATGTTGTAGAAAGCGGTGGGTGCCACTTGATTGTACTGGACCCAATACTGGGCCACTTCAAAACGATGCTTTTGAGTGGAATCAAGATATTTGGTGCGAGGGTACTCTTTGACCAATCGCGTAAATGCATCTTCGGCTTTCGGATAGTCCTCGGCAAAAAAGTACGCTCGCCCCTCCATATAGAGAGCATCTTGTTCTAGATAGGAGTTGCGCCAATTCTTGCCAGCTTCTTTGTACTTCTTCGCGGCGGATCGAAATGCCATCCGGCGTTCATAACCTTCCAGCGGCTTGGCTTGATTGAAAAGTATATCGGCTTCGTTATACAGCTTTTTGGCCAGGTCCGGATTCTTCGGCTTCTCCCAGCGGAACAGCTTGTCCAAAATCGGTAAAGCGCTATCTTTTCGCTTCTCGACCGATTCACCCTCAGGTCGAACCCAATCTTCATCGTCCTCCGGGCGCGATTCAATCTGACGCTTGGCCCGATTGTATTCCTCATCCGAACTGATCGTCGGATCAAATAGTCGACATCCTGCTTGGCCACTGAAAAGGACAAAACAGAATAGACTGCTCAATAAGATGCCCGCCAATTTTTCAGGCCACATCCATGCTCTGGCTTTCGACTTCCCTGTCAACGTGCCAAATCCTCTAGATATCGGTGAAGTTGCCATTGTCGGTCAAAATGAACCGTCAAATAGCGTTGAATAATAGCTCGGCACTCGCCGCGCACCTTGTCCGGAATGGTCAGCCATCCTGACTCCCACTCCGATTCCTCGGACAATAAAGCAAATATCTGCCGACTCTCTCCACGCATTCGAATCACTTGTCGCTGCCCCGCCACACAGCGGTCGCACAACACACCACTAACCAATAACCCAAAATCTATGGGCCCTTCCTCTACCATGGGCCGATCGCATCCAACGCAACGCGTCATGTTGGGTTGATGCCCCAATAACCTCAATAAACTCATCTCAAACTGCAACAAGACACCATCGATTTGAGCGTCCTGTTCTAACTTCAACAATGTTTCGTCGGCCAAATCATAGACTTCCGGTTGAACTTGACCATGATCGATCAATTCACGCATCAACTCGACAACGTAGTAGGCTGCGTACAAATTCGGTAGCCGCCGACTCTCATTGCGAAAACGTCGCATCAATTTGGCTTCGGTTAACAAATCGAGCACATCGCCCGATTTTGGAAGGAACACTATGCGACAACGGCACAGTAGGTCAAGAGCAGCCTCAAAAGGACTCTTCGGCCTGCGTGCCCCCTTGGCCAAAGCCGAGACTTTCCCAAAATCACGCGTCAATAAGGTGACAATCAGGCTCGTCTCGCTCCAACTTACCACCCGCAAAACGATAGCATCGGTCTTTTCCGCAACCATCCAGTTACTCGCCCGCTCCACCAAGACCTGCTAGCATTTCGGACATCTCCGCTGCCGCATGAAAATCTTGCTGATTGCGTGCCTCCTCGATGCCACTTCGCAAATAGGTGCGAGCCTCTGGCACTCGATCCAGCCGTACCAACATTTGAGCTGCCCGAAAAAAGGCGGGCACATAGGGGGGAGTATCTCGCATCAATCCATCAAACATGCTCAAGCTTTTATCGTGTGCCCCTTCCTTGTCCCATTCCAAACCGAGACTGTAACGCAAAAACGTATCATTGGGCTCATCTGCTAGCATCGCTTCTATTTTTTCACGCCGTGTGGCCACATTATTCCCTTTATGCATTCTCGTTCAAAAACCATTGTCCACGCTCGACCTCAAATCGACTCGCTCCCAAATGCCGTCGGCTGATCCCCAGCGGAATATTCCCTAGCCGACTTAGAGCCTATCCGAATACCGCGATTAACGCGAAGGCGGTCAATGGCTAATCGGATTGACTCTTCGATCCGATAGGCAAACTGCGGCCTATAGGCAAACCGAGGCTAACGCCGTCGGCTCATGGTTCGGACAGGCTCTTAATTCCGACGGACCAAGTTAGGGCAGTGTCTGAGCACCGCGATTACGATTGTACCGAATCGATACGATCGCGGAGGGCTTCGCCGCGGCTACAAAATTCGAAACTTTGATTGCGACATCGATCGCTTCGCCCGCTTTGACTTCGGTATCCGTATCGCGACCGCGACTAGCGTCTCGCGGTTCGTAAAACTCCACGGTAATCACACCCACGCCCCCGGGAGGCAACTTCTTCTCGCTCGCTGCACCCCCGCCGACTTTACCCACTTCAAAACGCAGAACGTTATCTTTGTCGATCTTCGCACTCTTGAGCCACCCCGGAATCGTGGACTTTGACGGCCCCTTATCGGCCTTTTGCACCGAATATCCGGAGTAGACAACTTTATCAACACAAAACGCGTTGATGGCATCCAAACCATCAATTTTAATTTTTGCCAAGACCGGATTGAGTTCGTTATAATTATGCAAACGGATAGAAAATATATCCCCCTCCTCCAATGGAATAAAAGCATAACCCCCTTCCGACTCTGGCGCGACAGCTTTTTCTGTCGAGGAATCGCTTTTACCCGCTCGCTTGAGTATTTCTACACCATACACTTCTCCTCCATGCGTTGTCACAACGCTCTTGGTTCCCGGAATGAGTCCAAATTGCGGATTCTCTATCGCCTTCGAAACTTCTGCTTGCCGCGACTGCTCTGTATCCCCCGACGTGAAACTGACCGTCAATCCGGAAATAATAGCAACCTCAGTTGGTTCTTCCAATTTGCGATCAAATCGCCCCAGTTCACTCCCATCGGCCGCATTGATCCTAAAACTCATATCAATGAAACGCTTGAGCTTATCGCCAGATTTTACAGAGCGAATCTCATAAGTTCCAGAAATTATATGGGCCTCCAGATTGTCGCCCGCAACCAAAAGCCCCTTGAGCCCCTTCTCGAACCCGTCAACAATCGCTGGCTCATGATTGATATTCGGTGATTGCAGGGAAATAAATCGTCCTAAGCGAAATTTGAGGTTTTGCTTTAACTTCGGATCTTTCTGCGAACTGGCTTTGATCTCTTCGACCACACTTGCCATACTCGCCGCAAATCCCTCTTCCACACCCTCTCGCCCCCACACCTCAGACGCAGAAAGAGAGAGAATTATAAATATAATAAACACACCACCTATCTTCAAAAATACCTTAATCCACTCACTCATTTTTGCGCTCTACTTTCTTGACTTCTCACTTCTCACTTCTCACTTCTCACTTCTCACTTCTCACTTCTCACTTCTCACTTCTCACTTCTCACTTCTCACTTCTCACCTATCGCCTTGGACTATATCCCAACTCGCGGGCAGCTTCCTGCATCAGCGAAAACGCGGCTCGGCTTTCCCAAGCATCTCGTTTGATGACACCATTTTCGCGTGTCAGCACGTTCAACCCCAGCGTGCGAAAGACATTTGTTTTTTGCAAACTTTCGGCCAGAAACCGAGAATCCGGTTCGTTCAATTCATTAGCGACTGTTTGCAAATTCAAGGACTCCAGCAAAAATCGTCGACTCACTTCGGACACCGGCTCAGGCAAATGTGTCAGACTCAATTTATCCTCATCTTGTTCCAGTAAAAACGGCGCGATGGCTTTTTCGAGGGCTTCGATAAATACTTGCCTCGACCGCTGGATCTCCTCATTGATCTTGGTCTGAGGCGGGTACAACTCCTCGACGAGCGTTTTTCCATCGCCGAAAACACTTGCAAATAGACGCACTTCATCATTTGGAGGCTCAACCATTCCCAAGCGATGACAGGCAATGCATGACAAGCCGTTGACGATCGCTTGGGTCCCCGATGTCCGCAGCGAATCGCCGACGATTTCAATTGGACCGGCATCTAGGCGCGCACCGGAACTCGCCGAAAGCAGATAGCCTTGCAAACCATTGTTGAGATGAAAGATGATTTCACCTCCATCGTGCCGAAAGGCGAGTTCGGGTTTGGGATGGCGTGCCGCGATGGGTCCCAAGGGGAATTCTGACAAGATCGCCTCGCGTGTGCTCGCCAAGAAATCATAGCTTTTCCAGTACGAACGTGTATTATCGATGCGGTGCATTTCAATCATGCGGTTTTGACCCGAAATACCGCTCTGCGTAAATCCGCTACGAATCGGCCGAGGCCCAGCTCCAAAAATATTTTTCTCAATATCCACCCCCAGAAACTCTTCCAAGTCGCGGTCGGTCATTTTTTTAGGATTGGCCGCATCTGCTGGCTCTTTTTGACGATTCCGCAGGGAGGGAATCACCAATTCATACAGCAGCTGATGATAGAGCTTCGGCTTGGTCGCCGTGCTGACGAACCAATCCGCCCGCAAATGGGGAAGTTGATTTGTTTCCATCAGCTTCGCGATTTCTTTATCCAATTTTTCCAACTCTTGATCGGGATGCGAGCCATAGGAAAGTCCGTAGGGATATTCGCGAACCAACGCCTCCCAATGCTCTAACGTCCATCCATAATCGCTGAGCCGGATGGCTACAATCGCCTGATCGGGGTCGACAAGCGTTGGCAAAACGATCTCTTTTTCCCAAGACAAGCTATTGATCACTTTGGATACGCCCGCTCGGACATTTTTGAGATAAGCCTCATCGACTTCTGGATTGTTCCAGAGATGGACGAGGGTGAAGTATCGGGTATCTTTGCGTTCTGCAGGTCGCAAGGACTTGAGATGATCCCGCATAAGCGTTAATGATTGCTTGAGCGAGCGAAAATCGCCCCGCCTCTTCGCTTCCGGAAACGCCACGGCCCCAAGCTTGATCCACTCTTTGATAACGCTCGCTTCGGCTGGGGTGGGGCGTGGCAGATGGGGCTGGTTACGCGGAGGCATACGGCCACTTTCAAGATCCGTAAAAAGGAGCGAATCCTCCGGTTTTTTTGCAGACACGACGCCTTGGTCGACGAGACTCTCCACATTTTTCACATCGAAAGCATAGCCGGAATCAGATCCCTCGCCGTTGTGACAACGATAACAATAACGGGCCAAAATATCACGCGCCTCTCCGGCAATCGAACTGATCTTTTGCTCATCATCGCTGGATTGCCCATAGCCTAAGGTTGCCAAATAACCCAGCCATAAACCGACGGCCATCACGCCACGGATCGACAAAATTCTACTCATGAAACACTTCCTACTCTCGCTTCCGCTAAGCCCCCTCGGTTGGCGAGCAACTTTTCGCGGAAACTTGACCTTTTTATCATCACACGCTGTCCAGTCGATTTTCCAAAAAGTCATTGGACAGAATATCCCAAAATCATTTGCCCGAAAGCAACCATCGACTTACCAGGATGTTTTTTTATGCCCTTACTACCAAAGCAGTGGACCTTAGTCACACTTTTTTTGGCTCTGACGACCTGTTTTTTGGGGCCCCTCTCCGCGCAGGCCCAGCAGTCCGCAGAAGATTTTCTTAAAAGTGGCGAATCTCAATTCCAGAAAAAACAATATCGCGAAGCGATCGAAGATCTATCAAAAGCAGTCAAATTAGATCCAAAAATGGACCAAGCTTTATTCGTGAGAGCGATCTGTCACATTATGCTCGACGACGCCTCACAGGCGGAAAGCGACCTGCAGCAAGCGATTAAGATCAATCCCAAAAATGGCCCCGCGCTGCATTTTCTTGGGCTACTGTGTGCGGACCGCCAGCAACCCGATCAAGCGATTGAATATTTTAACAAGTCTCTAGCTGCCGTTCCCGACGTTCCCAAAGTATATTTCGATCGCGCAGCTCAGTATCTCGCCAAAAACAATATTTCCGACGCAATGGCCGATTTAGACCGCGCCGTTGAACTGGACTCTACCAACGCTCGCTACCTCCACTTGCGAGGAATTCTTCGAAGGGAGTCAGGTGATATCGAATCCGCACTTGAGGATTTCGATCAAGCTCTCGAAGCCAATGCTATGTCAGCCCCCATTTTGACTGATCGAGGTATCGCTCTGGCCATGCTGGGAAACCTCGACGGAGCCGAACAATCCTTTGAACAGGCCACGGAAGCAGACAACACCTTCGCAAAAGCTTTCTGGGGACTTGCGAAATCTCGATCTGAAAAAGGAAACAATGCGGCTGCCGAACCCGCCGCCCTAAAGGCCGTGGAACTTGTCCCAGATTATTTCGACGGCCTCTCGATACTCGGAACCATCCAAGCAGGTTTGGGCAAACATGAAGAGGCCGTCAAACATTTTTCCAAAGCGCTCGAAATCAATCCAAAAGATTTTGGATGCTATGCCAATCGCGGCAAAGTCTATGGATTGCTGGGTGAAGAGGAAAAAAGTTTGCAAGATTGCAACAAAGCCATCAGCATCAATGATCAATATCCACCCGTGTTTGTCTATCGAGCACTCGCCTTGATATCCAAGAAAAAGTTGAATGAGGCTTTAAAGGATCTCAACTACGCTCTGGAATTGGACTCAAATTTTGCTCTCGCGTACAGCAATCGTGGGGACGTGTATCGACTGCAAAAAAAATATGATCTCGCCAAGCAGGATTTCGACCGCGCGATTGACCTCGATGCTAAAGAATCTGCGGTTTATTACATTCGAGCCCTCATGCATAGCGATCTGGATAACCATGAAAAAGCAATTGAAGATCTGAAAAAGCATTTGCAATTAACTCCCAACGACGCGGATGCCCTGGTCAACATCGCGTTCAGCTATGCACGAATCTTTGATCGCAAAAACGCAATGAAATACGCCAACAAATCGATCGAAGCCAATCCCAAACTCGCAGCCGCTTATCGCAATCGATCGACCTATCACGTCGGCGATGACCGATTAGAAGAAGCTCTTGCGGATGCCAATAAGGCTATCGAACTGGATAGCGAGGACCCAGAATCCTGGTCGCAACGAGCGTGCGTTTATTTTCAAATGGAGAAGGATGATGAAGCATTAAAAGATTTTCAACAAGCTCTGAAAATCGATCCTAACCTCCCCAGCGCTCATGCTTTCCTGGGTGGCCTGTACATCAAACAAGAAAAATTCATCCTCGGCATAGCTTCCTGCCGCCGCGCGATTGAACTGGAACCACAAGCCGATGTCGCCTACATGAATATTGGACTGGCCCATCTACGCCGCGATCAACTCGGAGAAGCAATCACCAACTTCTCGGCCGCTATTCGTATCAACCCTCGCTTTACCATCGCCTATATCAACCGGGGAGTCGCCTACCGCTACCAAGGAAAACTTGACGAAGCGGAACGCGACTTCGAAACAGCAATCCGTTTAGATCCCAAAACCAAAAAACTCGTCGAGGAAGCCAAAAGCAAATGATCAAAACTTTTTACTTCACGATGCATCAGCCAGTCGTCCGCTCTGGTCGACCTATCGCAATTCCCATAGTCGCCACTCTACTTTTTCTGGCATCTGCCACACCCCTGCGTTCCCAACAAGTCGATAAGTCTCAAGCCCTCGCTCAGGCCCATAAAACTTTTCAAGCAGCCGACAAGCTGTTCGATGAAGGAAAATATGATGCCGCGGAAAGGGTATACACCAAGCTGATTGAGCAGTTGCCTGAACTCTTTGGGCCAAACTCAGAACAAGAGCACGCGGTTCGCAGAAATCTCGCACTCCTGTACTCAGTAACCGGTCGCCGCACTGACTCCGAAAAGGAATATCAAGCCCTATTAGATGTGATGCAAGAAAAGTGGGGACGCACCGATCCACGCAGCAACCCAGTGATCGCGAAACTTGCACGTCTCATCAGAGAAAACGATGACGTTGACAAAGCAGAAAAAATGCTTTTGGAAGCTCTGAAGCATTGTCAAGCGGCTAACGATCAGAGTTATAAAAACTATGTACCCATCGCTAACGAACTCTCCTTGATTTACGACCAAAAAGGAAACTACGAGCGAGCGGAGCCCTTGGCACGCCAAGCCCTACAAATCACCATCGCAACAAAGGGCATTAAAAACGTTGATACCCTCGGAATCGCTCACAATTTGGGTGGAATTCTCTACGGCCTGGGCGATTATCCCGAGGCGGAAAGTATCCTCCTGGACACCCGAAAGATTCACTTAGAGCTCGATCAATCTCCTCTCGATATTGCACTTTGCGATTATACGCTCAGCGAACTTTTCGTTATTCTCGGTCGTTACGACGATGCCGATTTTCTCCTTTCTGAAGCGATCACCATCTATGAAAAACTATTTCCGCAAGGCTCGAGTGCTCAGGTGCGTGCCTTAACTGCAAGAGGCAGACTCGCCCAATTACAGAATGATAAATTTCTTGCGGAAATCTACTTCGAAAAAGCAACTCAAATGCTGGATCAATTAAAGGAAACTGAGAGTCAAGCAGCCTTGGATCTCGAATCCAATTTCGCGAGCTTCAAAATGTCCATCAAGGAGTATCAGGCTGCCGAGCAACTTTTGAAACATACTATTGAAGTATGTCAAAAGCAAAAGAACACGTTTGGCCTCATCAAAAATAAACATAACCTCGCTTATTGCCTGATGCTACAAAATCGACTCGACGAGGCGATCGAACAACAGACAGAAATCAATCGCGAATGGATCCATTTACTACCCCCAAATCACTCCCTCACCATCGTATCGCAACACAATCTTGCCCGCATGTACCAGGGTAAAGCCGATGATGCAAATGCTCTGAAGTACTTCGAGTTTGCGAGAGTGAATTCGTTCAACCATGCTGTTGAGATACTCCCTTCGCTACCTATCCCGCAGCAACTCGATCATATCTTTTTGCAAGACTACCCCCATCTCCATCGCGGGCTCAATCTCGCTCTCAGTCGCCCCGATGATCCGATTGTTATCGACAAAACCATCGAATGGTTAGCCAACGCCAAAGCCTTGCCCACCAAGCTGAGAGCCGATTCGATTGCCAGAAGCCAAGCCATCAACCAACAGCCTACGGACCGAAGCAACCCGAAAGTCGCCGATATCGATAGGAAGATCTCCAAGCTGGCTCTGCAACTCCTGGAAATAGGCAATGAACCCAAGTTGCGAGAACAACTCAACACAGAACTCAAAACACTCCAAGAAGAAAAAAGACTTTTGTCTCGGCAAGAGGGTAAGCTTGCAGCCCAAGGAGTAAAAGAGAGAACCTGGATTGAAACATCCCAAGTCGTTAGCTCGCTGGAAAAATCAGAAGCCTTGGTCGATATCTTGCGACTAGGTATTTACCAGCCCCTCGAAGAAAAACCGCTCCGCTACCACTACGTCGCGTGGGTAATTACCCCTACCAAGAAAAGGGTCATCGATCTCGGTGATGCGGATACGATCGACCAACTAGCAATCACAGTCCGTAAGCTTATCAGCCAAGGTGAGCAAAGAATCGCTGCTATCGGAGAAGTCAAAGCGGAAGAGGAAGTCAAAAAGGAATTGTCCGCGCTAAGCGATAAGCTCATTCGCCCTCTGCAAACAGCGATCGATTCTGCCGAACAATGGATCATCTCCCCCGATGGTGAACTTTGGACGATTCCCTGGGGAGCCTTGTTGATCGATGAACAACGCTATCTCATCGAGGCGAAAAAACTCTTTCTTGTAAATAGTTCCGCCGACATGACCCAAAGAAACGCCGTGGAGTCAAGCAAACTTCCCACCACTCCACCGGTCATCTATGCGAATCCCGAATTCGGTGAATTGGTCCAGAAAGAAAATCAGGGCCCAAGCTTTTCCAACGGCTTGAGACTCGGCGCAGTCCCACAACTGGCAGGTGCTTCACTTGAGGCAGAATCCGCCCTGAAACTCTTCAAAAAAATCTACGGCGAAAACGTGATTGCCCACACGAAGAGTAACGCCACCACGGAAAACTTCCTGGCCCTCAAACGTCCTGTTGCCCTACACATAGCTACCCATGGTTTTTTTGAACCATCGCTCGGTTACACAGAGATGTCTAATGATCAGTTCCAGAAAGGACAACTGGGAGTCCTAGCCAACTTCAGTGATCCACTCCTAAGGTGCGGTCTGTTGGGAGCCAAGTGCAATCAAATGAATGGCAACGGAGTGCAGGGGGTCATCACTGGCCTCGATGTGCTCTCACTCGATCTTCGCGGCTGCCAGATGGTTATCCTCAGCGCTTGCGAAACGGGACTAGGGGACAATTATGTGGGCGAAGGAGTGTCGGGTTTGCGACAAGCCTTTCATTTAGCTGGAGCCCGCTCGGTGCTGGCTTCATTATGGAGTATATCCGACAATTCCACCGCCACCTTAATGGACGATTTTGCTTCTAAATGGAGCAACGACCAAAGTGTTGCCGATGCATTCGCCGAAGCGCAGCGTAGCTTGATCGCCAAATTGCGAAAAGCCAACAAATCAGCCCATCCCTACCACTGGGCCGCTTTTGCCATTACTCAAGTCCCCTAAAAGCCTGCGATGATGCCCACATCAATTCGATAGAAATACATCGAGACCTTTTCGCCCGCGCTTCGCCTGGGTTATGATGACAAGTCGAGTTCCCCTTCTCGACTTGCTATCCCCGCGCCGCCTTCCTCGGGAGAAATGTGTGCCCTCGCTACCTAAACTTCAAACCAACGTTTCGCGCCGAATCAAGTCCTGGCTCCCCATTATCCTGCTGCTGATCTCGCTCTGGAATTGTGGCTTAATCGCCCACGCTCAAGAGCCTTCCGCTATCCAGCCTGCCGATTCCATTTATTTCAATGGCCGCGTCGTGACGGTCAATGCGGATTCAGAGATTGCGGAAGCCTTCGCCGTTCGCGGAGATCGAATCGTCTTGGTCGGTTCCAACACGCTGGTAAAAATGCTCTCCGGCCCAAATACGAAATTGCATGATCTCGAAGGGAAAATGGTACTTCCCGGTCTAATCGATTCCCATGTGCATGCTCCCGACGCCGCTGTTTTTGAATGGGACCACCCGATTCCCGAAATGGCAGATATCGAGGATGTTCTTGAATACATTCGCTCGCGGGCAGAAAAATTACCCGAAGGTCAATGGATCGTCGTCAGCCAAATTTTTGTCACGCGGCTCACCGACCAACGATTCCCCACTCGCGATGAACTCGATCAAGTCGCGCCAAAAAACCCCGTCTTCTTTCGCACCGGGCCCGATGGCGCTCTGAACTCCCTCGGACTCCAGCTCTGCGGTATCAGTGAAGATTTTGTGATTAACGATGGTCAACCAGGCTACCTCGAACGCGATCCCAAAACCAATAAACTCAACGGTATCCTTCGCAGCTGTGGACGCTTGGTAAAACTGACCGATCCTCGCAGGAAACCAAACACTCAACAACGAGCCGAACAACTTGAAAAACTTCTTCGCGATTACAACAGCGTTGGCCTAACCAGCGTTTGCGATCGCCTGGCAAGCGACGAATCGATCGCACTCTATGAATCTCTCTCGGATCGCAAGGCTCTCACGTGCCGCGTCTTTCTTTCGTACTCCATCAACGCTCAAGCATCCATGGAAGAAATCGAAACGTCGATTAAAAAGGCCGCCGCTCATCCAAGACATGCCTATAATAATCGGTTATGGCTACGCGGCGTAAAAACATTTTTAGATGGCGGTATGCTAACCGGGAGCGCTTACATGCGCAAACCCTGGGGCGTCAGCTCGATCTATTCAATCAATGATCCCAATTATCGAGGCCTACTCTATGTCGAAGCCAGCAAGCTCTATCAAATGTCCAAGCTAGCGCTCGAGAACGACTTGCAATTTACCGCCCATGCCGTGGGCGATGGAGCTGTCCATGCCTTGATTGATGCCTACGCA
>JBIKMB010000035.1:0-38236 GCA_044359485.1 Pirellulaceae bacterium | reverse complement strand
CCCGCTTTGGCGGCTGGCGTACCGGCAACAATTCGGCGGACCATTGTTCGTGTGCGAGGGTCGAGGATCATTCCCAAAATTTTTGGATTGGGATAAACGAAAAGGTTCTCTTCCTTCAATTCCCCAGACTGATCCCAAGCTAAATCGCGAATCGCTTCCCCCACTTGATGACAGTGAATGCAACTCTTCACCAAATTGCTACCTTCTTCGAGCTTCGATTTGTATTTGTCGCGCAAGGCGGGAAGTTTTTCTGGGAAATGCGGCTCCATTGGCTCTGGTTGCTTGCCGACCCATTTCGCTTCGAGCGAGGATCGCTTTTGGAATAGTTCCAGTGATCCTTCCAGCGTTGCCGCAAATCCCTCGACCGACACATCCTCTTCCCACTCGGTTCTGTGTGAGCGTGTTCCGTAGCGAGCCAGAACTTTGCCGTCAGGAGTAAAAATGATGGCGGCGAAGGATTGGTCGGGATCGATGCGGAAGAGATTTAGATCAAGCCCATTGTTGGAGACGATGCGGACAGAAACGAACTGAGCTCGCAGTTTTTGAATTCTCGGATCGGAATCTAAAACCGCGTCATCGAGTTTGACGCATTCCTCGCAAGGCAAGCAGCGCATAACGGCCAAGATAGGTTTTCCGACCTTCTTCGCTTCGGCAAGTGCCATGGCAAAATCGTTATAGAACCAAGTGTCATCTTGCTGAAAATGCTGGCGATCTTTGAGCACTTTTTGTTCACGCGACAGCTTTTCCTGAGCCATAGCGGATAGGGGACAAAGCATTCCCCAGAGAAACCCGCACCACAGAATTTTGTTCATTGTCGCGCCACCTTAGTTCTAGGCCATTTTTCTGCCGAAACCGGGCCAAAATAGGCCGTGATTGGGCGGAATTAGAGTAGAAATATCCTTCAAAATATCGATACAATGAGCGAATTGCCACCCCCGCCCGACGCTTTCGGCGTTCCAACTTCCCCTGAGCCAATTTTCTTCTGATAGTCTCTCACCACGGTTGCTGTCCCTCATCACGGTTCTACCTATGCTTTCCTTTCTAGGTCCATCAACCCAGCTTTGCGATCGACTCGATCGCCGACAATGGCTGAGAATCGGTGGCATCGGAGCGATGGGCTTGACCTTGCCGCAACTGTGGGCGGGACGCGCGACGGCTCGACCCGAAGAAGTTGCCGAAAATCTGAGGGCTTCCTTCGGTAAAGCGAAATCTTGCATCATCTTGTTTCTCTTGGGTGGACCACCTCAGCATGAAACCTGGGATCCCAAACCCCTAGCGCCCTCGGAGGTACGCGGCGAGCTGAAGCCCATTTCTTCAGCGACGCCCGGTTTGCAAGTGGGCGAGCTCATGCCGCAAACCGCCAAACTGACCGACAAAATCGCCGTTCTCCGCGCCATGGCGACCGATGATAACGCTCATTCCTCCAGCGGTTACTGGATGCTCACCGGACAGCCGCACGCTCCGAAGAATTTTGAAAACGCACTGCCAGGCTCTCCCAACGACTGGCCCTGCACAGCCGCCGTGATTCGTCATCTCAAAGGAGATCGCTCTGGTTTACCGGGCGCGATTCGTTTACCCGAGGATATTTGGAACACCGGACGCATCCCCTGGCCGGGACAAGATGCTGGCTGGCTGGGCGATTCCGCCGATCCGTGGCTGCTTACCTGCGACCCCAACAAACCTGACTTTCATGTTGGCGAAATCGCATTGCAAGCGGATATCACATCTGCCCGGTTTGCCAATCGACGCGACCTGCTCAATCAAATCAATCGCCAATTGGACCAAGCTCAAGCCAGCCGCGATGTGCAGCGTTGGAGCGAATTGCGAGACAAAGCTATTCATTTGCTGCAAAGCGATGCCTCGAAACAAGCCTTCGCGATCGATAGTGAATCGAGCGCTACGCGAGATCGCTACGGTCGCAATCGTTTTGGACAAAGCGTCTTGCTAGCCCGACGCATGATCGAAGCGGGTGTGTCGCTCGTTCAGGTCAATTGGACGCGGTGGGAAACCGATGACAATGTCGCGCCCGCCTGGGACACCCATGCCAAAAACTCGCAGCGGCTCAAAGATGCGCTGATGCCGCCGATGGATCAAGCCTATTCAGCTTTATTGAGCGATTTAAGTGAACGCGGTCTGCTCGATGAAACCTTGGTGGTGTGGATGGGAGAGTTCGGGCGTTCGCCCAAGATCAATCCCCAAGGGGGCCGAGATCATTGGGGACATGTGTTTTCGGTCGCATTGGCCGGAGGCGGAATCAAAGGTGGTGCGGTCTACGGGCAATCGGATGCCCAAGGTGGTTTTCCCCTAGAAGGTCGTGTGGAACCGCAAGACCTAACGGCCACAATCTATCACTGTCTTGGTTACATGCCGCACACCGAATTGATCGATCGGGCCGGCCGCCCCTTGGCTATCACCAAAGGACAACCGATCGAACCTATCCTTAGTTAAAGAAATTTCTCGGATCCACTTCTCACGCAACACGGAACCCTTCGATGCTCTTTCGACGACATAATCGCCGCGCTTTTTTGGCTGCCTCCACAGCCTCGATTGCTGGTATTTCAGCGTCGAGCCGACCACATCCTCTTCTGGCGCAGGAGAACTGGTCCGGGCCCCATACGAGCGAAGGAAAAGCCAAATCGACGATACTTTTTTTTCTGTGCGGTGGAGCTTCGCATATCGATACCTGGGATATGAAACCAGATGCGCCTATTGAGTATCGCGGCCCCTTTCAACCGATGGCAACTTCGGCCAGCGGAATTCAATTGTGTGAACATTTACCGATGACAGCCAAGCAAGCGCATCACTTGGCCATCGTGCGCTCCGTCGGAGGCTCAGTCAACACCAACGACCATCACGCCGGCTACTATTATCAGTTAACCGGCCATGTCCCCGATCCCACTTTTCTCTCGCTCGGAAATGATCGAACACCCTATGCCGATGATTGGCCATTCATCGGTGCGGTCGTTAGCTCGCGGCGAACTCCACATCCCCAATTGCCCAATGCGATCACTTTGCCTCACAAGCCAAGCAAGCTCCCCTACACTCGTCCTGGCCAATTCGCAGCGAAACTGGGCGTCGAACACGATCCGTTTTATATCAATGGCAGCCTCGATCAACCTCTCAGTTTCCAAGCGCCATCGCTCGTACTGGAAGGCGACATGAACGCGTCGCGCATGCAACAACGTTCCAACTTGCTGGGAACCCTCGACACGTCCCGAAAAAAGTTTGAACGATATGCGGAGTCCCAGCAGTGGCGCCAGCATCAAAAACGAGGCATGGATTTACTCCTGTCCACGCAAACGCTTACCGCCTTTGATGTCGCCAGCGAATCAGAGGAGATGCGACAACGCTATGGACAAACCGTCAACGGCATGAGTTTGCTGTTGGCGCGGCGATTGGTCGAAGCGGGCGTTCCTTTTATCACCGTATTTTGGAAAGAGAACGAGAAGTTTGCCGACAAGTGCAAAAGCGAAGGTGGCTGGGATACCCATGGCAATAACTTCAACTGCCTTAAAGATTTTCTCCTCCCCGAATTCGACCGCGGCTACTCCGCGTTACTCGAAGATCTCTCCAATCGCGGTCTACTGGATACGACGCTGGTCATGGTCACCAGCGAAATGGGAAGGCAACCGAAAATCGGCGATCCACGCTCGGGCGGTCAAGGGGGCGCTGGTCGAGATCATTGGACCCATTCACTGAGTGTGCTTTTAGCAGGCGGCGGTATTCGCGGCGGCCAAACCTTTGGTGCCACCGATCGACTGGCCGCTTATCCAGCCATCGACCCGGTCACTCCAGCAGATATCGCGAAAACCGTTTATCATGCTATGGGAATAACCGATTTACAGGCACAAGATTCTCAAGGTAGGCCTTATCACCTGCTCGAAGAAGGTCGACCACTGCTACAATTGTTCTGAGACAGAAATATTTAGGAACACTGTATTGTGAGCACTGTATCCTCAGAACCTCGAACGATCTGCGCAGCTTATGAATCACTCGAACACCGAGCGTTATCACCATAGCCAAACTGGACCATGGCATTTTATGGTCTTTTCGATTGGGGTGGTGCAGGCATTCTTAGCGGTCGCGCTGCGAGAGGAAACTCCGCTCAACATCATTTTCGGTGTCTGCTCGATCCTCATGCTTCTCCTTGGATTCTCCGTCCGCAGTTTGACCATCGAAGATATCGGCGATGGCCTGCTGGTCCACTTTGGCCCCTTACCCTTATTTAAAAAGAAAATACTCTACCTCGATATTCAGTCCGCCAAAGTAACCCATACGACTCTCCTGGATGGCTGGGGGATCCACTATTCGGTACGCGGCGGCTGGGTCTGGAATATTTGGGGCTATCCCTGCGTGCTGGTAAAGCTGAAGAAAGGGCAAATATGGCTTGGCTCGAATGAACCAGAAAAATTGCAGGCTTGGATCACCAGCAAACTAGCAACCGCCGAAGAAGTCCCCGAACAAGCCACTGGCTGAGCTTTTACTTTTTGGCCATCCAGCGGAGCAGTTCATTTCCATCTTCTTTGTTCCAGATGATGACTTCTCCATTATGGGAACTTCCCACCAAACGCTGCGTAGCCGGATGAAAATCTCCTGCCAAGACCCAATCGGTATGACCCGCTAAACTTCGAATCTCTGCGTTTTTCTCCATATCATACAGTCGCAATTGCTTATTGGCGCCGGCGACCCAACAGAGGCCTGCCTGCGCACCCAACCGCATCGACTCACCTCCGGTCCCAAATTCGCCCGACTTCTGAGCATTCTCACTCTTCCAGCGGTGAACTTTATGGTCCGCTCCGACGGAATAAACTTCGGCTCCACTGGGCGCAAAGGCAACTCCGCGCACCGCCGCTCCGTGGCCCGAGTAGGTCTGCAGCAATTCCCCTTTTTCCATATCAAAAAACTTGGCCGTCTTATCTCGACTGGCGGAAACCAGACGTTTCCCGTCAGCACTCCAGCCGATCGAATACACCCAATCCGAATGACTCGAAAAGAGCTGTGGAGCCTTCTCCTCGTTGCTGGTGACATCAAAGATACGAATCATCGCATCGGCACCCGCGGTCGCAAGTCGCGTAGCGTCAGGCGAAAAGGCCACATCCAAAATTACATCTCCGCTCCGCGGCAACACACGCACCACTTGGGCTGATTCAACATCCACAAATCGCACTTCACCAATTTTGCCAGGAGTGCCCCCGGCAACCACCAACTGCTTTCCATCGGGATGCCACTTCAAAGCATGAATCCGCTGCGGCATATTGGGAATGCTGCGTATCAAAGCCCCATCGCTTGCATTCCAAACCAACAATTCATGATAACCACCGGTGATCACTTGGTCTCCAGCGGAATTCCAGACTACGGCGGTGACGGGAATCGGCAACGCGTAATGTTCTGGACCGGCGGGATACTGCAGCGGTGGAATAATGGAGGCAATATTTTCCTCTTCGCTCGCACCATCATAGCTCGCACCCTCTTGCACCCAGCGTTTCAGCAGCTCGATTTGTTCTTCCGGTAATCGATCTCCACCCTCGGGCATTCGCTCGGATAAATCCTCCGTGATCAAGCGACGTACCAATTCGCTCTTATCGACTTGATTGGCCAAGATCGGCTCAACTCCTGAATCGCCAGGAACTTTTAATTTGGCAAACGTATCGACGCGATAGCCACCCTCGGCCTTTTTGGCTCCATGGCAAGCGACACAATTCGTTTGCAAAATTTGCGCGATCTGAGCTTTGAAACTCAGCAGGTTTGCGGCAGGCGCAACCGGCGGAGGAGCACCTTCTGCCGCTGCTGCAGGCACATCTTGCCACGCATGTGCGGCGGGCTCTTGCGCGAGCAGTATGAGCGAGAAAACATACAGCAGTTTCAATTTCTTTGCCAAAACAGTCATGAAAGTTTACCGCTAGATCTCAGGGCCATTATCGTGATGTGAATCAGTGTTGAAAAATAAATTCATCCGTGTTTATCAGAGCCCAGCAGATATCCTCCATAGCCAAAGCTGGATCGGGATTGGCTGCCACATGCTTGACTGCAGCCTGTAATTCATGATCGGTTGGCTGGCGACAGACGGCTGCCAAGTACATTTCTCGAATCACTTGATCGATCGGCTTACCGGCTGCCAGCGATTGCCGAAAACGTGTTTGAGGATGTTTTAATTTACCGTGCAAGAACGAACCATTAAAGAACTCTATCGCCATACCCAGGTTTGTATCCTTCGAACGCTCGCACGCGCAGACGGTTTCTCGTTCTGGTTGTCCAAAGACTTTCAAAAAATCCACTTTGACAATATCCGGTGCTGGAAGCTGGGTCGCCTTGCGATCGGCAGGCAGCCCACCGAGCGGCTCGGCAACACCCAGAGTGGTCACCACGGCATCCATTAGTTGCTCAGCCGACAATAGTCTAGGCACTTGGTGCGAACCATATTTTTCATCCTCTGCATTGGTCGCCAGCGGCTCAAAGCTTGCTTGATAGGTGCGCGAATTGAGGATCGTGCGGAGCATATGTTTTCGATCGTAGCCTGACTTCACAAAATCTTGAGCCAGCGCCTCCAACAATTCTGGATTACTCGGCGGGTTCGAATCGCGAAAATCATCGATCGGGTCAACGATACCGCGTGCGAATAGTTGCGACCAAATTCGATTGACTTCCATTTTCGCAAAATATGGATTATTGGGTTGTACCAGCCAATCCACAAAACTGCGGCGGCGATCCTGCTCATCCACACTCGCCAAACTCCCTTGGGCGGGTACCCAGGGCTGCATCACTTTACCCGTTCTTGGCTGAGTCACCTCTCCCTGTTGCGATATCCATACCAAGGATTCGTTCGGCCGCGGCGTATTGGTTCGGCGGACTCGCTCAAAGAAAGCGCCCATTCCGTAGTAATTATCCTGGGTCCAACGTTCGAAAGGATGATTGTGGCACTTGGCACACTGGAGACGTGAGCCCAGGAAAACTTGCGAGATCGTTTCCACACAATCATTCATATCGACGGCCGCGCGATAAAAATTGGCCGCCGGATTCTCCAAGGTACTACCACTGGACGTGAGAAGTTCACGGGCGAAGCGATCATAGGGTATGTTTTTTCGAATCGAATCCTCAACCCAACGATGGTATTTATACAAGCCATCGGCGCCGATTTTCTTATTGGTCATCTTCAACAAATCGCCCCACTTGACCGCCCAGAATCTGGCATACTCGGGACGCTCCAACAAGCGATCGATCAACTGGCTACGCTTGGCAGGATCGCTATTGGCCAAAAATGCATCCGTTTCCTCCAGCGTAGGGAGAATACCAATTACATCCAAGTAAACGCGGCGCAAAAACTCACTATCCGAACAAGTAGGAGACGCAGTGAACTGCAACAGTTTTAATTTGTTGTCAACCTTCTCATCGATATAGTTGTTAACCGGCGGATTATTCCATGCGAAAGAACCTTCATCATCCACGAAGGTAAGCGTCAGCGATTCAAGGTGCTCCAAGAATCGCACCAACACGGCCGCTTCACCACGTTTCTGTCTCTTTACCAATCCATGTGCATCGACCGTGCAGACCGATGTATCCGATACCGAATATGCAGCTATTTCGGTCACATCCTTCATCGTACCATTGGACATGATGGCGACCACCGATAGCTGCTGCGAGTTGCTCGGTGAACGCAAGACTCTTTTACCGGCAGGATAAATTTGCAATCGCGCGACACGAGGCGCATCGACCGGATCAAGCTTGGCACCTTCGGCAATCCACTGCTTCAAAACTCGATAAGCGGCATCCTCTTTGCGAATTTGCACACCCCCACCATGAACCACCTTCATCAATGGCTTTTCCAAAAGCAGACTTGCTTCCGCCTCGAGCACATTCACTCGTCGCCCCGTTTCTTCCCGCAGAAGCGTCAATTGATCCAACACCGGATCATACGCTCGCAGTGAGAGACGAAAACCACCTTTACCGCTTGGTGAACCATGGCATGCCCCCGAACTACAATTCTGTTTACTCAAAGCGACAAGCGCTCCGGTCTCAAAACCTACTGGCTGTACCACATTCGCATGCACGACTCGCACAGGCACGGTTGTTTCGAGTCCCGCGGAAGCAATCTTTAACGTTGTCTCTCCATCGCTGCGAGGCACAATACGACTTCCGTCCATCGCCGCAATCTTATCGTCCGGGAAAACGTAACTCGCCGAGTGGGTCACATCGCGAATGTCGCCGTTGGGATAAATGGCGCTCACGACGAGCTGCGATTTGTCGTTTGCATGCGTTAACGCGATTTCAGGCGGAAATACTTCGAGCCGCTCGGGGGCAGTTTCAATATCCAAGGCAACCGTCTCTCTCCGTCCCTTGCCTCCAAACTCCGCCACAGCCACCCATTCGATCCGACCTCGGATCATTTGATTTTCATCTGCTCGATCGATAACTACCTGAGCCACATCCCCTTCCATCGTCACCTGAGCGGTAATGCCCGCAGTACTTGAGAGAATATGCCACTGCGGAACCTCCTTGAATTCCGGTTTCAGACGTTCCAGTTGTATCGAAGTCTTGATTTGCTTGACCCCCGCCCCAAAGCTCAGCGAACTGGTCGCTGGAGTCACCTTGAAGAATGGCTCAGCCTCAGAAACCTTGGCGAGCACCATCAAGCCATCACGCCACAGGGGAGGGTAGGGGAGTGCGGGTGTTCTCAGTCGCCAGATCGATCGAGATGAGATGGAAGTCGGCTCTTTGTGCTGAGCCTCCACCGGTATAACGCTCCAATTCAGCCCCGCCAGCGGTACTTCGGCCGGCGAGTTCTCCCCTTGAACGATGACCCACAACCGATGCTCTTTTGCAGCGGCCGGAGCAAGCGGATTGAGCACTCGATAAGGCGCGGGCAAATTTTGGGCCTGAAATTGCACCGGGCCTTCATATCCGAAACGATCCAAAATCACATCAATCGGAAAAACGCCCGTGTTGCCAGGCAACAAGATTCGATCCCGCGCATTGGCATCTCCCTTAAGCGCTGCGGTCACATAACCGCTGACATCGATCTGTATCGCATAGACATACTCTGGACCGCCACGCTGCAGCAACTCCTCAACCAAAATCGTATAAATGGAATCCTCAGGAGAAACAAAGTCGAAACGCCATTCGCTCGCTTCGTTCACGGGCGATTCGGCTAACATCCGTCCATCCGGATGAAGTATTTTAATCTTGAGCCGTGCAGGAGATTGCAGCAGCGAGGTCAGCGCGGTGCAGCGAATGGCTTCTCCCTTTTTGAGGGCGACGGCGAAGCGATCTTGATCGCCAGATGCCAGCAAGCGGCCTGTCAGAACCACCGGAACCGTACCACCAGAGGCTGTATTGATGTCTAATGCTTCGTTCTCCACCACAACCGATTTAGGCGTCACCAAGATGCTTCCCCACGATACAGCTCCGCTCGGTGCATAAACCGGAACATAGCGAAATAACTGGGTTGCCGTACTGGGCGCCTTCCAATCCGGCAGCACGAGTTCATCCGTCTCACTGCTACATGCAGACAACTTGACCACTTGGTCCGAAGTGACTACCGGTGGATACAATGCTTGAACGGGAAAAAAGTCCCCTACCCGCAAACGATACTTTCCCCCTGCAGCAAACTTACTGTCACGGACTTCGACGAGGTACTCGACATCCTTCTTCGCGTCGAAAACGATTCGACATTCCGATGAATTAGGGAGATCATCATTTTGGGCTAATTCATTCCCCTGGCTGTCGAGAAGCCGAACCAGTGGATCGATCGAAGAAGATAAAAAATGGCTGCGAACCTCAACCGTTAAACGCTGATCGGCCGTCGCCCGCAGGCGAAAGAAGTCACTGCTAGCACCATCGGAAGTTCCATCCACCGCAGCGCGTTCGCTGATCGCTTGGGCTCGCGCTAGGTCATGATTATCGCTTGCCTCCAGCGTTGTGGGCAAAGCATCGACCAGCAAACCGATGGGCAGAGCCATCCCATCGGCCCCTGCAACCGTCAAGCCAAACGGACCGATCGGCAGATCCGCTGGGGCTGTTATTTTTAAGCGGATTTCATTAGGGGCCACGGAAACCATTTCGGTTTGCACAGCAATACTGGTCCACACTTTCAGCGGCTCAGTAAGTTTGTCTCCAACCAAAACGACTTCCGTCATTTGTCCCGGCACGATCGAACTGGGCTGCGCATATTGCAAACTTGGCTGCGCTTGCACATGGCTTGGAAAAACAATGCTAAGCAAAGCGATGCTTGACAGAGCCATGCTAGCAACAACCATCAAGCGGTTGGCAATCCATTTGTGGCGATAATGAGGCATCATGGTTTCGGCGGGTGCTAGGGTAGGGTGGGAAGGAAGAGAACCCGTATTGTCGTACTATTTCCCCCAAAAGTCAAACTTTGTTACCCCCCCAGTTCAGGCAAATACGTCTTCAAGCTTCTTACCGGTATGCAAGGGCCTAAGAAATGCTAGCTTGGCTACCGCGTGGTACCTGGTGCGATGGTTGAGAGCTAAAGTCCAGCTTGGTGCTTGAGAAGCTGGAGGAGCTGACCTAGACGCAGCCCACGCTTTCGAAGTACCTTGGCAGATGACGTAATGGAATGCGTTGGGTGTCCGAGTTGGATTGAGACGGATCGATGGTACAAGTTTCCCTTTGGTTTCAGAAATATCGCGACCTGCTTTTGCCGGTCGCTTTGATTTCGTGCTTGGGAGTCATTCTTGTTCCGCTGCCTGCGCCGGTGATGGACCTTTTGTTGGCTGCCAACATTACAGTTTCCGTCATCATCTTGCTAACGACCCTCTACATTCGAACGCCTTTAGAATTCAATATCTTTCCAGCCTTATTGGTCACCACCACGTTGGCTCGTTTGGTTTTGAACATCGCCACGACTCGATTGATTCTGACCGAGGTCAATGCGGATGACACCGATGCTGCAGGGGGCGTTATTTTAGCCTTCGGTAACTTTGTGGCAGGCGATCGACTGGAAGTGGGTTTGATCTTGTTCATTATCATATTCGTGATTCAGTTTTTGGTGATCACGAAAGGTGCAACGCGTATTTCGGAAGTTGCGGCGCGTTTTGCGTTGGATGGTATGCCGGGCCGCCAAATGGCGATTGATGCCGACTTGAGCAACGGGTTGATCGATGAAAAAGAAGCCCAGCGTCGACGCGAATTGATCCAGCGGCAAGCGGATTTCTATGGTGCGATGGACGGTGCTAGTAAATATGTGCGCGGCGATGCTATTGCTGGTATTGTCGTGACAGTCATCAACATCGTGGGCGGTTTTTACATGGGCTATGTCCATGCGAATATGGACCTCGCAGAATGCGCGGAAGTCTTTACCAAACTTACCATCGGTGACGGTTTGGTGAGTCAAGTTCCCGCGTTTTTGATTTCACTGGCTGCGGCGTTGTTGGTTACGCGCAGCACTCAAGAAGTCAATTTATCGGGAGAGTTTATTTCGCAATTATTCTCTCGTCCGCAAGCCTTGATTGTTGCGGGTGTCTTTTTGATCTTGATGATCTTCACCGCTTTGCCCACGATTCCACTCCTCTCGCTTGGCCTGAGTTGTATTGGTATCGCCTACATATTGAATAAGCAACAAGTACTCAAGAAGCGCGTAGAGGCGGAGCAGCAACGTCAAGCGGAAATTGCCAAGATGGCTCCACCGGAAAAGAAAGTGGAAGATTATCTTGAAGTCGATCCGATGCGAGTGGAGTTAGGCGCCGGATTGATTCCGTTGGCAGACCCCAAACGCGGCGGTGATTTAATGCAACGCATCAGCACAGTTCGCTCGATGCTCGCTGCGGAAATCGGAATCTTGCTTCCTAAGGTTCGTATCAAAGATCGAATGAGCTTGGGAGAGTTTCAGTATGAAGTTCAAATCGCTGGTGCTCCGATCGCCAACGGATTTTTGCGACCGGACCGACTTCTGGCGATCGACACAGGTATCATCACGGGAAGTATTCCAGGTGAAGAGACACGCGAACCGGCCTTCAATCGACGCGCATGGTGGATTGAACCGGGCTTGCGACAACAAGCCGAAATCTACAATTTTCAAATCGCCGAGCCGGGTGCCGTGCTAGCGACTCATGTTCAAGAGATCGCTCGGCGGCATGCAGATGAATTGTTGACTCGCGATCAAACGAAACAATTGATCGAGCAATTAAAACAATCGACACCCACCGTCGTTGAAGAATTGATTCCTGGCTTGATGAAACTTGCCGATGTTCAACATGTGCTGCAGATTCTGCTGCGAGAAGATATCCCCATCCGACAACTCGGCACCATTTTGGAAACGCTGGGAGATTATGCACAACGGACCAAGGACCCGATGCTGCTCAATGAGTATGTACGTCATCGACTTGCCCGCGCGATTTCACAACGCTTTCGCGATGGCCAAAATCGCTTGCATGTTGTCACCTTAGATCCCGCAGTCGAGGATCGTATCGCGGCTGGTATCGAACACACCGATCGTGGTTTGCTAATCCGCATGTCTCCACCTGTGATCGAAGCGACTTGTCAGCAGATTGCCCAGCAAGTGCGAAAACTGGAGCAGCTCAGCCGACCCAAAGTTTTGTTGGTCAGTCCAAGGATACGCCCTGCAGTGCGGCAGATTACTCAGAATTTATTGCCCGATCTCCGCGTGTTAAGCTACAACGAAGTGACTCGCGATACGCAGTTGGAAGCTGTAGGTGTCGTCAGCGATACGCAGATTCAAGGGCAGCGAGCCGCTTAGCGACTGGTGCCGAACTGGAACTATTCGATCGCTGAATTTTAATATAGCCCACGCAGTCACAGTCGCTGAATCAAGCGATTTAGTGGGGCTGTTACCACACGATATCGGTAGCCGAGAAAATCGGACCTTCGATACAGGTGCGTTTATAATCCCAACCTCCATCGGCCTGCTTGACCTTGGCAACACAAGTAAAGCAAATGCCGATACCACAAGCCATCGGGGTTTCGAGCGATACTTCGCACGCTACATGTTGCTGATGAGCCATTTCGGAAACCGCTTCCATCATCGGCTCCGGTCCGCAACAAACCACTCGGACCGAAGTCCCGCGCAATTCGTGTAGTTTTGCTTGAAGCAAATCGGTCACTCGCTGCGGCGGTCCAATCGATCCATCATCAGTAGCGAGCTCCAGATTTAAACCGGTTTGTCGAAATTCATCCAGACCTGCAAAATGAGCGGCCGAACGAGCGCCGTACAACAGATGAACGTGCTGCGCGTAGCCATGCGATCGAGTCCCATTTCCATAAACTTCCAACCCCAAAGCTTCCCGAGCCAAAGTAAGAAATGGCGTTTGGCCGATGCCACCTGCAACCATCACCAAATGCTCGACAACTTTATCGCTGAACGCATTACCGAGCGGCCCCCAAAGCTCTAATCTCTGCCCGCTGACCAGCTCCGCTAATTGCGTCGTCATGCGACCTTTGACTTGATACACCAGTTCAATCCATGAACGCTGTGTGCCCACTTTGGCATCAGCCGAGTAGATAGCCAAAGCGCGACCAATCAAAGGATCCGTTCGATCCGCAATCCGCAACATAACAAATTGACCTGGAACGAAGTTCGAGGCGATCTCGGCTGATCCCAGCCGCAATTTCCAAATACCCTTCGCGACTGGCGCATTTTCAAGCAACGTTGATGTGACAACCGGAAGCTGAGTCGCGCAAGTTGAAACTGTCATAGTGATTGAGTTCCTTACTGAATGATCTTGCGATGTTGGCTGAAGTGTCGAGCATGCTGCGTGCGTGAAGCCCCTGTAAATGGTTGAACCTCGAACGATTCTTGCTGATACAGGCTTTACCCGCGACCTCGACCGCCACCACCACCCGGTCTGCCGCCACCACCAGGTCTGCCGCCACCACCAGGTCTGCCGCCACCACCAGGTCTGCCGCCACCACTTGGTCTGCCACCACCACTTGGTCTGCCACCACCACCTGGTCTGCCGCCACCACCTGGTCTGCCGCCACCACCTGGTCTGCCGCCACCACTTGGTCTGCCACCACCACCTGGTCTGCCGCTACCACCGCCGGATCTACTACCGCCGCGACCTTCCGGTCGCCCGCCGCTGAATCGACCATCGCCAGATCTTCTGTCGCTGGGACGTCCGGAACCTTCAGATCGCGGGCCTCTGGAGCGATCATATCTGGATCGATCGCCGCGGCCTTCGAATCCGCGATCGCCTGATGGCCGATCGCTGGGTCGGCCGCCTCTGCCACCGCCACTGCGACCACCGAAATCGCGACCGCGGTCCGCACCTTCATCGCTGCGGCTGCGCGAACCCCGTTCGCCAAACCCCCGTTCTCTCGAACCTCGATCGCCTGAATCACGATCTCTTGAATCACGATCGCGAAAACCCCTGTCGCGAAAACCCCTATCACCAGAACCCCTATCGCCGAAACCTCTGTCACCAGAACCTCGGTCACTGAAACCTCGATCCCGATCCCGTGGGGGTCGATCCCCAAATCCCCGTTCGCGCGAACTTCCTTCCTCGCGAGCTCTCCCTTGAAATCCGCCTTCGCGCCGCGCGGGACGCTCGCGTCGGTCGGAGAACTCTCTTCGGTCGGGTCGGTCCGAGCGATCTCGGCCGCCACGCTCTGCAGGTCGATTCTCGCGGTCGCCTCTGGGAGTTGAGCCTCTAAATCGATCGCTACTAAATCGATCGCTGCGGGGCCGATCGCTGCGGGGCTCTGCATCCAACGAACGTTCTCCCCGATTCCCACGCGGACCTTTGCCCCCGAAGGTTTTATTTCGCGGACCGTCGCTGTGTTGTCTGTTGCCCTGTTTTCTATCGCTGCGCGGTTTGTCTCGAGTTGGGGCCAACGATGGAGGCAAAAAGATTTCGTCGCCATCGTCGTCGAGTATCACATCGGGCAATTCCTCTTCATCGCCTTCATCGTCGAACTCGGCTTCATCATCGTCGAAGTCATCGTCTTCGAATCCTTCAATTTCGACCGCATCTTCATCGTCCTGGTCCGGAGGTGGCACAAATTCTTCAATATCCGCAGCCCCTCCTTGGTAATCGACTACCACACCGAGATCATCGTTTTCGAGCATGCGTTCGGCTTCAAGCTCTTCTGCCAAATCGTCCTCGGTTAGTTCATCATCGATCGGTCCAGGTGCGGCGATCTTGGCTCCGCCCGACTTGCGTTTGCGGCTTTCTTTTTTCTTGTGCTTTGCCAGCTCCGCTTCTTCGTATAATTTGCGGACTTCTTCAGCCGACAAGGGTCGGTAAGCGCCGGCGGGTAGATCGCCCAATCGCAACGTACCGATCGCCACCCTTTTCAGTTCAACCACTTTATGACCGAGTTTAGCTAGGACGCGTCTTATTTCGCGGTTCTTCCCTTCGCTCAGTTCGATCTCCAGGTCGGTTGCATGTCGACGCTGTTTGCGGATCTTCACTTTATCCACTTTGGCCAAACCTTCCGCCAAATGGATACCGCGTTCCAGCCTCGCCAAATGTGCGATATCGATCGAACCTTGCACGGTGACATAGTAGGTTTTGGTAATTTGATATTTTGGGTGAGCTAGTTTTTGAGCCAACTCTCCGTCGTTGGTCAGCAGCATCAAGCCTTCGCTGCTGCGATCGAGTCGACCGACAGAAAACAGCCGCTCCTTGTCGGGTACCAAATCGACCACGCGCGGTCTGCCGTCTGGATCCGAGTTCGTCGAGACAACTCCAGGGGGTTTGTTCAGCGCATAATAAACCGGCTTGTGCTTCTTGAGCGCTTCGCCGTCCACTTTGATTTGATCGACACTCGGGTCAACTTTCCGACCCAGTTGGTCGACGACTTCACCGTTGACCTCAACGCGTCCTTCGCTGATGAACTCATCGCAGGCGCGGCGACTTCCCAGTCCGGCGGCTGCGAGCACCTTGTTGAGACGTTGTGGACCGGCGCCAAGGGGCCCCCAGCCCGCTGGCTTCTGTTTACCTGACATGACGTAGCGACCTCTGTTTTTTCAATGCTCGGGATCACTCGCCTTCGACGAATTTGCGATATGCGACAGTTTCCCCACAAAGCGATGATATCTTGGTAGGGGGCAAAGCGCCCAGGGTCTGCGGAGTCCGCTTCGCTGGCATCAACCCAAAAAGAAGCAAGCAACTCCCCAAAATACGTAGATTCTTAAAGGAAGTGCTGGCAAAAAACTACGGTTGCTGCAAATTACCGTAAAAGTTGGAAAGCCCCGAAGAGTAATATCTCTGGTTCCGTGTCGCCTCTGGCATCGGCTGGGCGAATTCACGAGGTCGGCCACCCACGACCTCCGGACCAATATCGTTCAGCGGGTAAGGGTCATGATATACAGCTCGAGCACTCTGCCGATCGACCGTTCCTTGACCAAAACCGGGGATACCCCAACCAGGACGGCTTGCACAGCCGGTGATGCAGGCCGATGCCATCAGAAGAAACATGGAAAAGCGTTTTGTGGTCATGGTTCCCATCCTTGCGAATTCTAGCCGTCGAAAGAAACACTACCGTTTTCCCTAGTTTCAATGCCGAAGTCTTTCAGCCGATGCTTCCAGCCCAAAATGCTCAGGACCAAAAGTGCCTTGGGCCCCATAGCTTCAACACCCAACAAGCGGCGGGATCGTAGCTGGAAAAAGCTTTGGAAAACAGGGCAATCGAGAAATAGCCGAGCAGCGTGCGGTACTGAATTCGTTTTGCATACGGATCAACGCACACTCAGGCTCATTCGACAATCTGCCATGCATGTTCATCGAAACAGCGATGTTCGCTGCTTGATCCGATGACCATTTCCGCTTCTCGAAAGCCAAGGTGAGACGCTCCAAGCGAACCTTTTGTTAACGCTGTTGCAAGCGAATTTCCTTGCGGAAATCCTATGACCCTCTCTCCCAGTCTCGTGAAACCACTGTCCCCGAACAGCCGTGGCAATACCCACTGCAAAACATCACAAAAAGATCTCATTATCGCATTAATTTTTTTAATAAAAATGGGTGGAAATCAGGTTTTCTTGGCTTGAAACACGAGTTCCCTATCCTTAAAAACTCCTTACTTTCTATATTTCCTAACCATTTTTGGGAGTACTTTATGCAAAGGCGGAAGGTGCCAGGCTTTACTCTGGTGGAATTGTTGGTCGTAATTGCGATCATAGGAATTTTGGTTGGTTTGTTGTTACCTGCGGTTCAGTCGGCGCGTGAAGCGGCCAGACGAATGCAATGTTCGAACCACCTGAAACAATGGGGTTTGGCAAATCACAATTTTCACGATGCCTACAAGAGACTTCCGTACGGAATGCTCCGCGCGGATGGAACGGGGTGGGGTCATCCGGAATGGGACAACCCGGTCAATCGCAATCGCCGCTTTGCCTTGATTTTTCAGTTGTTGCCTTACGTCGAGCAAACGGCTTTTTTCAACAACTGGGATCAGTTGAATTTCGGTAACAACCAGCGATCCAACCCTTTGTATGGTGGTAACGCTACCAACCCGCAGGTTCCCCCAACGGATGGAACTTCGGCCGTCGGTCAATTGCTCAGTCCGATCCTGCGTTGCCCATCCAATCCCGGTCCACTGTATAATGAGAGCCATTCGGCAACAGGCAACGGCGCTTACGCTCGCGGGGATTACTTCGCGAGTGCTGGCCGCCGCGGTTATCCTGGCTTCAATGCAAGCCGCCCGAGTCTCTGGAATCCCTTCGGTCCTGGGTCGGATCATCCACGCCCCGCTGGTTCAGCATCTTCTGCACGTGTCGCACGAGCCGACGGCGTTTTTAGTCGAAACGCGGCTTTCCGCTTGGCCGATATTCTCGATGGTACCAGCAACACGATCATGATGGGCGAGCGTTCTTACTATGATCCAGTTTTTGACCGCTGTGGGCCAGAGACTGGGACAACCACCACGAAAATGGCCAACTGGGGCTGGGTTTGGTTTGGTGCCGAAGGCAACGCGTTTCTTGGGACCGGTGTTCCCATCAACTTCAGGATTCAGAACTGCGCGCAGTTTACGGATCCTCTCCGCTATGACGATCGCATTAATGCCTTCGGTAGTATGCATCCTGGAGGTGCGACCTTTGCTTTAGCGGATGGTTCTGTACGCTTCATTGCAGACACCATTGACCCGCTTACCTTTAATGCCATGGGTTCACGAGCTGGTGGCGAGGCCTTCAGTACTCCGGACTAATTTTGGGCTAGCTCGTTTCTGTCTGCAGGGCAGCTTTAGTCGGCCCTGTCCATGTTTGACTTGCAAAACTAGCAGGAGATGCCACAGCCTTTCCTGCTAGTTTTTCCCAGCGAACTTTGGTCAATTACATTCAAGGAACTAGGTGTTTTTCATGCAATATGCATTGTTTCGCAGCACGGGCGTTCGAGCTTTTGCGTTGCTCGCTATTACTTCTCTCCTCTTGACAGGGGTTGGCTGCAGTTCTGGACGAGAGGTGGCCGAGGTCACTGGTGTGGTTACGGTGGATGGCAAACCGATGGATTTGATTCACATCGAGTTTTGGTCCACAGGTGGCCCGCGCTCTGTGGGCAAGACAGATGCCAACGGAAAATTTGAGCTCATCATCGACGATCAAACAGAACAGAAGGGGGCTGTTCCTGGAGAGCATAAGGTTTGTCTCCGCGATACTTGGCCATCGAAAGATGACTACATCAATGAAGGTGGAGAATGGGTTGATAAGTCCGATGGTAAAAAAAGTCGTATCGATACCAAGTACTACGATGCAATGAACAGTCCTCTCTCGGTGAAAGTCGAAGCAGGTAAACCCAATTTTTTTGAACTAAAAATCGACGGTGCAAAAAAATAGTCTCTCAGCGGTGAGGCAGAGCGGCATAGGACCCAAACGTTTTCATGGATGCATTAAAATTCGCTCGTTGTGAAATCGAGACACGCGAAGCTCGATCGAGAACCGCTCTTCGACACAGCTTGGAAATCTTATGACCAGTGCACCCCACTCTGCCTTGCCCGATTCACAAATCGAAACTGCGAAAGATAACGTTTTGTCGAACCAGCGATTGGATACCAAATCGAAGCGACTCCAGTCGCTGGATCAGTTTCGAGGCTACACCGTATTCGGAATGCTGATCGTAAACTACTTTGGTGGTTACCAAGCTTGTCCCCAGGTTCTCAAGCACACGCATGACTATTGCAGTTATGCCGACACGATCATGCCTCAGTTTCTCTTCGCCGTTGGATTTTCTTTGCGTTTGACGGTTGGCCGGCAATTGCAGAGCGGCCAGACCTTGGAGTCCTATCTCCGGGTGGTAAGGCGGCTGCTCGGTTTAGTCTTGGTGGCGCTTGTGGTTTATGCAGTGAGTCCTCGAGCCAATTCATGGGAGGAATTAACCAAGCTGGGTTTTTGGGGAGCGATCCAGGAACCTCTGAAAAGACAATGGTTTCAAACCTTGATGCACATCGCGGTAACATCGCTGTGGCTTGTACCAGTAATCCATCGATCCTCGACAACACGCATCGGGTGGCTGATCGGTTCAGCTTCTTTGCACGTGATCCTCTCCTACCTATTTAACTTCACTTGGTGCAACACCAGTCCTAATGCAATCGACGGTGGCCCACTGGGATTCCTCACCTGGACGACCCCTGCGATTCTCGGAACATTTGCCTGTGACTGGTTCGTCGCTGGAAACGGCGCGACGGAAGCCGCCGATGAACATCGTGGGCGTCCAGTGGCTTGGTCGCTGTGGATTGCCATCACGCTGATGGCTGTGGGATATTTGCTCTCTTGTGGAACACGATTCTACGATGTTCGACCTGCAGACAAGAGTGAAGCCCTCCCCAAACTTGCGCTCGATCCTGTCCTGCCTGCATCGTCGCGAATCGAACAGATCAACAGCAGTAAAAATAACTGGATGGATTGGTGTGCTGAGGCTCCTTTTGTGAAACCGCCTGAAAGTTCCGAGCGACAATGGAACTACTGGATGATGAGCCAACGCGCGGGAACGCTTTCTTACTTGACTTTCGCTGCCGGCTTCTCTCTAGCCGTATTCGTGCTGTTTTATTTCCTGTGCGATGTGGCCAAATTGCAACTACCTCTTTTCACAACATTTGGTACCAATGCCTTAGCGGCTTATGTCTTGCATGATTTGGTCTCCAATGCCGTTCAGCCCTTTTTTCCAAAAGATTCGCCCTACTGGTATGCCTACTTGGGACTCGTGCTTTTCTGCTGGATCAATTGGCTGTTTTTGCGCAGCTTGCAGAGGCAAAAGATTTTCTTGCGCGTCTGATTTGGGACGTTCTTCTGCTGAGCGGTTATTGCGGCGAAGTGGGCCGCCGTCTCAGCATTAGCTGCACCCTCCAAGATTAAGCTTGGGCGAGCAAGACGACAGAGTTTGGATCGGACGCTTGCCAAGCAAACCAGGTGCAAGCAGCAGGCACCAAAACGCTATCACCTCGGCCGAGAGTGAGCGTTCCCTCGCTCCACGATAACTGACCAGATCCCTCCGGAATCGTTAGGATGGCAAAACGATTATTGCTTTGCCAACGCTGTAGTCCCGGACCCATGAAGCGCTCAAGGGTAAACTTTTCGCAATCGACTAGCAAATCCCAGCGTGGTGAATCGCCATTCGCCGGCCGCCGCATCTGCACGCTTTGCGGCTCGACTGGTCCCCGTTCAAAGTCAATAACGCTCAGAGCTTCCTCGACATGGAGAGGTCGACTATTGCCTTGAGCATCAACGCGATTCCAGTCGAACAAGCGAAAGGTCGTATCGCTGGATTGCTGGATCTCCGCCACGATCAGGCCGCTACCTAAAGCATGCACGGTTCCGGCGGGAATGAAGATGCAGTCTCCAGCGCGAGCCTGGACGGGATGCAAACACTCTTCGGTCTTGCCGGCGGCGATCGCTGCCGCCAAACTCTCGCGGGTTACCCCAGTGCGTAGCCCCGCGTAGATGATTGCGGTTGGCTCCGCCTGCACGACGTACCAAGCTTCCGTTTTTCCCAGATCGGGCCGTGTCATCTTTTGAGCGTAAGCATCATCGGGATGAACCTGAACCGAAAGCACTCGGTGACAATCCAAATACTTCAAAAGCAAGGGAAAAGCAGGGGGGGCCTGCGGCATTGAGTTCGCTCGCGCCGAGGACAAGCTTGGCTCGCCGAGAACCCCAATCGGATCGGTTTTGAGAAGACTTCCCAGCGTTTTTCCGGCAAGAAATCCATTAGTGATGATACTTTGATCAGGTCCATGGTCGACTATTTCCCAACTTTCCGCCCAAACACCCTCGTCGGAAATGGGTTTCCCAAGATAATCTTTAAGTCCCCTCCCACCCCAGAGGTAGGAACGAAAAAGTGGCTGGAATTGTAAGGGATACAGCGACTGCGACGTTGTCGACATGACACACAACTCAGATGGAGGACAAAATAACTACTGTCAGGAAACGCACCCTCGATCATAATATGCTGTAAAGTTGGAGGGATGATGTCGAGCCCGTTTCTTCCCTCAGAAGTATCGAACCACGCCGAAAAGAACCGATTATGACAGCCCCACGCATCTCGCCTCGAGTCTCTGACGATCTGTTTGAAAGCAGTTCGATGACTTTTGGCGAGCATTTAGAACAGCTTCGCAAAGCTCTCGCGAAATCAACCGTTTGGGTTGGAATTGGATTGATATTTGGACTTTTTTTGGCAGATGACATCGTCCAGTATATTCAAACTCCCTTGAAAGCAGCCCTTGAGCAATTTGCTCTCAAGCAGGATTTGGAGCGGTTGAGCAAGGCCAGTGGTGTTATCGTTTCCGATACGTTGGCTGATAAGTTACGTGAGAAAGGAATTATCAGCGAAGATGTATTGATCGATCCACGCGATTTCCGTATCGACGCGATCACAGCTCCAGCAAGCTCCCCAGCATCGCCGCCGACAGTCCCCGAGGCGGCTGCCAAGCCTCATGCCGATTCCGCTGAACCGGCGAGCTCTAAACCGGCAAGGACGAATCCCGAGCCAACGGCACCAGCACCCGCTGCTCCCGATTCAGCGGCTCCAAATTCAGCCGCGCCGCCGGCGGCCCCCGAAGCCCAGAAAACGACTGCGCCCGCTGCTGCGTTACCCAGTACAGCCGCCCCGGCTCCGGTTGCGCCGATGAGCTTGGACTCAACCTCGAACTCCACCGCTTCGGTTGCTAGGACGCAAGGGGATTCGCAAGCGGCCGATGGCAAGCCGGCTGCTTCGCGCGGGGCCGATCCCAAAGCGCTCTATCAGGGTGTTGCCGATGACCAAATTGTGGAGCGTTTGGTGCCGGTGCGGATTTGGCGAAAGGTTTCGACGCGTGTCGAGACGCTGAATATTCAAGAAGGTTTTATGATCTGGCTCAAAGCGGCTTTAATTGCGGGAATCGTCTTCGGAAGCCCTGGGATTTTCTGGCACATCTGGGAGTTTGTCGCAGCCGGCTTATACCCGCACGAACGGAAGTATGTTTATTTCTTTTTGCCGATGAGTTTAGGATTATTTTTAGCCGGCGTGAGTTTGGCGTTCTTCGTGATATTTCGTTTCGTGATCGAGTTCTTATTGGAAGCTAACGCGAGTTTGGGAACGGATTTATCACCCCGATTGAACGAGTATGTCTCGTTTGCTTTGATCTTGCCGCTGGGCTTTGGTGTTGCCTTTCAACTTCCATTGGTTATGGTGTTTCTCAACCGCATTGGGCTGTTTAGCGTCGAAAATTATTTGCAGCAGTGGAAGCTAGCGATCTTGGTCATCGCGTTTCTCTCGATGATTTTGACGCCCGGTGGAGACATTTACAGCATGTGCGGTATGGGTTTGCCACTGATCTTTCTGTATTTCCTAGGAATCGCATTGTGCAAATATCTGCCAATGGGGCGGCCGATGGGATCTGATGGCTATGATCCAGTGGCCTGACGCAGGTCAAAACACCGGTAATTAGATCGCGTCCGAACCCCGTTCACCGGTTCGGATGCGAATGCAATCTTCCATTGGGAGTACAAAAATCTTCCCGTCGCCGATTTGCCCCTTTTCTCCACTGCGAGCCGCTCGCATGATCGCTTGAATCGTCGGCTCCACAAAGTCTTCATTGACGGCGATCTGCAATTGAACTTTGCGCAACAAATTCACCGTCGGTTCTTGGCTACGATAAATACCAAGTTGCCCTTTCTGTCGACCGAATCCTTGGCAATCCACAACAGTCAATCGAAACACTTCGACTTCAGTCAAAGCATCTTTAACGGCTTCAAGTCGATTCGGTTGGATGATGGCGATAATGAGTTTCACGGTGAAACACCTTGAGAGACGAACCACCTCGAGGGACTTTTCACGCTCAAGACATATCGATGCCAGTGAGCTTGAAGAAAGAGGCCAAGCTTTTAGCAGACTACTAGAGAAGAGGAAGAAAGGAAATACCCCGGCCCGAACAGGTGAGGCGGACACCTATCCAAGGCCGTTGGGGTACCCTTCAGGCCCAAGCATGAGCCGAAGTCCGGTGGCCTTGAGTTGCCAACAGTCAACCCGAAACCGAATGTTAGGCTCGTGCGAAGAGCATCCGAGCAATTTGTACTTATTGACCGCTGCCGCCTCAGCAACCGATGTGAACTGTCAATGGAAACTCCCCAAACAAAAACCAGCAGTCCACACAAAGCTCCTGCATGTACGGTGCACCGCTACTCCGATCGAGCGAAAAACATGTCGCTCCGCGGTTGACCGGCAGAAAAAAGTCTTCCGGCGGAGCGACACAGGGTAGGGCGGGTTAGGAGCAGTGCGGCGATTGCCAGTGGGACCCGCGAATTGATACTGGAACATCCGGCAGAACCAATGGCTAACGCACACCCATTAAAACCACATGGACCAACGCTTGCACAGAACATCGTGCCGTGTCGGATCATTACGCTTTAGTTTCGCGCAGCAGCACAGAAAGCAGATATCGTGCCAGACGCTTTATTGAATAGGCTGGCAGCGAACTCAAAGAGTTACGAATACTGCAGTTACGAAAATCTACAATTTCTTCCCCTGCCCCAGATTTCGCTGCAAACTAGCCAAATCGCCCAAGAAGCAGGCATTGATTTGCCCTAGAACGAGCATTCATTCAAAGATAGGCCGATGCATGGGCATCGACCTCCGTCGGCGCACAAACAAAACAAAAAAGCCCCTTGCGTTTTCACGCAAGGGGCCTGTTAATCGCATGCCTCAATGGATTAGCGGGAACTGCAAACCTTAGTAGGTTAGGATAGCATCCATACCGAAGGTTGTTTGGCTTGAGCCAAGTTCCAATCCCAAGATGCGGTCGCGGTCCCAGTCCCAGCGGACTTCAGGTCGGAACACCAAGTTGGAATGAGGGCGAATATTCACGCCCGAGGTGAAGGCATAAATATCAGAATGACCAGGTCCCTGTTTGCCCAAACCGCGTTCTACATTGTACCATTCGAAGCGATTACCCCAAGAGAGGCAATCGTTGATCGAATAGATCAATGCATTGTTGAGGTCGTAGGTTTGACGCTCAACGGCTCGGTTGGTGGCATTGTCCGAATCGAGGTAATCGGTCCAGAAGACGTGGGTCAATCTGTCGGTCAACTTGCTGGTCACAATGATGCTGTGCATTTCGCCAGCTTCGTTGGCAACACCGGCGCCGAAGCGACCGAGAACCAAACCGTAGGTGAAGCTAACGTTATCGGTCAAGTTGGTGCTAACACCCGTTAACCATGCGTCACCATTGTCATCGAAACCGCTGTCCCAACCCATAACATAACCGTTGTAGATCTTGGTGTCTTCGCTTAGAGCGTAGGTGGTCAAGATACCGCTGTGGGTGAACGGCTCGCTGTTGTACATCGTGTAGCTATGGGAGTAGAAGAAGTTACCGGTAGCGGCAACCACTTCGTATCCAATCGTGGTGAAGAAGTGACCTGCCTTGACGGACAAATCACCGTACGCTGCTTCAACGTATGCTTGGGGCAATGCATGGCCATAAATGCCATGGTCCCATGGGTTATCCCAACCGCTCTGTTGGGTGCCGAAAGCTTGAGTGTCTTGAGCATCGACACCGTACAAATAGTCAATGCGTCCACCGAGGCCTAAACCGCAGCTGCCATCGGCAACTTTTTCGGCATAGAGCCATTGTTGGTGCAAGTTGACTCGGTCAGCGTGCTGATTGAAGTTGAAGGGGGTGTTGTAGGTGTGATAGCCCAGTTGGGTCCAACCACCGATCGTGTACCCACAAACGTCGCCATCGACGAGTTTGAAAGGTTCGCCCAAGCAGCAGCCCAGATCGAGTCCCCAAGATCCGCAACCACCGATTTCGTCACAAGCTGTATCGCAGCTGCTTCCGTTGTCGCACGCGACAGTGGGTGCAGCGGCTGGAGCTGGTGCGGCGGCGGGAGCATCATCGCTTGGTGATGTCTCGTCATAACCGTAAGAATATGCTGTTTTCTGATAGCTGGTTGCTCCACGGTGACCTTGCTGAGCATAGGCTGAACCGGTAAAGCAAACGCAGGCTAGAGCGGCGCTAAGCGCCATCCTGCTGATTTTCATTTTCCTGACTCCTGACAAATCCATTTGTTGGCAAGGCAAAAGCGCGCCCCGGTAAAATCCGAGACGATGCGGAGATCTAGATGGCCAAAGGCTCCCGCCAGTGTTAGCCGAGTCATTTCGCTCTCCGTTCATCCATGAACGCGGTTCACCGTTGATATCGGACTGAGCTTTTCGGAGAAGAGAGGCAAAAAAAGTACGGATTACGAATTTGTGAAGCGACTTGGGGGAATTATGGCAAGATTTAACGCGCGGGAAAGAAATACCGTGTGAAAATTGCCCGGTTGCCAACCTGCCCCAGAGCCGAACTAGAAATTTTTGCACTCTCCAGCGACCCTGGACCTAAGGTGTCACGACTGGAGCGAAAAATATTTTCGTTGGTGGTTATTGCAAATGACTCACCTATGCGATACTAATCATGTGTATACAACTTTGGCAAAGTGCCCCATGTCGAATGCACCCAGCCGTGGATCTAAGGAGAAACTAGGGATGGCAAAGAAAAAAGCAGACAAAGAACGTGGAAACAGTGAACCAACCGGTTTAGAAGCAATCTTCAAGCGAGATCCGAATCTGAAGACCGCGCTGCAGCAAATCGAAAAGCAATTCGGCGAAGGCTCGATTATGCCGCTCGGAGGCGAGGGGCAATTAAAAGTCGAAGGGATTCCAACCGGGAGCCTATCGATGGACATCGCCCTGGGTGGCTTCGGTATCCCACGCGGACGCATCATCGAGATCTTTGGACCTGAGTCCAGCGGTAAAACCACCCTGGCTCTGCATATCTGTGCGGAGGCCCAAAAAGCGGGTGGTATCGCGGCAATCATCGATGCCGAACATGCCTTTGACCCAAGCTGGGGCAAGAAAATCGGCGTCGAACTGGACACGCTCTTGGTAAGCCAACCGAGCAGTGGCGAAGAAGCAATGCAAATCACCGAAATGCTGGTCAAAAGCAATGCGGTCGACGTCATCGTGATCGACTCGGTAGCCGCCTTGGTTCCCAGACAAGAATTGGAAGGCGAAATCGGCGACTCCCACGTCGGCCTCCAAGCCCGATTGATGAGCCAATCGATGCGTAAACTCACCGGCGCAATCGCGAAAAGCAAAAGTGCCGTAATCTTTATCAACCAAATCCGCGAAAAAGTGGGTGTTATGTTCGGTAGCCCAGAAACAACGCCTGGCGGCCGAGCCCTTAAATTTTACTCATCTTGCCGTATCGACGTACGTCGCATCGGCGCTTTGAAAGAAGGTGAAGAAGTCGTCGGTCAACGCGTCCGCTGCAAAGTGGTCAAAAACAAAGTTGCACCTCCCTTCCGAGTCGCCGAGTTTGACATGATGCACTCCAACGGCATCTCCTTCGAAGGCGATTTGCTCGACCTGGGCGTCAATTGTAAGGTCATCAACCGCAGTGGCGCTTGGTTCAAATATGGCGAAACCTATCTGGGACAAGGGAAAGAAAAAGCGCGTAACTTTTTGATCGAAAACCCCGAGCTTGCCGAGGAAATGCGACAACTTATTCTCGCCTCCAACGACCCAGTCGGAGCCGTTCAAGCCGAAGGTGCGGAAAACGAAGCGGAAGAAGAATCCGTCGTAGATTCCTGATTCCAAAAGGGACTCTTGATACCTCCAGGCCTAACCAAGCCTAGAAAATCGCCGGCTCACCAAAGATGGGCGTAGCCATGGACGGGTCTGGAAAATTCTCGCTCCCGCTTCGGGGCCGTCCCAAACGACTCCACCCTCAACCCGCAAATCGACAACGATTTGCGGGTTGTTTTATTGGGAACTCCCCAAACCGCTCACTCGTTCTACCCCCGCAATACGTTATAACTAAAGGAGTCGCAACCAGAACCAGCGTTAAAAACCTGTTTCGAATACCCAGCCTTTTGTTCGTAAACCACTCCGACCGTGATGGTACGCATCCAGCCACACCACCGACCCATTTTCCCTCTGGGCGCCAGTCGCTCCTGCCCTATCCCGCGCTCATTTCGTACGTATTTCTCGCGGTTTCTCGCAACACCTGCAGTCGGTGCGTCGGACTTGTTGCGGCTTTTGACCCTGTTGCTCTTGGCCGTCGCGATAACAGACCGCTCCACTTTGGCACAGCAACCCTCCGGCTCTTCCCCTGAAACGAAACCGAATCCTCCTCTCACCACGCAACAAGACACTACGTCCACTTCAGAAGCCGACACCTTTTTGCGGGCCATGCAAGAGAAATCGCTCCAAGTGGCCCAACGCGTCTCGCGGTCGGTTGTGGCTATTGCAAGAGTGCGCCGGGATACCGATCCTCGTGCCGAAACACTTCGATTTCAGTTCGGTCCAGGTGTCCGCTTTAATGAACTCGATCGCCCAACCGATCCCGATTTTGTTCCCACTGACTACGCCACCGGTATCGTGATCGATAACGAAGGGCATATCGTCACTTGCTTCTCAGAACTGAGCGATCCGCGGAGCAGTGACTATTATGTTTGGTCCAACAAAGAGCCACGCAGCGCTGAACCCACTTGGGTTCCAGCTGAAGTGCAAGCGGGGGATCCCTTCTCGGATCTAGCTGTGCTCAAAGTGCAGGAATCGATCGATTTAGTCCCGATCGAAATCAACACTCAACACGAAATCAAAAAAGGGGAATTGGTTTTTGCCATGGGCAATCCCTACGCCTCAGCCAGAGATGGCTCTGCTTCGATGGCCTGGGGAATTGTTGCCAACGTCGATCGCTCGCTCGCAGGAACGCCGGGGGAAACATCCTCTCTGCAAGAAAAACAAACGCTCCATCATTTCGGAGGACTGCTACAAATCGATGCTAGGCTCAGTAACGGCTTCAATGGTGGCCCGATACTCAATCTCGATGGCGCGTTGATCGGTATGATTATTCCTAATGCGTTTGTCCCAACCGTTGCCAACCATGGCGGCTTTGCCATTCCAATCGATGAAATGTTTCTGCGAGCTGTCGAAGCTCTCAAACGCGGCAAAATTCCAGAATTCGGATTTCTGGGAATTGTCCCCGAAGAAATCCCAGCGTCTCGCCGCGAAAATGGAATACGTGGCGCTTATGTTTCCCGCGTCGTCCCCGGCCTGCCAGGCGACTTGGCCGGGCTCCGACCCGACGACATTATCATGGCCGTTAATGGGGCTCCAGTGTTTGATCGCAACAGCCTCTTCTTCGCACTCAGTCGTCATGGAGCCGAAGAACAGGTCGAACTCTCGGTTCGGCGTTACAGCAATTTCGGTGGATTTCCCGAGAATATCCAACTTCGAGGGCAGCTCAGCAAAAAGTATGTTGCTTCCAAGATTCCCGCCTACTCCATCCATCCCTTACCCAGTTGGCGCGGACTTGCCGTCGAGTATGCCACCGCTCTTCCGACCGAAATGCTTCGCTTCATGTCCCGCTCACTCCCGACACCACCCAAGCTGGCGGCACTGCAGGTAGAGCCCAATACGCCAGCTTGGCAAGCAGGCCTGCGACCTGGACAATTGATCCTGTCTGTACAAGGTGAAATCGTCTCCACTCCAACCCAGTTTATTGAACGGGTAAATCGCTTCGACGGTCAATCGATCGAAATTGAGGTGATCGATGCCGCCGATACTCTACGCAAGTTGAACATTCCCTGAAGTCCAGCCAAGATTCTCTCGATCCAAAGAATGCGAAGGATCCCTAGGGCGATGGTGGATTTTGACCAGTATTTGTATAGTACATCGAACTATCGGATTTAAATTTTTCTCAAGCTTTTGCACGGACACGATCAGCTTATTATGAAAAGCGACGAACTACGCGAGAAATACCTCTCCTTCTTCCAGTCCCAAGGTCACAGTCGTCAACCGAGCGACGTTCTCGTTCCAACTTGGGATCCATCGGTACTCTTCACCCCAGCTGGAATGAATCAATTCAAGGATCATTTTCTGGGCAAAGTGAAATTGGAATTCACTCGGGCCACAACGTGCCAAAAATGCCTCCGCACAGGGGATATCGATAACGTTGGACGCACAGCCTATCACCACACTTTCTTTGAAATGCTCGGGAACTTTAGCTTTGGCGATTATTTCAAAAAGGAAGCCATTCATTGGGCCTGGCAGTTTTTGACTGATCCTAAATGGCTAGCGATACCCAAAGACCGTCTCAGCGTTACCGTTTACAAAGATGATGATGAAGCAGCCAACATTTGGAACAGCGAAATTGGTCTGCCATCACAACGCATTGCTCGCATGGATGAAGATGAAAACTTCTGGCCTGCCAGCGCACCCAGTCAAGGCCCCGACGGAGTTTGCGGCCCCTGCAGTGAAATTTATTATCAACTCGATAATGGCAAGTCGGTTGAAATTTGGAATCTCGTCTTTACCCAGTTCAATCGCGTGGGCGAACCACCCAATAACTTGCAACCACTTCCCAGCAAAAACATCGATACGGGTATGGGCTTGGAACGTACAGCAAGCGTATTGCAAAATGTACCTTCCAACTTCCATATCGATAGCCTCTATCCGATCGTGCTCGCCGCAGCGGAAGTGTGCGGCGTTAAGTATGAGTACACCAGCGATAACGGACGTCGACTGCGACGTATCACCGACCATATCCGCGCTTGTACGTTCGCTGTACATGAAAATGTTTATCCCGGTCCCAAGAAAGCTCGCTACGTTATCAAGCGATTAATCCGTCGCGCCGTTTTGGATGGTCATCAAATCGGTCTACGCAAGCCATTCCTTCACAACTTGGTCCCTATGGTCGCGCAGTGCATGAAGAGTATTTATCCTGAACTGAGCGAAACGACGACACGGGTTGCCAAAGTCATTAGCCGCGAAGAGTCCGACTTCTTTGAAACCATCGACGCCGGCCTCAGCCGCATTCAGCAAGTATTTGGCGCGATGGAAAAAGAAGGGAAAGTCATGGTAGATGGTCGCGAAGCCGCGTCACTTTACCAAACCAATGGCGTTCCACCTGAACTTTTTCAAACGCTCGCGGCAGAAAAAAACCTGACTTTCGATTGGGACGGCTATCGCGCCGCGATGGGCGAACACAGTATTGACAGTGGAGCAGGCCAAAAAGAACTATTCCAAACGGGCCCTATTGAAACGCTCAAAGAAGCTTTGCTGAAAACGGATTTCTTAGGCTACGAGACCACGCAATGCTCAGCCCAGGTTCGCGGGATCATCGTTGGACCAGCCGATGACGATCGTTTGATTGGACGCTTGGCGAGTGGTGGTGACCAAGAACATTTGAGCCGTGTCGTACTGGATCGCACTCCCTTTTATGGAGAAAGCGGCGGACAGGTAGGCGATTCCGGCGTGCTCATGAACGAGGAATGCGTTTTCCGAGTCACCGATACGCAAAAAGCGGGCGAACTTTTCATCCACTTCGGTAAAGTGGAAAAAGGTGAAATCAAAGAAGGCATGACCGTTCAAGCGATTGTCGATACCGAACGCCGTCAAGCCATTCGCCGCGCCCACTCGGCAACGCACTTATTGCATTACGCGCTGCAGCAAACCCTAGGTGGACATGCTCAACAGCAAGGCTCCAAAGTGGACGCTGACTGGCTCCGTTTTGACTTTTCCAATCAAGCCGCGATCGATGAGGCGACGCTTCGCAAGATCGAGTCCATTGTCAACGAGAAGGTTTCTCTTGCTGCGCCTGTCGCCTGGAATATCGTGCCCCTCGCGGAAGCTCGCAAGGCTGGTGCCATGATGCTTTTCGGTGAAAAGTATCCCGATCCGGTGCGCATGGTTTCGATGGGAGAGTTCTCGAAGGAATTGTGCGGTGGCACGCACCTGACGAACACTGCCGAAGTAAAGAATTTCGAAATTGTGAGCGAGGAAAGCGTATCGGCAGGTGTTCGCCGCATCGTCGCCTTGACAGGCGACCGAGCACATCAGCATCGCCAATGGGTGGAAGAAACACTCAACAAGTTGGGCAACACCCTTAAGTGCGCCCCGCAACAGGTGGCGGAGCACACGGCATATTTGATGAATCGTGTTCGTCAATTAAAGAAAGCGATCAGCAGCGGCCAAGCCAAGGATATTCCAGAATCCATCGCCGCGAACATCACCGCGGCAGCCACCTCGACCTACAATGAGATGCGCACTTGGCTGAGAGAAACCGCCAGGGCTGTCAATGTGGCCTTCCCAGATCTGATCCAGCGTGTCGAATCGCTCCTGCAAGATGAACTCAAACTGCTAGATCAACTGAAGAATGTTGCCACCGGTGGCGAGATCTCAGCAGATCAATTACTAGAAGGTGCCACACATTCGTCCAACGCCTTAATCATCACTGCAGAAATTCCGGGGGCCAATCCGAATCAGATGCGACAGTTGATCGATGCGGTTCGCAAAAAGTCCTCCAAGCCAACCGCCATATTGTTGACCGGTGTCGCTGGTCCCGACAAAGTGATCATTATCGCCGGCCTCAGCCAAGACTTGGTTGCCAAAGGATTGAGCGCAGGAACCTGGGCGAGCCATACCGCTCAGATCTTAGGGGGTAGTGGGGGCGGTCGACCTGACTTAGCCCAAGCTGGCGGAAAAAATCCCGAGAAGGTGCCCGAAGCTTTAGCTGCAGCCAAAAACTGGATCTTGCCACAACTGTAAATCAGCCGCTGAAAACTCTCGCTGCTGAATTTTTACCAAACAATTCAGCAGCGAGGAGACGACCATGCCAGAACCCTACCGGCGGATTCTCACTGCCTAATCCTGCCATGCAATTTCTATTATACTCGCCAGAGGCCAACCGCTCGTCCGGCCCGCGCGAGACTTCTTGGCACGGTAGTCCCAGGTACGTGATGGAGTCTGGTGCGCAAGCAAAGCCCTCTCATCAGGTCAACGTGATCCATGACTACGCTTGGGCAAGACTCGTTTTTAGACCAGCCCGATCGAGTGCAACAACGCTATAACTCACTGCGTCTTCCACTCTCGGATGGCAGACGAGCGACGTTGTTGGTGCATGACTGAGGGTTAGAGTCCACTGGGCCGACAGATAACTGGGCCGACAGATAACTGGGCCGACAGATAACTGGACTAGTAGTTGGCTGGGCTGATAAAGCGGTCCAGGCATCAAGCACGGCAGACAACTGCCGTGCTTTGACCGAACAGCGTTGAACCCATGGCAGCGATAAGGGCGACTCAATATCAATCGCGACGGCCACCACCGGAGGCACCCCCTCCGCTACCGCCTCGATAGCCACCTCGACCGCCGCCTGAACGCTCTTCACGAGGACGCGCTTCGTTGACGGTCACCCTTCGCCCAGCCACTTCCTGCTGGTTCAGATTCTCGATCGCCGATTGAGCCTCTTGACTGTTCGGCATTTCAACGAACGCGAATCCTCGGGAACGACCTGTCTCTCGATCCATAATAATACTCACTTGAGAAACCTGACCATATTGACCAAAGGCTTCTCGAAGTTGATCTTCTGTTGCTCGATACGACAGGTTCCCCACATAAATATTCGTCACAGCACAAACCCTTCACGAAACGCAAACTGGAATTACCTTTAAAGCGACTCCAACCAGGGTGACGGACTTGTGAATTGCAGTTCCTTATACCGATCACTTGAGAGACAAGCATTGTTTCAGACAAGTAAATAGCTAGGGAATTGCGATCCTTTGGCCACGTGCAGACCGAGTAGATAAGAGCCTGCTCAAGCCAGGATTATCTGTTTGCGCAATGTGTAAAGTCAATAAAATTATCTTTAGACTGCTAGTTTTTTTAAAACCTCTAAAGCTTTCTCATAACTCGGCTCCGTTGTTACCTCAGGCACAATCTCTCCATAAACGACCGTACCCTGAGCGTCTAATACATAAACGGCTCGAGCTAATAGCTTAAGCTCATCAATCATTAATCCCCAAGCTTGCCCGAAGGAACCTGCTTGATAGTCACTACCATTTTTAAGCGATTTAATACCTTCTGCTCCACAAAAGCGATTTTGAGCAAACGGCAGATCGCGACTTACGGTAACGGCGTGAACTTTATCACCTAGGGAAGCCAATTCGGCGTTGAATTTTTTGGTTTGGATGGCACAAACCCCAGTGTCCAACGAGGGGACGATGTTCAGCAAAGTCGGTTTACCCTTGAGATCCCCATTGCTTAGGGTCTTCAAGCCACCTTCGAAATAATGCAAAGTAAACGCAGGGGCTGGCTGGCCGACTTTGACCTCAGCGCCCAAAAGGGTCATCGGCGTACCCTTGAATGTAATCACGCCTGTTCTCGACATAGCTCTGTTTCCTCGGATCCTAATCGCGAAATTATCCAACAAGCCGCAATGCCCCACGGCAATTGCTAGGGATAAGACGAGATTAGAGCCCAAGCCCAGCGATTGGACAGCCCACCCGCCGGAAGAGTTACGCAGGATCAAGAAAGTCTTGGACAAAATAGTCCGGATTAGCCCCAGGAGACTTCGAGTTGGTTGTCGATCTTCTGGACGCCTTCAACGCGCCGCACGATTTCCTGAGCCATTTGCTTTTGATAGTAGGTCTCAACCGTCCCGCGAACTACGACCGTGTCGGCCTCGGTTTGGACCATCAAATGCCGCCCACAGAGGTGAGGGGATACCGAAAAAGCTTGATCGATTCGCATTAACAGAGAACTGTTTTCTGTCGCATTCATCGTCGCTGGTCCTGCTGAGCCTTACCGGAATTGCAAGGGATGGAAGGAGGGAAAATAGGGGGGGAAAAGTGCCTACGGAAGTTTCGGTTGAAAATGTGCGTAAGCATCAATCACTCCATTAAAATTCCCAAGAACCTTATCAAAAGCTCCATGAAAGTTCCGATTGCAACGGATGTGCCAAAAGCGAACGGCCGCAGAAAAAAGAGCTCCTTTTGAATCGGCTTCTTTCAAGTCAGCCCGTTTTCCCACTTTTTTACCCCTTTTGCTCCTCAGTGCTGGGCGGGTGCGAACAACTCGGACAACTTCTGCACCCGGGATTTGACGCTTGGATGAGTCCAAGTGTCGCGCGCCGCACGCTGCTCAGTGCCAACCAGATTGTACAGTGCCGCACTCAACTCCATCGCTGATTTCCAGTGCTGTCGGCTCTCGCTCCAATTCTGGCACTCGCCCGCATCCCCCACGTAATACTCCGCTCGACGCAACCCCACGGAAAGCAGGCAAGCAACTCGATCCGCTTCAAGTTCCGTCCGATGCCAAAAGCCGCGAACCCACCAGAAAACAGCTAGGCCCAGCAAACCCAAACTTACCAAGCCTCCCCAATAGACAACCATCGAAACGAACTGCGCGAGACTCGTACTATCTCTCAAAGCATTGGCACTCCACCGCCACCCCTGCCAGGCCACAGCCAGTGTCCCTATCCCGAGTCCTAAAACCAGAAAGCGTTTAATCCCATGTCGACACTTGCCATGCGCGGCTTCATGCAACAAGACCATCTCTAATTCTCGAGAGGTGAGAGTGTTGAGAAGTTTGTCGCTCAGAATAACGTAGCGAAACCGGGCAAAGAATCCGAGTAACATCGCGTTGTTGATACGGTTTCCGGTATGCCACAATCGAATATCTCGAACCGGAGCGTCAACCTCTTGAAAAAGTTGTAACCAGCGTTGGCCTTGAGCATGGGTATGCACAGCGGATTCTGTGCAGAAAGCTAATAGACTGCTGCTGATAATCATCGCGACCAGCGCTGATAATAGTGGAACAAAAACGATCGCCCACTTTTCAAGTATCGCTTCAGAGAAGATCAGCTTAAATACATCGACACCGAGACAACTCAGCATGATCGGTAGCAGCGGTAATAGCCAACTCGACTGAGCCCTACGGCCTAAGTATAGTAGCGGTTTTTCGAGAGTTGGCTGTGGTGCGAAATGAGGTTCCTCGCTGCAATATTGTTCCCATTGATAGGCAATACTGTCTATCAATACGGCGAATAGCACCAAGGGTAGTATGGAAAGAAACGTAGCCAACGTCTCTGAATACTTCTGGAACTGTAAAGCACCGCGAGTGATGCCCGCAGCAGGCTCCAGCACCACCACCAACGCAGCTCCCAATATCGTTCCCCATCGATGACCGCTATCCCACATTTTACTCGCCGACTCCGACGATAGTTCGCCGCTTTCAACGTGACGACCGATGTAGATCATCCAGGCCTTGACCAGCAAAAGCACGACCATCATCGGGCCGATCAGTATCAATGGGTTAACGTCATTCTGAGTGGTCTGTTGTAAATTTGAGAGTCCCTGCAAAATTGATCCGATACCGCTGCTGTATTCGGTGGAGTTCCCGATTAGGAGCAACAGCAGCATCAGCAGAAACCAAAACCAGGCCATAACTTTGGAACTCGCAGAACTTGGCGCTAGTCAAATCTGACGCTAGCAGAAAAAGATAAGTGGATTCCTTTTAGGCTAATCGGTCGTCCGACTGCGGCAATCACGCCAGCATCACAGAAGGGGTAGGAATCTCTCTAGATTTGTCGAATATGCGGGTCGCACCAGGAATATCAGCATTTCACCCGGCGTATCCTCCCACGTCACAACCGGCATGCCACCTCCGATTCAGGTCCGCTATAATAAAAAAGATAGAATGAACGTAGCTTGTTGTCGGGCTTATTCTCGGGTGAAAGAGGTTTCAACATGTTTCGCTGTGCGCTGGGTTTGCTCGTATTATTCTGTGGGATGAACACACCGCTTTTTGCGGAATCCGAAGTTGTTTCCAAAAGAGGTGAATTGCTCATCTCGGCTGAAAAATTAAAGTCGGATTTAAGCGTAGGCAACTACCGGACGCTCGATGTTCGAGACCGCGAAGCGTACAAAGCAGGCCATATCCCAGGGGCTCTGTTCGTGGATATGGTTGTGTGGAAAAAGCAATCGATGCAACCGTTCGGTTTAACCGATGAAAAACTGTGGCAGGACTCACTCGATCATTTAGCGATTACTCCCGCGACGCAAGTCGTTGTCTATGGAGATATGATGCCCGAAGTGGCTCGTCTGTGGTGGCTACTAAAATATCTCGGGGTCAAGAAAGTAGCCATTCTCGATGGCGGTTTCGCTAGTTGGACCAAAGCGAATGGCACGGTCAGCACCGTCGCAACGGCGGTCAAGCCAATTGAACATCCGGTGCATTTTGATTCGCGACGATATGCGGATCTGAATCAATTAGTCGAAATGTGCGTCACCAATCAGAATGCGGTGTTGATCGATAATCGAAGTGAAGGTGAGTACTCAGGCAAATCGGGATTTGGCGTCCGCAAAGGTCACATCCCTGGCGCTTGCCATGTCGAGTGGGTGGAATTCTTGGATGGCGAAGGAAAATTTTTATCCGACGAACAGTTGCGGGCCAAACTCAATGCGGCGAAACTTGCGACAGAAACCCCGGTCATCGTGCACTGTCAATCGGGTGGTCGCAGCAGTGTGGGAGCATTTGTCATCGAACTCTTGGGATATCCGAGCGCAGCCAACTACTATCAGGGCTGGGCTCAGTACTCAAGCGATCCATCGCTACCGATCAAGACAAAATAGTTTCCCAAATTACGCCAGCAGTTCGGTGATAACTTTCTGGGGTTCTACACCCGTTAAACGCTGATCTAAGCCTTGGAATTTGAACGTAAATCGCTCATGGTCAATTCCGAGGCAATGCAGCACCGTTGCGTTCAGATCGTTGATATGGCAAGGATTGGCAACGACGTTATAACTAAAGTCATCGGTTTCGCCGTACACCACGCCCCCTTTGATTCCACCTCCCGCCATCCACATACAGAAGTTTCGCGGGTGATGATCTCGTCCATAATTCTCTTTTGTCAATGTTCCTTGGGAATAAACCGTTCGACCGAACTCTCCACCCCACACGACCAGCGTCGAATCCAAGAGCCCTCGCCGTTTTAAATCCATGAGCAACGCTGCGGATGGTTGATCGGTATCGCGACATTGAGCGCTGATATCGCTTGGTAAATTCCCATGCTGATCCCAGCCACGATGCAAGATCTGAACCACGCGTGTTCCCCGTTCAACCAAACGTCGCGCCAGTAGAGCGCTGGCCGCGAACGTACCGGGCTTGGTCACCTCCGGACCATACAAATCCAATGTCTCCTGAGACTCGTCCTTCAAATCGATCAACTCAGGCACGCTGGTTTGCATGCGGAAAGCCATTTCATACTGCGCGATTCGGGTTTGTATTTCCGGATCACCTTTCAGCTCAAAGCTTTGCCGATTCAACTCGCCTAACGCATCTAGCATCGTGCGACGATCGGCCGAGGTCACGCCGTTTGGATTGGGAACATATAGGACGGGATCTCCTGAACCACGGAGTGCCACACCGTTGAATCGAGTCGGCAAGAATCCACTGCTCCACATTCTCGTGAAGAGTGCCTGAGCTGCCGCACTGGCTGTCCAGCTGGGAGTCAAGACCACAAAAGCTGGCAGGTCATTACTCACACTTCCCAGACCATACGCCAGCCATGAACCCAAGCTCGCCTTGCCGGGAACTTCGCTGCCCGTCATCACAAAGGTGCAGGCGGGATCGTGGTTGATCGCATTGGTATGAACCGATTTGATCAGAGCGATATCATCGACCACTTTGGCCGTATGCGGCAGCAACTCACTGATCCACATTCCCGACTGGCCAGCCTGCGAAAATTTAAATTTTGATGGAGCAACCGGCAATCGACTTTGACCACTGGTCATCGTGGTGATTCGCTGACCTTGCCGAATCGAATCGGGGAGATCTTTGTCGAAGTTCTCTTGCAAGACGGGCTTATGATCCCACATATCAATCTGCGAAGGACCACCATTCATGTGCAGATAGATCAGAGCTTTGGCTTTGGGGGCAAAATGTGGCAAGCCGGGCAATGGGGGATACATCGACATAGGAGCCGGATCTTGTCCGACGACTTGCCGACCGCCGCGCGCGGCTACCATGGACG